>NZ_JAAGNX010000002.1:1035477-1194360 GCF_010500615.1 Oceanipulchritudo coccoides
CCGACTCAAGGGGACCGCATTTTCTTCGTGACCCCGCTTAAGGCAATCTGCTACCGTCTTCCACAATACCGTTTCTGTATGGACCGTCGTAAATTTATTGTTGGCTTGGGGGCTTTGATTTTGCCCGCTGGATTAGGCTCCCTCTGGGCGGCCAGTGCCAACGTACACATTGTCCGGAAGGGTGATACTCTCAGCGCTCTTGCTGTGCGCTACGGGGTGACGGTTCGTGATTTGAAGCGGGTCAACGCATTGAAGTCGGATATGATCAAGATCGGGCAGGCCCTGAAGATTCCGGAGCCTTCGGGCAATCATATGGATATTGCGGCCCTTCTCGCAGGCGTCCGGGTCGACCGGTCCCGCTGGAAGTACATTGTGGGTCACCACAGCGCGACCAAGTACGGCAACGCGGAGATCTACGACCGCAACCACCGCCGCCGCGGGATGCAAAACGGGCTGGCTTATCACTTTGTCATCGGTAACGGGATTAATTCCGGCGATGGCGAAATCGAGGTGGGTCCGCGTTGGAAGGAGCAATTACAGGGCGGTCACGTCCGCAAGCACGAAGTGAACCTGCGTGGAATCGGGATTTGCATGGTTGGAAATTTTGAAGAGACACATCCTTCAAGGAAACAGCTCGCCTCCTTCCGTGCACTTGTCGATCACCTTGGTGGTAATGTGCTGAAAAATAACTACACCTTTGCCGTGCACAAGGAGATTGACCGGAACCACACGGTCTGTCCGGGCCGCAATTTCCCGGTTCGCGCCATGCACCAGCGCTTCGGCTGAGTGTGTCACAGGCCTCCGGCCTGTTGTTGGAGAATACAGGCCAGAGGCCTGTAACACTAGAGGCCTGTAACACATCGGTCCTGTTACTACCGTCGGCGTTGCTTGTAGCGCTTACCCTTGCGCTTTGGCTCAAAGCTTCCGGGGTTGCGCAGTGCTTCAATCTGGTCACGGAGGATAGCCGCCTGCTCAAACTTGAGATCGTTGGCGGCGGCCAGCATTTCCTCTTCAAGCTCCGCAATGACCGCAGCGACATTCTCATCGCCATGCGCTTCCGCCACGGAGACCGGATCAGCCGCTTCCTTCTTGCCGTAGTGAAGGCTTTTCTGGATTGCCCGCCTGACACTTTTCGGGGTGATCCCATGCTCCTGGTTGTGGGCGAGCTGTTTGGCACGGCGTTCCTCGGTTACGGCAATTGCTTTCTTCAACGAATCCGTCATGACATCCGCATAGAGGAGGACCCGTCCCTTTTCATGACGGGCTGCCCGGCCGGCTGTCTGGATGAGACTGGTCGCGCTGCGCAGGAAGCCCTCCTTGTCAGCGTCGAGGATGGCAACCAGGGCAACCTCGGGAAGGTCGAGTCCCTCGCGTAGGAGATTGACGCCAACGAGGACGTCAAATTCCCCGGCACGGAGATTTCGGAGGATCTCCACACGCTCAATTGCATCGATATCGCTGTGCAGGTATTCCACGCGAATCTTCCGTTCGCGAAGGAAGGTGCTCAAGTCTTCAGACATGCGCTTGGTGAGGGTTGTGACAAGGACCCGCTCGCCTGCTTCGACAGCCTTGAGGGTCTCGCTGATCAGGTCTTCCACCTGCCCGGTTGACGGGCGCAGATCCGGAATGGGATCGAGCAGACCTGTCGGGCGGATGATCTGCTCGGCAACAACGGCGGATTGGGCAATATTATCAGGTGAGGGCGTGGCGGAAACAAGGAGGGTTTGTCCTGTGATCTGGCGAAACTCATCAATCTGTAACGGCCGGTTATCCAATGCGCTGGGCAGGCGGAATCCATATTCAACCAGCCGCTCCTTGCGGGAGCGGTCGCCTTTGTACATGCCACCGATCTGGGGCACCGTGACATGGCTCTCGTCGATAATCGTCAGAAAGTCCTCCGGAAAGAAATCGATCAGGCAAAAGGGGCGTTCCCCGGACTTCCGTCCGGACAAGTGCCTTGAGTAATTTTCTATGCCTTGGCAGAAGCCCATTTCCTGGAGCATCTCGATATCGTACTCGGTGCGCATGCGGATCCGCTGCGCTTCAATCAGGCGCTGCGTCTGCTCAAACTCCCCAACGCGCGACTCCAGCTCGGTACGGATATTCTTAACTGCGCGATCCACCTTATCCCGTGGTGTGATGAACTGATTGGCCGGATAGAGGTGGAATTGGTCAAAAGCGTCCCCGGTCTCACCCGTCAATGGATCAAGAGCCCGAATCCGTTCAACTTCATCTCCCCAAAACTCAATCCGGATGGCCGTTTCCATGTAGGCCGGAAAGACATCCACGGTTTCCCCACGGACGCGAAAACAGCCTTGCTTGAACTGGATGTCATTGCGCTCGTAGAGGTTGTCCACGAGGCGGTGAAGAAAGGTATCCCGTCCAATTTCCTTACCCGTCTCGATGGGAATCATCATGGCCTTGAAATCCTCCGGTGATCCAAGCCCGTAGATACAGGAGACAGAGGCCACGACAATCACGTCAGACCGTGAGATTAGCGAACTGGTCGCGGCGATCCGCAAGCGCTCGATTTCCTCATTAATGGAGGAATCCTTTTCGATGAAGGTATCGGTGGCCGGAATGTAGGCCTCCGGCTGATAATAGTCGTAGTAGCTGACAAAGTACTCGACGGCATTGTCCGGAAAGAAGCTCTTGAATTCGCTGTAGAGCTGCGCGGCAAGTGTCTTGTTGTGGGAAAGGATCAGGGTGGGGCGCTGCAGTTCCTGAATCACGTTGGCCATCGTGAAGGTCTTCCCTGATCCGGTTACCCCAAGCAGGGTCTGGCACTTGTTGCCTGAACGGATTGAATCCACCAACTGGGCAATGGCCCGGGGCTGGTCACCGGTTGGTTTGAAATCAGACTTCAGGGAGAAGGACATATTGAAGAAGGCTATGCCAAAGGACTCAGGGATGCAAATGACATGGAGGACTAAACCGGAATGAGCGATTCAACAATGGAATCGGCTTATGTCTCCTGGACGCTTTCCTTGTCATTGTACACCCGCTCATCCAGCTCACCTTCGCCCTTGGCGACTATACAGGAAACGGTACTGTCGCCAGTCACGTTGACAGCGGTCCGGACCATGTCGAGAAGGCGGTCAATTCCGATGATCAAGCCAATTCCTTCCACGGGAAGGCCGACCTGGGTCAGCACCATACTGAGCATGATGAGCCCGACCCCGGGAACACCAGCCGTGCCGATGGAGGCAAGGGTCGCTGTCATGATCACCATCAGGTAGTCGGTCACCCCAAGGCCCATCGAGTATGCCTGGGCGATAAAAACGGTCGCGACTCCCTGCATGATCGCGGTACCGTCCATGTTGATGGTCGCGCCCAAGGGGACGGTGAAGGAGGCCACGCTGTTCTTCACGCCCAGCTTTTCCTCAACTGTCTTCAGGGTGATCGGGATGGTTGCGTTGGAACTGGCGGTGGAGAAGGCGAAAATCTGCACCTCCCGGAGTTTTTTGAGGAACGGTCCGGGATTAAGTCCCGAGAACCCCTTCAACAAAAGCGGATAGGTGACCAGCGCGTGCAGGAAGAGCACACCCAGAACGAGGACGAAATACTTGATCAGCGGGCCAAAGGCATCGAATCCCTGTGTCGCGAAGGTCCGGGCAATCAGGGCGAAAACGCCGTAGGGAGCCAGTTTCATGACAATCCAGACCAGTGTCATGATGACTTCGTTCATGTCCTCGAAAATGGCCAGCAAGCGCTTTCCGGGCTTACCCGAAAGGGTCAGGGCCAGTCCAAAAAGGACCGCAAAGACAATAATCTGGAGCATATTGCCCTGCGACATCGCGGCGATCACGTTCTTTGGAAAGATCCCAATCAGGACATCGACCAGCGAGGGCGGGGTTGCCGCTTCAAAGGAGACATCCGTGGCCAGCCCGAAGCCCTTCCCGGGACCCACGATAATGGCGGCAATCAGCGCAAGGGTGATGGCAATGGCGGTTGTCATCAGGTAAAGGCCGACCGTTCGGACCCCGATCCTTCCCAGCTTGCGCACATCATCAAGGGCAGCGGTTCCACAGACCAGGGAGACGAAGACGAGTGGCACAACCAGCACGCGCAGGAGCGCCAGAAAGGCCTGCCCAAGCAGGTTGAAGAGCCCCTCCACAAGGTAGTCGCTTGTAAAATCACCGACAAACCCTCCCGTCCTGTTCACGATCAGGCTGCACAAAAGCCCGACAACGACGCCAATTCCCATTCCAGCGAGGATTTGTATGGTCAGGCTGTGCTTTGAATTTGTCGATGAGCTCATAGGGGCAGGATGGGGAATCCTCGGAAGGACTTAAAGGAGAAAAGGGCCCTCCCAGTTCCCAGCCAGTCGAGCACTGCCCCGGTTCGAATTTTGGCATTGCGCCACCTTGGTGGGGATTTACCGTCAGGCAAAAATTATACCTATGATCATAAAACCAAAAATCCGGGGATTTGTATGCATCACGGCTCATCCAGATGGCTGCGCGAAACATGTTGAGGAACAGATTAAACACGTGCGGTCCAATGGCCCGATCAAGGATGGACCGAAAAATGTCCTCATAATCGGCGCCTCCACAGGTTACGGCTTGGCTTCCCGGGTGGCTGCGGCCTTCGGATCTGGCGCCAACACGCTTGGGATCTTCTTTGAGCGCCCGCCTGGAAATGGAAAACCCGCCTCTGCCGGATGGTATAACTCTGCCGCAGTCGAGATAGCAGCGGCCAAGGAGGGCTTGTATGCCGGATCGATCAATGGGGACGCCTTCTCGGATGAACTGAAGACGCAGGCCATCGAGCTGATTAAAAAGGAAATGGGATCGGTCGATCTTGTTGTCTACAGCCTTGCTTCACCAAGGCGGACGGATCCAGCCGATGGGCAAACTTACAGGAGCACCCTGAAGCCAATTGGTCAGCCATTTACTGCCAACAACCTCGATACGGACCGGAAGACGATTTCCCCGATCACCATTGAGCCCGCTAACGAGGAAGAGATTCACTCAACGGTCAAGGTCATGGGCGGTGAGGACTGGGAACGCTGGATGGAGCAGCTCGAGGCAGCAGGTTGCCTGGCTGAGGGATGCCATTCTGTCGCCTATGACTATGTCGGTCCGGAAGTTACCTGGCCGGTTTATCACAATGGCACGATCGGACAGGCCAAGAAGCATTTGCGGGAGACGGCCGAGCGCATTGATGCCCTGCTTAAAATCAAGCGGGGGGCGGCTTTTATTTCTGTCAACAAGGCAGTTGTTACCCAGGCCAGCAGTGCCATCCCCGTTGTCCCCCTGTACATCTCAATTCTCTTCAAAGTGATGAAGAAGGCCGGGCTTCATGAGGATTGCATTCAGCAGATTGACCGCTTGTTCCGGACGCGGATGTATGATGGCAGTGCGCTTGTCTTTGATGAAGAAGGACGTGTCCGGATGGATGACTGGGAAATGAAACCCGAGATCCAGGAGCAGGTCAAAGCCCTCTGGCCAGTGGTCAATACCGAGACAATTGACGAGAAGACGGACTTTTCCGGCTATCAGGAAAATTTCCTGAAGTTGTTCGGGTTCGGTCTTTCCGGGGTTGATTACGAGGCGGATGTTGATCCGGATCTGGATATCCCGAGCCTGAAAGACTGAGGTTCTCTACTTTTCCTTCATCTCCTTGCGGAGGCGGAAATTCTCAACCAACAGGAAGAGGATTAAAACCGCCAGCAGGCCCAGCGTGGCAATTCTGATCTTGGAAAAGTCAGGTGACGGGGGAAGGGGCAATGTGCTTACCATAGCGGCCGGGTCAGGCAAGTTGGACATGCGTGTCCCGATGTCGACTGATTCCAGACGCTGCTTAAACCACTGGTGCAGATCCGCGTAATACTGGGATTTTCCGGACAGGCCCGATTTGTCATAGAGGATTGAAAATTGTTCCGCGTAATCCCTTAGCAATGGCAGGGCATTCAGCTCCTTCACTTCTTCATAGCCCTCGATGAGGGCATCAATGGCTTGCGGAATGTCTTCCTGAGCCAAATATTCCTGCGACAATTTGAGCCGTGTCAGCGCGGCGGCCCAAGTGTTTTGCAGCTTCAACTGGACTTCAAGGGCGGTTTTGTAGAGCTCCACTGCCTCCTTGGACCGGCCCTGTCCTGATCGAAGCTCTCCCAGATTGAAATAAGTGTAGGCCAAGTCCAGGGGGTCATTCTCTTCCAATTCGATCTCCAGCGACTTCTGCAGGTGGTATTCCGCCTCATCGAACTTTCCAAGGGGGATCAGGGATTCACCCATGTTACTGTGAAGGGAGGCTAACATCCTGCGGTTGTCATGGTCCCCGAGGTATTCAAGCCCCTGCTTGTAGCTCTCGACGGCATCCTCGTATTGCTTGAGGGAATACAAGATGATCCCGATGTTATTGGAAATGCTGGCCATACTGACCAATTGGCCGGCTTCCTTCTTGATGGCGAGTGCTTCCTTGAGTTTGGCGGTCGCCTCAAAGAGATTTCCCTGCTTCCACTCGAGGACGCCTTGTGCATTGAGAAAGTCGCCCTCCATTTTCGTCAAATCATGCAGGCGGGAGTGGGTCAGCCCGATTTCCATATAGACCCTGGCCTCCTCAAAGGACTCCTTAAAGTAATGAATCAGGCTCAGTTGAAAGAGCGCTTCTGTGATCAGTTCGTCTTCTCCGAGGTTCTCGGCATTTCTCAGGGCATCCTGGGCAACGGCCAAACCCTTTTCATATGCCCCTTCCTTGCGGAGGTCCTCAACCAAAAGCAAATTCTCGCGAATTGAATCCGCCCCGGATGCAGTCTCTATTTCCTCCTGTGCAAACCCAACCGTTCCG
Source organism: Oceanipulchritudo coccoides (assembly GCF_010500615.1). Classification (NCBI taxonomy): domain Bacteria; kingdom Pseudomonadati; phylum Verrucomicrobiota; class Opitutia; order Puniceicoccales; family Oceanipulchritudinaceae; genus Oceanipulchritudo; species Oceanipulchritudo coccoides. Next base: position 1,042,270 of record NZ_JAAGNX010000002.1, read on the forward strand.
GCCACAAAGGCCAGACTGAAGTAAATGATTTTCTGCGGAGATATTCGAGATCCCATTCGAGGAAACATTTATGCGACCATTAAAATTTAATCAATTTTATTAGCCGTTGGGGAACGGAATTGAAGATAGATATACCAGAAGGTTCCAATGACGATTGCCGAGTCGGCGACATTAAAGGTGGGCCATCGATAAAAGGGCAGATGGAAGTCGAGGAAGTCGACGACATGGCCCCTGAAAAGGCGATCGATCGTGTTCCCGATGATGCCTCCCGATATAAGGCCGAAGCACCACTGTTGGGCTCGCATGGCCAGTTCCAGATGGTCGCGGAACAAAGCGATCAGGACGAGGACCAGGATGGCGAGCAGGATGAGCAACCAGGCAAACCCTTCAAGCATGCCCCAAGCCGCCCCGTAGTTGATTGAGTACACGATGTTGAAAAAACCCGGGATAATTTCCACCCCGCCAAATGGTGGGTAGAGGCCCATTGTCAGCCCGGAATAGTCAACGATGATCCACTTGGACAACTGGTCCATGAATAGGATCAGGCTCAGGATGATCCAAAACCGGCAGTAACCGGAAGCAGACTTCGGGGAGGCGCTGGGGGCGCCCTGATCAGTTGTCCCCGTCGTCATCGCCAAAGGTGATCTTTTCGCCGGAAGGTTCGTTCAGGAATGCCCCGGCTTGACTCACCTTTTTGCGGGTATTTTGCTCAAATTCCTTTTGGCCTTCGACCGAAAAGCGAGTGAAGGGAACAGCCTCAAGCCGCTCAGGCTTGATGGGCTCACCGGTTACTTCACATTTCCCGTAGGTGCCCTTGTAAATCCTCTGGATGGCATCTTCGATTTCATTCAGTGCCTCCTGTTCGGCCGAAAGCAGGCTGAGGGCAAAGTCGCGATCGAAATTATCCGTTCCGGCGTCGACTGAAGTGGAAATGTCACCGGAGTCCTCCTTCTGTGAACGTTTCAATGTATCGCTGGAATGAAGGTTCAGTTCCTCACGGACTTCGTCACGTAACTCAACGAGCAGTTTAAAATATTTCTGGAATTTGCGCGGTACGGTGCCGGTCTTGGCAACCGGTCCCTGCGTACTTGTATTCAAGCCGAGGATATCATCCAGTGAAGCTGCGTGGTGGTGGCTCTTCTTCGGGGGAGTCACCTTTTTCAAGTCGACCGTCTCGGCCTTCTTTGCCACCTTCTTGGTCGCCGTCTTGAGTTTCTTCTTCTCTTCCTTTTCCAGCTTTTCCTCTTCCGCCCGCTTCTTGAGAACTTCCCGCACGTCCTCCATTGTGAAAATGATGCGGCTCAAGCGCTTCGATGGCGGTTTGAAAATAGCCGGTGTGTGAGAAGGATGCTTGATGAAATCCTTCACCGAGGGTCGCTTCTTCTTGGCCGGGACTTTTTCTTTGGCCGCCTTCTTAGGAGCCGCCTTTTTCGCGGTCTTTTTGGTTGCCGCCTTTTTGGGGGCTGCCTTCTTGGCCGCCTTTTTCGCTACTTTCTTGGGGGCCACCTTCTTGGCTGCCGTCTTTTTCGGGGCACTTTTACTGGCCGTCTTCTTTTTGACGGTTGTCTTCTTTTTAGCGGATTTTTTGACCGCAGACTTCTTAGTCGCAGATTTCTTACTGGGCATATCGATTAAAGGTTATGCTTGTTCAACAAATGGGGTGAGGGCATCGGCACAGCGCGGGCAGACAGCTCCGAAGGAGGTTGTTTGCTGCTCAGTGACCGTTCTCCAACAGCGCGGGCAACGTTCACCATCAGCCACGCTGACGTCAATGGAAACTGGGTCGGAATTTTCATCCGGGATGACTTTGACTGTGGAAACAATGTAAAGTTCCGCAAGTTGCTCGCTGTAATTTTCCAGCACGCGAGCCAGTTCAGAATCCGGTTTCACGGAAAGGGTGAGGGCCGCTTCCACGGATTTTCCAATCTTCTTGGCGGACCTCAAGGCTTCCAGCTTTTCGTTTACCGCATCCCTGATTTCCAGAAGTTGCTCCACTTCGCTGGCCGTTTTCTCCATTCTCCATGTACCGGGAACGCTGGGCCAGTCCTCCATATGGATGGAATCAAGCCCATTGTCCTTCTTCAGGCCCGCGTTGAGGGCTTCATCGCAGGTGAAGACCAGGATAGGCGCCCAGAGGCGGTTGAGGGTCTGGATGTGGTGGTAGATGACTGTCTGGGCTGACCTTCGCTCGTGGCAGTCTGTGCGGAAGGTGTAGAGCCGGTCTTTCAGGAAATCGTGGTATCGCGCGGACAAGGTCACCGTGTAGAAGCGATTGAGCAGCTGGTAGACGCGATGGAACTCGTACTTTTCGTAGGCCTCCGTAACGGAATCAGCAAGAACTGCGAGTTCGTTCAGGGCCCATTGGTCGAGCGGCGTCAAATCCTCCGGGGCAAGAAGATGTTCGTCGGCCTTGAAGTCGCACAAGTTGCCCAGTTGGAACCGGATTGTATTGCGGATGGTGCGATAGGTATCCGCAGTAATCTTGATGATTTCGGGCGAGATCGCCACATCGTTGCGATAATCAATGCTCGCTACCCAGAGTCGCAGAATGTCCGAGCCGAAAGTTTTGATCAATTCGAGCGGGGAGATGACATTTCCCTGGGACTTGGACATCGCCTTGCCTTCTCCATCGAGGACAAAGCCGTGTGTCAGGACACTCTTGAAGGGGGCGCAGTCGCGGGCGCCGACAGAGGTCAACAGGGCATGTTGAAACCATCCACGGTGCTGGTCGCTACCTTCGAGGTATAGATCAGCCGGTGCATGCAGCCGCTCGTCTTCTTCAAGGACAGCGACATGTGATGCGCCCGAATCGAACCAGACGTCGAGAATATCAAATTCCTTCTCGTAGTCTTCCTCCTTCATCTCGGGTGGAAGAAAGTGACCGAGCGGTTCGGTATACCAGGCATCGGTGCCCTTTTTCGAGACAAGCTCGATGAAATTCCGGATAACATCCGCATTGAGGACAGATTCACCTGTCTTCAGGTCGCGGATGGAGGGGATCGGGACACCCCAGTGGCGCTGACGGCTGATACACCATTCCGGGCGGCGTTCAACCATGCCACGGATTCGTTCCCGGCCCCAACCGGGAATCCATTCCACGTCATTATTAATCAGCTCGAGGGCCTTTTCGCGCACGCCGCCATCGGCCAGCTCCATGAACCACTGCTCCGTTGCCCGGAAAATGATGGGGTGCTTGCTTCTCCAGCTGTAGGGGTATTCATGCTCGACCGTCTTGTGGCCGAGGAGGAGGCCCCTCTGGTCAAGCAATTCGACGACCTTCGGATTAGCGTCAAAAACAAAGATCCCTTCCATTTCGGGGAATTCCTCGGTGTAGCATCCCTTGTCGTCAACCGGACAGAAGACCGGGAGGCCGTACGCCTTACCGATAATAAAGTCATCAGCACCGTGTCCCGGAGCCGTGTGCACACAGCCGGTTCCCTGCTCAAGGGTGACATGCTCGCCAAGCATGACGAGGCTCTCGGCCTCCTCAAATATCGGATGGGCGGCTTTGGCGCGATCGAAGTCAGTCGCCTTGAAGGTCGCAACGACCTCCGCCTCCTCCAAGCCCGTATCGGCCTTGAAGGATTCCAAAAGCTCCTTTGCGACCACGTAATGCGCTCCCGAGGAAACCTTGACAGCCACATAGTCAAATTCCGGATGCAGACAAACGCCCAAATTTGCCGGCATGGTCCATGGGGTGGTTGTCCAGATGACAAGAGAAACCTCCTTCAGGTTGGCAACCGGGGCAATCGTTTCCGGATTGAGCAACGGCATCGCTACATAAATCGATGGGGATTTATGCGTATGGTATTCAATCTCGGCCTCTGCGAGGGCAGTCCGGAAGATAGGGTCCCAATGAACCGCTTTGTGTCCCTTCCGGATCAGGTTTTTCTCCACCAATGCGAGAAGCACTTTCAAGATGCCGCCCTCGTACATGTGGGTCACTGTCGCATACGGCGTGTCCCAGTCTCCAAGGATACCGAGGCGCTTGAATTGGGTGCGCTGCTTGTCAATCCAGCCCAAGGCGTACTTATGGCAGAGCTGGCGCAGTTCCTGGGGATCCATATCATGGATCTTGTCGCCGATTTGCTTCAGGATCTGCTGCTCGATGGGAAGCCCATGGCAATCCCAACCGGGAACGTAGGGGGCCTTGAATCCCCGCATGCTTTTGTAGCGGATGACAAAATCCTTGAGGATCTTGTTCAGGGCGTGGCCCATGTGGATATCGCCGTTGGCGTAGGGTGGGCCATCGTGGAGAATGAAGGTTGGTCCACTGGCCCGGTGCTCAAGAATTTTTCCGTACAGGTCATCCCCGTCCCATGAGGAAAATAACTCCGGTTCACGTGCGGCGAGATTTCCCCGCATCGGGAATTGGGTCTTTGGGAGATTGAGAGTGTCTTTCAGTTCGGTGGCCATTTTGCTACGGATGCCTCCTGATTTCAGAGGCTTTTGAAAGCGGCGAAGATGGGCAATGCGCCAGTGGAGTCAAGCTAACAGGCAACCCGTCTTGAGACTTCTAAAAGAGACTCAGTGCGCGGCTGCTTTCCACGACTACCCATGCGAGGGCAATGATCACCACAAAGCTGAAAAACAGGATCCACCGCTTCTTCCGTCTCTTAGATCGGAGAAAGGGATCGTTGTCTGTTTGCCAGAAGTTTGTTTGCGATAAATGCGCGAAAAATCCGGGTTTGAAGACGCCCCGATATTGGCGTCGGTCAAACTTATAGTGGGACCGACCCATGCGCTTTTCGGCGCGCCAGATGAAAAAACGCCGGAACATGTCGATCACCTTAGCAGTAAAGGCGAATTATTAGCAACCGCAACTTCAGCCTTCCAGAGGAATTCCTCAACCGCCCAGAATGGCGATGAAATACCCGGCTGCCAGCGCACTGCCGAGCACACCTGCGACGTTCGGCCCCATGGCGTGCATCAGAAGGAAATTGTCCGGATCGGCCTTTTGGCCCTCAACCTGGCTGACTCGAGCCGCCATCGGGACCGCACTGACGCCGGCTGAACCAATCAGGGGGTTGATCTTGTTCTTGCTGAAGAGATTCATCAACTTGGCCATGATCACACCGCTGCCGGTGGCAATGACGAAGGCCACAATGCCAAGGGCGAGAATACCCAGCGTCTTCGGGTCGAGAAACTTGTCCCAGCCCATTTTCAGGCCAACCGTCAGTCCGAGGAAAATGGTCACCACATTAATGATCTCATTCTGGGCCGCTCGTACGAGCCGCTCAGTGACGCCGTTTTCACGGATGAAATTCCCGATGAAGAGCATGGAAATGAGCGGAGCGGCCGCTGGAACCACAAGCAGGCAAAATGCCATGACGACAATCGCGAAAATCATCTTTTCGGTCTTGGAGACCTTCCGCAGGGATTGCATACGGATCTTGCGCTCCTTTTCATTGGTCAGGAAGCGCATGACGGGTGGCTGGATGACGGGCACCAGGGCCATGTAGGAATAGGCTGCCACGGCAATTGCCCCCAGTAATTCCGGGGCAAGCTTGTTGGCGACAAAGATCGAGGTGGGCCCATCCGCGCCCCCAATAATTCCGATCGCGGCCGCTTGTTCCAAAGTGAAGGCCCCGCTACCGACAGCTGCGAAAAAGGTCGCAAATATGCCGAATTGTGCGGCGGCTCCCAGAAGCAGGGTCCGCGGATTGGCGATCAACGGCCCGAAGTCCGTCAGGGCACCAACGCCCATGAAGATGAGCGGAGGGAATATCTCGAGCGAGACCCCTTGCTGGATATAATAGAAAAGCCCGCCGGGGGAGATCAGCGTACGGCTGATTTCACCGCTCTCCGACAGGGTGTACTGAATCTCCGGAGCCTGTAGGATGACATCATGAATGGGCAGGTTGGCGAGAAGTGCACCCAGGCTGATCGGAACCAGGAGGAGTGGCTCGAATTGCTTCACTACGGCAAGGTAGATGAGCACGCCTATGATGACCCACATCACGACCATCTGCCAATGCAGCTGGGCAAAGCCTGTGGATTGGAGGACGTCGTTGATGGAATCCATGATAAAGTAGTTTGGGGTTATTCGATTGTGAGGAGCGACTGGCCTTCCTCGACCGGTTCACCTGCGGCGACTTCAATGGACTTCACGGATCCGGCGACCGGGGCCGAGACAACCGTGTTCATCTTCATGGCCTCAAGGGTGGCAATCTGCTGGCCTGCGGCAACTTCGTCGCCGACGGAGACATCAATCGAAACGACCTTGCCGGCGAGCGGGCTGGGAACACCTCCTCCAGCAGCGGCTGCGGGAGCTGCTGCCTTTGCCACGGGGGCGGCAACTGCCGCGGCACCGGCTGATCGCGCAGGCCGGCGGCCCCCGCCGGATTCCCTTGGCGGGGCGGAATCATCGCCCATTACCTCGGCGACGACGTCAAAAACTTTGCCGTTAAGCGTTATGCGGAATTGTTTCTTCATACTTCGAAAAGGTGGTTCTAAAATTTTAGCGGATTTTATGTGATGCAAAGTGTTCCCGGCGCCCCTCGCGGTTCCAATCCTTGGTGGCCGCTGAGCGAATGGAAACGATCCGTGATCGGCGTCCCATCAGGCATGACACCACTGCTGCGATTGCCGCTACCTCCTCTTCATCGATTTCTTCGGCCGGTCCGGAAATCGAGACTGGATCCGGTTGCGGACTCCGTTTGAAGATCACTCCGAGCAGGACGGTGAGGCCCCACAGAAGCATGAGGGCAATCAGGACGACCAAAAAGCCGAGAATGTGCTCAAGCGAACTGATGAAGGGATGGGTTGCTGCAATTGGCATGCGTTTCCTTATACGGATGCGTTTCTTAAATTAAAGCGGAATATTTCCGTGTTTCTTCGGTGGCCGGGTTTCGCGCTTGGAAAGCAGGCTGTGTAAACCAAGTGAGACACAGGACCGCGTTTGCGCCGGCTCAATCACATCCGTGATAAAAGCGTTGGCAGCCGCCTGGTAAGGTGAAGCAAATTCATCCCGGTAGGAATCAATCAGCTCAGCCCGCTTGGCGGCCGGGTTGTCGGAGGCCTTGAGTTCCTTGCCGAAGACAATGTTCACCGCTCCTTCGGCCCCCATGACGGCGATTTCCGCCGTGGGCCAGGCAAAGACCAGATCCGCGCCCAAGTCGGCACTACACATGGCCAGGTAAGCCCCGCCGTAAGCCTTCCGCATGATCACGGTGATCTTCGGGACTGTTGCCGAGGCGTAGGCGAAGAGCATCTTGGCCCCGTGGCGGATGATTCCCCGGCGTTCCTGTTCAAGACCCGGGAAAAATCCGGGCACATCGACCAGCGTGACAATGGGAATTGAATAGATGTTACAGACGCGGACAAACCGTGCGCCCTTGTCGGAGGCATCGATATCGAGGCAGCCTGCCTTGACATTGGGTTGATTGGCCACGATCCCCACGACGGCCCCGTCAATGCGGGCAAACCCCGTGACGAGATTCTTGGCGAAATCAGGCATGATTTCAAAGAAGGTCTCCTCATCGGCCAGTACATCGATGACTTCGTGCACATCAAAGGGGCTCTTTGGATCAGCCGGCACAAGGTCATTGAAGCGCTTGATCGGGTCCAGACTCATGGTTTCCCGCAAGTGGTGAGGCGCATCGTCAATATTGTTGGCCGGGAGATAGGAGAGGAGGGTTTGCGCAAGCTCAATCGCATGGGCATCGTCCTCGGCAATGAGATGAATATTACCGCTCACGCTGGCGTGGGCGTCGGCCGTGGCAAATTGTGCCAGCTCAGCCTTTTCGCCGGTGGCCGCCTCAATCACCTGAGGCCCGCAGATGAACATGTTGGCGTTCTTGCGGGTCATGATGAGGAAATCCATCAGGGCGGGGGAGTATGCTGCCCCACCGGCACAGGGGCCGGCAATGATCGCAATCTGCGGAATAAGCCCGGAACACTGGACATTGCGGTAGAAGATTTCGCCATATCCGGAAAGTGAATCCACCCCTTCCTGGATGCGGGCCCCGCCAGAGTCATTCACCCCGACCACGGGAATTCCCGCCTTGATCGCGTAATCAATCAGGTCGCAGACTTTCTTGGCATGGATCCGGCCAAGCGCCCCGCCACCAACCGTGAAGTCGTGTGCGTACGCGGCAACCGGACGTCCGTCGACATAACCCGTTCCCGTGACCACACCGTCGCCGGGCATCTTTTTCTTTTCCATTCCGAAGCTCTTGCAGGAATGCTTGGCGTGCATGCCAAATTCCTGGAAGGTATCCTCGTCAAACAGTTCCAGGAGCCGTTCTCGCGCGGGCAGAAGGCCTTTTTCCTTCCGCTTGGCCATTTTTTCTTCGCCGCCTCCGAGGAGCGCGGTTTCCCGGCGCTTGTGCAGGTCTTTCAGTAATTGTGGGTCAATGGGCATCTTATCGATTTCCTTCAGATAAAGTGATTATTCCTTGTTGGCGCAGAATTCAGTCAGGACGCCGTGCGTCGATTTTGGATGCAGGAATGCTACCAATTTGTTCGCTGCCCCCTCAAAAGGCACTTCATGGATTAAACGGGCACCTGCAGCGGCCGCTGATCCCAGCTGTTCCGTGATGTTGTCCGTGCGAAAAGCAATGTGATGCACGCCTTCCCCGTTCTTTTCCAGGAATTTGGCGATCGGACTCTCCGGATCGGTCGCTTCCAGTAACTCAATATGCACTTCCCCGACATGGAAGAAGGCTGTCTTCACCTTTTGGGAGGCCACTTCCTCGATGCTTTCACATTTCAGCCCGAGGGTCTTTTCGTAGTAACTGACGCCCTCTTCAAGGGATTTAACCGCTATGCCAATATGGTCGATTTGTTGTATCATTTTCTTGTTTATTGATTGTCTTTATTTTCTATCTGATTCTTCTCGATTGGGACAAGTATAAAATTAACAAAACTTAACGAAATTTCTTGTAGTATTAGATAAATTAATCAATTTGCCCTTTAAAACCGTTGGAAGTCGCCTTAATAGCCAACCACATTAATACTTCACAATTCAAAATATAACTCAACGCAACTGGTAAAATGGAATCCGACAAGACAACCCGTCTTCTGAGCGAGTTTCCTTCGCAGACCTACGAGGAATGGAAGGAAGCGGCTGTCAAACTGTTAAAGGGGCGGCCTTTCGAAAAAACGCTGATCACGCCGACGTATGAAGGGTTTGACCTTCAACCGATCTACATGCGGGAAACGATGGCTGATTTCCCGCATCTGGGAGACACACCCGGAACGGGCAGCCAGGTCCGAGGCAGCCGGCTGGAAGGCTATGTGGATGCCGGGTGGCTGATTTCGCAGGAACTTTCCGCGCCGACGGCCAAGGAATTGAACACGATTGCCCGGCACGAGCTGGAGAATGGGCAGAACGAGTTGAACGTCTGGTTCGACCGTCCGACACGCGAAGGGCAGGATGCGTCCGCAGAAACCTCTTCTGTCGGTGTCTGCGGGGTATCGCTCTCCGCGCTCGGGGATTTGAAAGTGCTTCTGGAAGGGATTCATCCGGAAATGATCTCCCTCAACCTGCAGAGTGGTGCGGCTGCACCGGCGATCTACGCACTGCTTGACGAGTGGGTTCGCGAATCGGGAACAAATCCTGAAGAAGTCCGCGGTTGCCTCGGAATGGATCCGGCGGCCTGGTTGGCCGAAACGGGTGCCCTTCCCGGTGAAAAGGAAAAAGTTTTTGATGTCATGGCCGAGTTGATACAGGCCGCGGCGAAGAGGCTGCCGCAGTTGCAGATTCTCGATATCCAGGGCCATGCCTTTCATAATGGCGGGGCCAGCTCCGCTCAGGAATTGGCCGCCGTCCTTGCGGCTGGTGCCAATTGCCTCAAGGAGCTCGCGCAACGGGGAGTCCCGGCTGAGCTGGTGGTTCCGAGGATGCGGTTATCCGTCTCCATCGGTGGGAATTACTTTATCGAGATTGGCAAGTTGCGTGCCCTGCGGCTTCTCTGGACACGGATTCTGGAGGCTTATGGAGTGTCGGAAGCGGAGCGCAAGGTGCACTTGCACGCCCGCACCGGCTTGTGGAACAAGACCCGCTTTGATCCATATGTGAACATGCTGCGCACGACGACGGAGGCATTCTCCGCTGTAGTGGGTGGATGTGACAGCCTGCACGTCGCTCCCTTTGACGAGATTATCCGGGAAAGCGACGGGTTTTCCCGGCGCATTGCCCGCAACACGCACGCGATCCTCGCAGAGGAGTGTGGTTTGACCAATGTGATTGATCCAGCTGGTGGATCCTACGCCGTGGAGACCATCACGGACGAGATGGCCGCTGCCGCATGGAAACAATTCCAGGCAATCGAAGCCGCTGGGGGAATTCTCGCCGCCTTGGAAAGTGGCACCTTGCAGGAAGATGTTGCCCAGGTCTACGCGGCCAAGATCAAGAATATCCAGCGTCGCAAGGATGTCATCGTCGGGACCAATTCCTATCCCAATGCGAGTGAGAAGTTGCTCGGTGGCAGGGAAATTGATTACGAGGCAGTCCGTATCGAAAGAATCGCGACAGTTGATACCTGGAAGTCCAGCCGTGACGACAAGGCCGTTCAGGAAGCCCTTGCAAATTGTGGCAAATCCGGCTCCCGGATAGAGTCACTGGTCGAGGCTGCCCGTGCCGGGGCAACCGTGCAGGAGCTGATGGCCGCCCTGGAGTTAGGCCAATCCGATATCAAGGCCAACCCGATCGGGTTCAAGCGGGCCGCGGAGGAGTATGAGAATCTCCGGCTCGCCGCGCGCGAGCTGGCAGAGGCTGGTCGTCCAGCCCGCATCCATCAATTGAACATGGGACCTTCCCGGCGTTACCGTATCCGGGCAGACTGGACCAGCTCCTTCTTTCAGGTGGCTGGGTTTGAGTTGCTCAACGAGGACGATTACGCGGACATTGACACGGCGGTTGCCGCGCTCAAGGAAAGCGGGGCCAAGGCGGCAATCATCACTTCAGACGATGAGACCTATTCCACCACGGTGGAAGCTCTCGCTGCAGCCATTAGTGAACTGGACGCCGGGATAAAGATTCTGGTTGCCGGGGCGCCTGGTGACAACGAGGAAAAGTGGCGGGCCGCCGGAGTGGACGACTTCGTGAACATCCGCGTAAATAACTACAGTTTCAATCGTGCGCTTCTCGAATCAATGGGAGCGAGCCTTTAAGGAATTTCAACCATCAACTGTCACCAAAAAATGACGACAACACCCGATTTTACAAAGTTAGACTACCGAGCGGACAGCAGCGGTAAGGGGTACGCAGACTGGAAAGCGGCCCTTGAGAAGAAGACCGGCAAACGCGCCGAGGATCATGTCTGGGACACCATGGAACAAATCCCGGTGAAGCCATTGTACAGCAAGGAAGACCTTGCCGGCATGGAACACCTTGACTACCAGGCGGGCGTGGCCCCGTTCCTGCGCGGGCCTTACGCCACCATGTATGTCTTCCGCCCATGGACGGTTCGTCAGTATGCGGGGTTTTCCACGGCTGAGGAATCCAACGCCTTTTATCGCCGGAATCTTGCCGCCGGGCAGACGGGGCTCTCCGTGGCATTTGACCTTGCAACCCACCGCGGATACGACAGCGACCATGAGCGTGTTGTCGGGGACGTCGGGAAAGCCGGTGTAGCGATTGATTCGATACTGGACATGCAGGTCCTGTTTGACCGCATTCCACTGAACAAGGTCTCCGTTTCCATGACGATGAACGGCGCCGTTCTGCCGATCATGGCCTTTTACATTGTGGCCGCGCTCGAGCAGGGTGCGAAGCTGGAGGAGCTAGCGGGAACGATCCAGAATGACATTCTCAAGGAATACATGGTGCGGAACACCTACATCTATCCGCCCATTCCGAGCATGAAAATCATTGCGGACATCTTTGAGTTCACTTCCCAGAAGATGCCCAAGTTCAACTCGATCTCCATTTCCGGTTATCACATGCAGGAAGCGGGAGCGACTGCCGACCTTGAGATGGCCTACACCCTTGCCGACGGCCTGGAGTATCTGCGCACGGGCATTGACGCCGGCATTGACATTGATGCCTTCGCCCCACGCTTGAGCTTTTTCTGGGCACAAGGGAAGAACTACTTCATGGAAGTGGCCAAGATGCGCGCGGCGCGCCTCATCTGGTCCAAGTTGGTGAACCAATTCAATCCCAGGAACCCGAAGTCGTTGGCCCTGCGGACGCACTCGCAGACCAGTGGATGGAGCCTCACTGAGCAGGACCCGTACAACAACGTCACACGGACATGCGTCGAGGCCATGGCGGCCGCAATGGGACACACCCAGAGCTTGCACACCAACGCCTTGGATGAGGCGATCGCCTTGCCGACCGATTTCTCTGCCAGGATTGCGCGTAACACGCAGCTCTTCCTGCAGGACGAAACGGGGATTTGCAAAGTCATTGATCCGTGGGGTGGCAGTTATTATGTCGAAGCGCTCACGCATGCCCTGAAGGAACGCGCGTGGGCTCACATACAGGAAGTCGAGGAGCTCGGTGGAATGGCCAAGGCCATTGAGACAGGGCTTCCGAAAATGCGTATTGAGGAAGCGGCGGCCCGGCGCCAGGCACGCATTGACAGCGGCCGTGAAACCATTGTCGGGGTGAACAAGTACCGCCTCGAGAAAGAGGACCCGCTTGAGATTCTTGATGTCGACAACACAGCTGTTCGCGAGTCGCAATTAAAGCGGCTGGCCAAGCTCCGTGAAGAGCGGGATGAATCGGCTTGTCGCCAGACGCTTGAGCGCCTGACCAAGGCTGCAGCCGGGGAGACGGACGAGAATCTGCTCCAAGTGGCCATTGAGGCAACGCAGGCCCGGGCCTCCCTTGGGGAAATTTCTGACGCCCTTGAGAAAGTCTATGGTCGCCATCAGGCTGTAATTCGTTCGATTAGTGGTGTGTACAGTAGTGAATACGGTGACAAGGACGAGGTGGAGAAGATCCGCGCACGTGCCGACGCCTTTGCTGAAAAGGAAGGCCGTCGCCCACGTATCATGGTTGCGAAGATGGGGCAGGACGGGCACGACCGGGGAGCCAAGGTCGTGGCAACCGCTTATGCCGACCTCGGATTCGACGTGGATATCGGGGCTTTGTTCCAAACACCGGAGGAAACAGCAGCCCAAGCCGTTGAGAATGACGTCCACATCGTGGCGATGAGCTCACTGGCGGCTGGCCACAAGACACTTTTGCCCAAGCTGGTGGCTGCACTGGCTTCCCATGGACGAGAGGATATTCTTGTCGTGGCTGGGGGCGTTATCCCCGCACAGGATTATGATGATCTCTACGCCAAAGGCGCCTCGGCGATCTTTGGCCCGGGGACAATTATCACCGAGTCTGCCCGCAAGCTCCTGAGCCTGCTGGAAGGGCAGGTTGAATAGGGGCAGGGGTTTGGTTTCTGATGACAGAAAGTGATGAACGAAAGCGACCCGAGTGGGCACCTGCCGAAGGTGGCGAGGGGTTTGCTTCGAACGTCATGAAAGGTGTTGAGGGAGGTCATGACGGCATGCCCGGCAGTCTTCCGAGTATTTCCTCCAAGCCACCTGCGAAGCGCCGGCAGTTATCGGTAGATGAGCTTGAAATCGGGATCCGTTCAGGTGACCGGACGCTTCTGGCCCGCGCCATAACGCTGGTCGAAAGCAATGCGCCCGCCCATCAGGCCCTCGCGCAGGAATTGCTCGACCGCTTGATGCCGGAAACCGGCAAGTCGCTTCGGGTCGGCATCACGGGCGTGCCCGGCGCAGGCAAGTCCACGATGATTGATACCCTTGGTGCCATGCTGTGCGAGAAAGGGTTTAAAGTCGCGGTCCTTGCGGTGGATCCGTCCAGTTCGGTCACCAAGGGAAGCATTCTCGGTGACAAGACACGGATGGAAAAGCTTCTGGGCCACAAGTCCGCCTTTGTGCGTCCGTCCCCGACGGGTGGTTGCCTTGGCGGGGTGGCCCGAAAGACGCGCGAGACGCTGCTTCTGTGTGAGGCCTTCGGGTTTGATGTCATTCTTCTGGAGACGGTCGGGGTCGGTCAGAGCGAAGTCACCGTGCGATCGATGGTCGACTTCTTCCTGCTTGTCATGATTTCCGGCGCGGGGGATGAGCTGCAGGGCATCAAGAAGGGCGTTATCGAATTGGCCGACGCCATTGTCGTGAACAAGGCCGACGGCGACAACGTCCGCAAGGCGCGCATGGCGAAGGCGGAATACAACCGCGTCCTCAGTTTCCTGCACCCATGCACGGAAGGTTGGAAGACAAAAGCCTACATGGCATCAGCGCTTACCAAAGAGGGGATTCCCGAGCTGTGGGAGAAAATTCAACTCTTCAAGGAGACTGTCCAGGCGAATGGTGTATTTGAAAAACGACGACAAACCCAGAACCTTGACTGGATGCACGAGCTCTTGAACGAGGCTCTGCGGCAACGCTTTCTCGCAAACACGGTCATGCACGGACGGCTACAGGATTTGTCGGCTGCCGTGGCACGGGGGGAAGTGCCTCCGGTGAAGGCTGTCGAGGACTTGATTGAACATTGGGTCCGGTTGGACCGGTAACCGGGCCTGAAGGTTGACAGGAGGCGTAACCGGGCCTGAAGGCCCGACTCATGGCGGCTTTCTTGCGGTGTTCTAGACCGTCCAGATTTTCAGGGAACGGAGGAAGAATCCCTCAAGGGCGGCATCGTCCTTCATGTTGAGGGCGAGCAGGCCCATGCAGGATTCCAAGGCGGCAATGGCCTGGGTCAATGCGTCGGCAGGGAAGGGGACTTCGTGGCTCAGCTCGATGGCCGCAAGGCGTGTCGCTTCTTCAATGTCGATAAGAAGCTTGTCGCGAATGCCTTTTTGCAGACCCACTTTCATGGCATCCAGCTCTTCATCCGATAGGTGTTCAGGGATGGAATCGGCCTGCTCCTTCCATGAGGCTTCAGAGCTTGCCTCCACCTTGTCGACAAAGCGCGAGAGCAGGCCATACGCTTGCAGGATTGCCCGGTCGGGCTCGGCGCGGGCGGAGGCGGAATCGGCATGGAGCCATTTAATCCAGTTGCCGTAATCGGAAATCCACTGGGTCCAGTCTTCGTCCCGTTTGCGGCTTAACTGGCTGGGAATCTTAAATTGGAATGACCGTGAGCGAATGGTCTCGATGATATCATAGGGCCGGGTGCTCAGCAGGAGGATCAAGGTTTGCGGCGGAGGTTCTTCCAGCGTTTTCAGAAATGCGTTGGCGGCCTGTGGATTCAAGCGGTCAGCTTCGTATACCACCGCCACCTTGTAGCCGCCCTGGTTGGAGGTCTGGTTCAGTTGGCGGATGAGATGCCGCATTGTGTTGGGCTCGTCCTTGCCACGTTCCCCGACAATGATCCGGCGGGATTTTTTCGACGGGCGCAGCGTGAAGTAGTCGGCGTGCGAGTCCGTCTTGCCCTTTGCTTTCAAAATGGTTCCGGCAAGTGCTTGGGCCACGCTTTCAAGCAGCACCAGATCATCTCCCTTGAGGAGAATTGCGTGAGCCAACCGGCCCTTTTCGAAATTGGCCTCGAGGGTCTTGACCGGCCGGAGGGCGCGGATTTCAGCTGGTAGCTGGCTCAGGCCCGACATGTTAGATGACGCGCTGGCGGAGTTGCTTCCAGATGGCGTTTTCCAGCTCATCCCGATGCAATTCGCCATCAACAACGATAAAGCGTTCCGGCATGGCCTTGGCCAGCATGAGGTACCCGTTGCGCACCTTCTGGTAAAACTCAATGTTCTCCTTTTCCATCCGGTCGGGCAAGTCGTTGGCCCGGTGCTTCACCCGCTGCAGGCCGACTTCCGCATCAAGGTCAATGACCACGGTGACATCTGGCTTGGTTTCCCCAACGGCAAAGGTGTTGATCATATGGACCGGCTCCGACTGGATATTGCGGGCAACCCCCTGATAGACCGTTGTCGAATCCATGAATCGGTCACAAAGGACGATCTTGCCGGCTTCCACGGCGGGGAGAATGACTTCGCGCACCAGCTGGGCGCGACTCGCGGCAAAGAGTAGCAGCTCCGTTTCGGGCATCATGTTATGCCCCTCGGCTGCGTGCATGAGCGTGTGCCGGATCTCTTCACCGATCGGTGTTCCACCCGGTTCGCGAGTCACAATAACCTCATATCCGGCATCTTCAAAACGGTCGGCAATGCGGCTGATCTGGGTGGACTTTCCGCTGCCCTCGGATCCTTCAAATGAGATGAGAAATCCCCGTGTGTCGTCGTTCTCTGTCATGCTTTTAATTAATCAGATAATGAGCCGGAGGTCCAGCTTTCGATGAAGCGAGCGGTTTCCCTCAGTGAGGGGCTGCGGCCTGTGCGGACATACTGACCGCTGGTGGCCACGGCGACCATCAGGCAGGCCTCAGGCGAAAGGCCAATGACCTCGGCCGCGGCAAATCCCGAATTAAAATGGTCTCCGGCCCCCGTGGAAATTTTTGGGGACTTGCAGAAGGGCCCCTCGACATACCATGCACCATCCCGCGTGGCGCAGGCGGCCCCCGACCGTGGATGAATGACCACGCAGGGAAGGTTGAGGGCGTTGCGAATCCGGGTGGCGCCGGACTTGAGCGAGTCCGCCTCCTCCTCGACGCTGCCGAGTTCGAAGACATCGCATACCTGCTTTGCTTCGGAGAGATTCAGGCCGAGGGTGACTGAGCCGTGCGAGCGGAACTTTGAAATGACATTGAGCACTTCCTTCAAATCACCACGGGAGCGTTTGGCCGGATCGGCCAGGTCAAAGTAAAACCAGCGGCCGGATTCCTTCGGGCCAAGGTTTGGCAGGACGCGAGTGAGGAGGCCCTCGAAAATGGCGGTCATGTTGGGGATCATGGTCCAGTTGACGAGGGCGATGAGATCGGCGCGGTTTACAGCGTCGATGAAAGCCCCTTCTCCCATCACTTCAAGAATACGGTCCAAGGTAAGGTCATCGAGGCCCTTCATCGATCCAAGCATGATCTTCCCGTCGGTAAACTCGAGAGCGTGCGTAATGCCGGGAGCACAGATGCTGACGGCGTTTGTATTTTTGGCAAATTCCTCGAAGACCGCTTCCATTGGCTGGCCAAGGGCACCGATGTATTGGACCTTCAAGCCATCGGCAACAAGCGCATTGGCCATGATGGGACCGTTACCACCAAGCTTTTCATATTCCTCGTACAGCTCGATATTGGCCGACTCTCCAGCGGCATCGATGATGCGTTGCCCGAACGCTTCAATGGTCGGGATCGGCTCAAAATCGGCACCCTGTCCGAAGCGGCTGTCGACCGGCTTGATGATCTTGTCGACAAATCCGTCCAGGCCGACGATAGCCGATTTTGTGGAGGCAGTGGCCATCTTTTCAGACAGCTCGTTCAGGATATTCTTGGCATTCATTCGTGGAATAATCTCTATTTTGGAAAAGGACCATTGGACCGCATCGCCACTGGCCTTGTCGAGAAAAATGCGGGTGAGGGGGACTTTTCAATTGCGGCCCCTCGGACTGCTTCAAATGATTTCCCTACCGATGTTTATCTTTGATGTTTTCACGCCGCTGGTCGAGTCGCCCAATCTGGGCATGATTCAGGCCTTCGCACAAGCCAACCTCGCCGGGAAGGCGATTGTCATGCTGCTGGGTGTCTTCAGCATGGTGGCCTGGACGGTCATGGTTGGCAAATATATGGAGCTGGCCAAGTTTCGTGACCAGAACCGCGGCTTCCAAATGCGACTGGATGCCACCGAGCGTATCCTCACCATTGATCCCAAACTGCCAGAGGCCAAAGGACCGTATGCACACCTGGGGCGCGAAGGGTTGAAGGCCTATCACACGAGCGCCAAGAGCCGCAACGCGATCGCCCATGTGGAGAATTCCCTGCAGCGGGCCGTGGCTTGGTCACAGTTGCGCTATGAAAGCCGCATGACCCTGCTCGGTTCCATTGTTTCGGGTGCTCCGTTCCTCGGACTTCTCGGAACAGTCTGGGGGGTAATGGACGCTTTTGGTGCCATCGCTGGCTCGGAGGGTGCCAGTATCGCTACGCTCGCCCCGGGGGTTTCCGGTGCTCTTTTGACGACTGTCATGGGCCTGCTCGTCGCGATTCCCTCGGTATTTGGCTATAATTATCTCCTGACGCAGGTGAAGCTGCTCATTACCGATCTGGAAAATTTTGCCAGCCTGCTGGCGGACCGCATTGAAATTGAATCAAGCGACTGATCTGGATGGCCCGTAAATTTCATCGCCGCAAGCCGCTCGAGGCCATGTCGGAGCTCAACGTGACCCCGTTGATCGACCTCGCTTTTGCCTTGTTGATCATCTTCATGATCACGGCGCCCCTGCTTCAGCAGACAATCGATATCCGCGTCCCGACGGAATCCGCCCGCCCGCAACCCAGTGAGCCAATAGAGCCACTGATGTTGTCCATCGATCCGCAGGGACAGTTTTTCTGGGGTGATCAGGCAGTCGGGGACAACGAAATGCAGTCACGTCTCGTTCTTGTCGCGGACACGGATGAGCCTCCGGTCGTGCAGATCCGTGCGGATGCCGGTCTGCCCTACCAGCGGGTTGTCGACTTGCTGGATCTGGTCAAGGGGGCTGGCCTGAGCAAGATCAGCCTCGAGACACGCGCCCGCTGATGGAACGACAGACCAAGCAATCAATGGTCATCTCGGTCATGGTGCATGTTGCCTTGGTCGGGGCCGCCTTTTTGTTTATCTTTATCGAATCCTGGATGAAGAAGCCGGAGCCTGTCGTCTTCGAGCTGGTCGCGGCCGCGTCCCCGCAGGTCAATGAGGCGCCCATGGATGATCTCCCCGATGTCCCCCTCGAGCCACTGAAGGTCGATCAGCCCGATCCGATCAAGCCGGTTCCCGAGGTGCCGGATCTGCCTGAGCCCGAACCCGAGCCTGAGCCCGAGCCGGAGCCGGTCAAAAAACTTTCCTACGAGGACTGGGCCAAGAACCGCGACCTGCCGGAACGTGTTCAGCGTGTTCAGAAGCCCAAACCGAAACCCGTCCGCAACGTGCCGGAAATTGAGACCGATGTCCGGGCGCGGCTCGAGAAGCAGCTTTCGCCCATTAAAATCCAAGGCGTTGACCTGAGCCAGATCGAGAGCTCCGATGCCCTGCAGCGCTATCTTTCCGCCCTCCGCCAACGCATCCAGCAGGCCTTTGAGCCCTCTGGCTCCAACCTTGAGGCGGAAGCTTACTTCACAATCACGGCAGGCGGTTTGCTTTCCAGTGCCCAGATCCATCGGTCCTCCGGCAACGCGGCTTTTGACCGTTCCGTCCTCCGCACCCTCCAGACCGCACGCTCTCCCGGCCCGCCCCCGGGCAACCGGGACTATACTTTCTCACTGGTCTTCAGGTCGGAGTAGGAACTGCTCCAATGAGTCGGGCCTTCAGGCCCGGTCAAGCAAGTGGAACCGGGCCTGAAGGCCCGACTCATCTAAGCTGCCAGTTTGTTTATTAAATTTGCTGTTGACGCCACTTCCCGCCCCTCTTTGCTGTTTTCTTCTTTGATGGGGCCGTAGCTCAATTGGGAGAGCGCCACAATGGCATTGTGGAGGTCGTCGGTTCGATCCCGATCGGCTCCACCATCCTTCGCTCCTCGCTTCGCCCGGAGCTTCGGATGGCAAGCCATCCGGGTCTACAACAAAAAGTGGGTCTACAACAAAAAGTGGGGAGTGCGTATTATTTTGATGGGTCATGATGTGTAATAGGCCTCCGGCCTGTTGTTTAAAGGATCATCCACACTGAGCAACCGTGCCCTGTGAAGCTCCTGCGCAACAGGATGACGCGGAGGTGGTAGTTGTTAGAGTTTCCTGCCCCTGTTTTCAGCTTGTTCCTTGGCTGATTGATGGAAATGATGCCGGCATGCTTCGGTCGTATTCCAAGTTCCCCCGAGATGGTAGATTACAACAACTGGTCTGCCTGTTATGTGGCCTGTTGGGATTAACCAATGCCATTGTCGCCGACCGGGCGGGGGAGTCGCTGCCGAATGTCATTTTCTTTTTTGCCGATGATATTGGCTGGGCGGATGTGGGCCGGTATCATGAGCACTATGCGGACGGGGTGAACCAGCCCTCTGTGGCACCGGTCCCAACACCGAACATGAATCGATTGTGCGACGAGGGGATGATCTTTACCGATGCCCAGTTACCGGCTGCCCTTTGCGCACCCAACCGCTTTTGTGTAATGACCGGTAACTACACGCACCGCTCCCGTCCGTGGGGAACCTGGGATCGTGACAGCAACACGGCCTTTCATTACGGAGATGCGGTGGACGACCGCATCGACAATCCGCACAGGACGGTTGGGACGATCTTGCAAGAGGCTGGTTACCGGACGGCCTTCTTCGGGAAGATGCACTTCGGCGGGGACTTCTTTGATTCCGCTGGAGCCATTATCCGGCCCTCAAACGCCGACCTTGACCAAATCGATTACACGCGGCAGTTCCGCAACGGGCTCCTTGACCACGGATTTGATTACACCTTTGCGACTCCCGACGGTATCCAGGGCCCCGTCTATGCCTACTTTGAGAATGACTTGTACCGTCCAATCAGCTCTTTCGCTTATGATATCGACGGTGTGGATGTTTCAGGATATTCAATCCTCCAGCACTTTCTTGACGGGGACCTGGTCGGCAACGGGGAGATGATTCAGGACGGCTACGGCGATTCTGAATTTGATACAAGCGAACACGGTGTGATCCTGAGCCACTTCGCAGCAGAGTTCATCGCTGACCATGAGGCCAACCATGTGGATAAACCCTTCCTGGTGTACTATGCCGCCCCGGCCATCCATGTTCCCCACACGCCATCGAGCAGCGGCATCGAGGCTGCAGGAGCGACCGGCCTCGGTTCCCGGGCAGATTTTATTTACGACCTCGACCAGCAGCTGGGACGTCTGCTTGACAAGCTGGAAGCTCTTGGCATTGCGGACAACACCCTCATCATTGTCTCCAGCGACAATGGCGGCTATCCGGGCATCAACGGCAATGGGGGTGATGGCATGGTTGACGCCGGCCAATGGCCGAACGGGCCTTTTCGCGGGAACAAGGGATCCGTTTACGAAGGGGGACATCGCGTGCCCTTCATCTGGAAGTGGGGCGATGGAACAGAACCGGGATCTGTTATTCCTCCGGGGAAATCCTCTGATCAATTGGTGTCGGTGATCGATTGGGTGGCGAGTATGGTTGACCTGACGGGCGGTGCATTGCCGGATGACCAGAATTACGATTCAGCGAGCTTGCTCCCCTTGGTCTTTTCCGGGCAACCCGATCTGGAGGCACCCGTTCGCACGATTCATCATTATTTCTTCCATAACAATAACCAGCGGGCGGTCCGCATGAACGATGCGGAAGGAAAATGGTTTTTAAAGCGGACGAGTCCGATTGAACTGTACGACCTGGCAACTGACCTGGACCAGTCCGACAATTTGATCGAAGGCTTTTCGAGCTTCGGGGACATTCCCGAAAGCCATCCCCACAAGGCACGCATCGATGCCATGAACGCATGGTATAACGCCCACAACAATTCCTACAGTCCTCGGTCAACCCCCTCCGCTGATTTCAGCGACGAAGCCACGAAGACTCCAATCCCGGTCCCCGTGCCCGCGGCCAGGCTCAAGGTCGAACCAAACTTGTTGTTTTCAGCGGAAAACCTGACGGACTTTGCCGCCTACGATATTGACACATCCACAGACCTTCAGGGTTCCTGGAGCCTGCTCGAGACAATCCCGGAACTGGCGACCAACTGGTCCATGACCTGGGATTCGGCACTGCCCATCTTTTTCAGGATCCGGTACCCCGAAAAGGCCGACCGGAGCTTTCTGCCGCTTCGGTGAATGCTGACCACTAAAATTTGCAGTGAAAGCGTGTTTCTGCTGGAAAAATGGAGATGATTGGAATGAAAACCCCCCTTATCCTGATTTGCACATGCCTTCTTCTGACATCCCTGATGGGAGAATCCCGGCAGCCGAATGTTGTAGTTGTCCTGATGGACGATTACGGGCTTGGACAATTTGCCCCGGTGGCGCGGCAGCTTGAGCTGGAGAATGTGGACCCCGGATTGCTCGCCTTCACGGAAACCCTCGGGGATGCGGCCTATGACCCACAAGTGGCCCTTGAGGCCTCCCGTCGTGCGATGCCCTTCATGGACAGCCTGAGCGAAAACGGGTTGGTCTTCACGCGGGCCTTTTCGGCAAGCAACCTTTGTTCGCCGGCCCGGCAGGGACTTGTCACGGGGATTAATCCGATCCGGTTTGGTGGTTACCGGAACATTGATGTGAATGAATTGGGGCTGCCCGAGGGAAAGAGCCTTGTCGGGTTGTTCAAGGGAAGCGGGTACCGGACGGGGATGATTGGCAAGTGGCACCTTGGCAGGCACGTGGAAAGCCTGCGCGAGAAAGTCCTTGCCGCAGGGGGAAGCTATCAGGATGTATTGGAAAGTGGATACATGGGATCGGCGCGCGAACAGGACCATCCACTCAACCACGGCTTTGATTACGCCTATTTCTACAATCTGTGGGAATGCCCCTTCTACGGTTCCAGACTTATCTGGGAAGACCGGGAATTCACGGGTAAGCAGAACCAGTACAACACGGACCTGTTTACCGACAAGGCAATCGCCTTCATGAAGGGATCCCTGGACGCCGGCGAGCCGTTTATGGTGGAGTTGGCGCTACACACCGCGCACAAACCGCTCGATGTTGATGCGCCGGAAACGTATGCCAGCCGGTTTGATACCGGATCCGCACTGGTGGACCGTTTCTATTCCCACATCTACGCGGTCGACCGGTCGATCCAACGGATTTCGGAAATGCTCAAGGGGCGTGGGGAATGGGAAAACACCATCCTCTTCTTCACGGCCGACAATGGTGCCACCTGTAACGTGGGTGACGGTGACCTCAGTCTGATCCCTGGCAATGGTCCGCATCGCGGTCACAAGGGGCAGATGTTCCTTGGCGGCATCCGCGTTCCAATGCTCATGGTCTGGCCTGATAAAATCAAGGGTGCCCATCATGTCACCCAAGCCGTCTCGGTGATGGATGTCCTGCCAACCGCGTTGGACGCCATCGGGGTTCCGGTTCCCGGAGATATCGACGGTACCAGTCTCCTGCCGTTGTTGAAGGATCTCAAAACACCGCTACATGAGCGCCTTTACTTTACCGGCATCCACGCTGCGGCATGGGGCTACTCCAGTCATGATGTAATTGGCAATGCCGAGCAACGCCGCGATCTCTCGCCCGGCTCGTGGGTCATTGTCGAAGGGGACTGGGTGCTCCGGTATGTCGGAAAGCTCGTCCCCGGGCTCATGCGGAGTCTGCCCGACGGGGAAGATGCCGCCTACGGCTTGTTCAACATAAAGGACGATCCGCTTGAACAGAATAATCTCTACGAGGAATTTCCTGACATCGCCGCTCGTTTGACAAAGGCCTATATGGAATTTGCGAAGGATCTGCCACCTCCGCCAGTCTGGGATCGGGCCCGCTGGGAAGAGCTGGTGATGCCCGCTGAATCAGGGCTTTAAAAATCTCAACCTCAGGAATTCCTTGCTATCGCTGACAAGTGGGAAGATGGAGCGATCCGTTACCTCGCTGGAGGTGCTGCTCTCAAATACCGTGTCATCAATCGACCATGGATCGGTGTTGCCCAAATCGGTTGAGCGCTCGGTGAAAATACCAACAAGGCCAATCGCATCGACGTTTCGAGGATAGGTAAGGCTCAGGTATTCCTGTCCGCCAAGCATCGTGAAGGAAGGGATCAACTCGGGAGAATCACTGATGGTCGGATTCAGCCCAAGGGCAAATTCAGCAAGCGCGTCCAGGTCGTCGCCGTCACTGTTGTCCGTTGGGGAAAGGCTTGTGTCATCCGGTCCGTAGGTGCTCTCCCATGCATCGCTCAATCCATCGTCGTCCGCATCGGGCTTGACCGCACTGGAGAGCAGTAGCTCACCGCCGCTCACCGTGAGGTTGAATCCGCTTGGAAGGGCGGGGGAGACGCCAAAGTCCGCGGCATTGACGGAACTTGTCGCGAGAGAGAAATCGATCAGCGTGATATCACCGGTTTGGAGCGCACCCGGATGAATGCGGAGCGATACTGGGGAACTGGTGGCAAAGTCTCCGCCGGTTACAGTCACTGATTCGTTCAGGCTGATTCCGTAATCGATGATTGGCTCGGGAAGCACCACTTGAAGCCCTCCCTCAGTCAACAGGATGTCCCCGCCGCCGGTGTCCAATGACAAGGACGGGCTGCTGGTGGAACTATTCCCGTTTTCAATTCGAAGTCGGGCAAGTCCGCCGAACGGCTCGAAAAACAAATCCCCGACAATGGTTGCCGGCAGACCCCCGACAATGAGTCGATTCAGTGAAACAATGGCTCCGGGATAGGGGATTCTGGAGTAGGAACCGCTCGGAAGAAAAAGGCTCACTATTGTTCCGCCCAGGTCAAAGTCCCCGTTGACCGCTGTGGGGCGGGTATTAAAGAGGGCAAGCTCGGCAGTTCCCGAAAGGCTGATACTCGGGGCGTTGAGTATCGTGAAGGGTAATGCCAAGGCCCCGGCTGCTCCGGTTGAATCAATTTCAAGCAGCCCGATGCAATCAGAGGCCGTCAACACGCCACCGCCCATGCTGAAGGAGACGGAGGAAGCGCTCAGATTAACCAGTAGTTCGGAAACCTGCTCGAAAATAAAATTCCCGGCCAAGTCCAGGCCGGCAATTGAGACCAATGCATCCACGCCAATCAACCGGATGAACGGACCGGCAGGAAGGGAAATGGCGATTGTGGAGAATCCCAGATCCACGATTTCGTCCACGGCCTGGCCTGTTGTGTTGACCTGAAAGATAAAATTAGAACCGACTGTCATACCTGGCACTGACAGGCTGGTTAATCCACTCAGCTCTCCGGCAATTCCATTACTGAACAAGAGCAGTGGGCCCTCGGCATTTGATAGGCTGATGACACTGCCCCCTTGCGCGTAAGATCCGTTCGTTACAATGACCAGAACAGGGGCACCGGTCTGCTGCTCAAACAAAAAATTACCTGTCAGTGTCTGTCCGGAAATGACGAGTGAACTATCGATGCCTTCAACCCGCAAATACGGCCCGGCGGGAAGATCCAGCAGAATGAGCTCACCGGAAATAGACAGGGTTTCATTAATCGACGATGTGCCCGTGTTCACTGAAACGAGAAAGGATTCGGAGGTGGAAACTTCCGGATCGTTAATAGAAACATCGCCGACAAACTGCATTCCTGTTCCCGAGCTGTTCATGAAGACCAAACCAGATCCGCTCGCGACGGTCAGCGCGGTGCCCGTTCCGTCATTGAGCAACAGCGCTCCGTTGGCCAGAAGGCCTTGGAGTTGTCCACTTATTATCTGCAAAAACTGGAAATCCCCGACAAGCTGGGAATCGAGGACCGCGAGCTGTGCATTAGAGGCTTGCATCAACACGATGCCCGCGCTGAGAGATAATTGCTGACTGATTCCGCCGATATTGATCGTTTGGTCGATCTCGGATCCCGTACTGTTGATCAGCAGGTGAAAATTACTGGATGCGGAAATCCCTGAATCTGCAAACGCCACCGGCCCCTCTATATCAACCCCTGTCCCGTCCGGGGTCAAAAGCATGATCCCACTGCCGTCGAACAGTGTAAGAAGCTCGGTTATACCGTCACCGAGAATGCTGATGACCGAAGACGCCTGGCCAACGACATTACCGCTTGGATCCTGCTGGAATTTGAAATCACCAGCCAAGTTTTGACCCGCGATATTGAGGAAGGCCCCCTGGCTGATGACCGAAACGCTTGGACCGGCCTCGGCGACAACCGTCCGTAGTTCCCCATCAATTTCATAATCCTGATTCACCTGTTGACTGGTTGTATTGACCTGCAGGAAGAAGTCACCCGCGCTCGAGAGAGCGGGTGAAGAGAACAGGCCGGCAAGCACTCCTGCTGTACCGTCCGACATGATGAGTAGGTCACCGGAAACATCGCTCAGGGTGACAATATCGGTGACCTCATTCCCCAAGTTCGTGATTGCATTGAAGATTCCAAAGTTCAGGGCCCCCTCAATCGTGCTGTTCCGGTTCAGGGAAAGTTTGCGCACGCTAAGATCGCCAAAGATGGTCTGGCCGATCACACCGATCCCCACGCTGTTGCCGAGGATTTCCTGGAATGGATCGCCTGAGGGCGAGGCCACTTCAGAGGGATCAAAGTCAAGATTGATGAAGTCTGGGGGAACACTTCCTTCCACGGAAATGATTTTACTCACCGCCGTCTGAAGCATGTTGACCCGTGCCTGGATGGGCCCCGAAAGGACCACCCCGCTTGCGCCAATTATCGATCCTGAGCCCGTTGCCACGACTGCGTAATCGGATCCTACTTTCACGACACCCACGACTGCATCCGTGATGAGCAATCCCCTCGCGAGCGGGTTGATGCTGCTGTCGGGCAGAATCGCATCGCCTTCCCCGATGAATACGGTCATTCCCGCGGCCGCCCCGACTTCCTGGGTGCCTGTATCCACCAAGGTGATGGGGCTCTCGATCCTCAGGATGCCTCCGATATCGAGATCCGCCCTTGCGGGCGTGGCGCTGGCGATATACACCAGAAGTACGAGCTTAAAGAGAATGCGACAGGGAGATGATTCCATAGTTTGTTTTCCAGTAAGATTCATTAGGGACGGTACTGGGGAATATCAATTTCGCGAATTTTTATTCCAAAACCCCTGTGAGGGCAGGCCCCATGACTCGCCGGACTGGGCGGAAACCTTATCCGCCCCTAGTGATCTTGCCGCTATGGCCTTGTTGAGGAGGTTGGTTCAATCCCGACCGGATCTGCCTACTTAAAAAAAAGCCTGCACTGGTGTGGCATGGGCTCGACGATATTTGTGTGGCGGCAGGCCAAAGTGGTTCTTGAAGACACGGGTCAGGTGGGGGGCGTGACAAAACCCGGTCAGGTTGGCGATCTGCTCGACGCTGTCGCGGGTTGTCAGGAGGAGGGATTCGGCCTTCTTGATACGCAGTTCAATCAACTTCTGGTGCGCAGTGGTCCGCAAGGCATTCTTGAACTGCTTTTCCAGTTGGAGGCGATGGGTTCCACAATGGGCGGCAAGCTGCTCAACCCCGAAACTGTGACGCAGGTTGTCGTTCATGTATTGCATCGCTTTGCGCACGAGAGGATCGGCGATAGCCAAGGTTTCTGTACTGGCTCGGACTATAACCCTTTCCGGTTCAATGTAGTGGATTTTGTTGGAGACGGGTTTGCCCTCCATGAGGCGCTGCAGCAGGCGGCATCCGGAATAACCGATAATGGCGGAATCCTTGCTGACGCTGGAGAGTGGAATCGGCTGCAGTTGGCAGATGAGTGGGTTGTTATCGACCCCGAGAATGGCGAAGTCATCCGGGACCTGCCAACCTTCGTCAAGGCAGCGGTTCAGCAGCCAGGCTGCATCAAAGTCGTTCTGCGTGAAGATGGCGGTTGGGCGGGGGAGTTGGCGCAGCTGCCGGCGGATATGTTCCGTGTTCTGGGTCAAGCCCCTGTCGAGGCGTACAGCCTCCAATCCGCTTTGCCCCAGGACTTCCCGGAAGGCCTCGAAGCGAAGTTCCCCCCATGGGGTCTTGTGAAAGGCATACCAGGCAAAATTGCGGTGCCCCTGCTCGATGAAGTGACGGGCAGCCAGCTGTCCGATACGGCTATTGCTGGTGGAGACCCGCGGCATCTTGAGGTCGCTGCGCCAGATCGATGTGTCGACACAGGGGAGGGGATTGCGCCGGATGAAGTTCGCGAAGCGTTCCTCCTGATTCAGATTGCAGATGATACCGTCGCCTTCCCAATGCTTGGGCAGGCGTGATGACCTCATCAAACTGATGTCAAGGTGCCAATTGAACGCCCTCGCCGCCTGGGCAATTCCCTTGTGGATGGAGGGATTGTAGCTCCCTTGCAGCATCAGGACTTTTCTTTGGCGCGACATCGGGTTGCTGGACAAGGGTTGGGTGAGTTATCGGAATGTGCAAGAAATTATAAATTTATGCATAGTGTAGTATCCAGGTAAAGGTGCTAGGCTGCGGCCCTGCTTGAGAAATTTACATCCAAGACAAATGAAGCAATTACCGAGATTCACCTTTGGCATGGGCGACCGATTTGGCCGTCAGGGAGAAGCGCAGCTGCGGTCTGTTCTGGACGCACGGGCACTGGGCATGGACGTGGCCCCGGTGTGGAACAAGAGCAAGCGTGAGCATACCCTCATCGGAACGGAGCCGCAGAGCCTTCGTAATGAGGCGGACGCAGCAGTAAGGGCACTCGATTACGACGGGCCGTACTTCGTTGATGCTGATCATATCACGATCGAGACCGTGGACGACTTTATCGCTTGTAGTGACTTCTTCACCCTCGATATCGCCGACAGCCTCGGCAAGCCGCCGAGGAGCGTGGACAACGCCGACCGCTACCGGCAGACCCTTGAAGCACTTGGGTCGGTCTCCGTGGAGGGCATGGAGACGGTCTCCTTTGATCCGGAAAGTGCTTCCGCCTTGTTGGAGGCATATGGCGCGGCCATCGAGGCGGCAAAGGCCCTGTATGAAAAGATTGCCGCCGCCCGCCCGGATGGGGACTTTGCGGTGGAGATTTCGATGGACGAGACCGAAACTCCCCAGGGCCCCAAGGAACTGCTGGGCATTCTCCGCCTGCTGGCTTTGGAAAATATCCCCGCGCAGACCATTGCCCCGAAGTTCACCGGCCGTTTCAACAAGGGAGTGGACTATGTCGGCGACCTGGAGCAGTTCACGGTGGAGTTCGAGTCGGATGTCCTTGTCTTGGCATATGCCATAAAAAACTTTGGTCTTCCCTCCTCTTTGAAGCTGAGCGTCCATTCAGGAAGCGACAAGTTCAGTCTGTATCCAATTATCAAGGACATAGTGACAAAGCACAATGCCGGCCTGCACATGAAGACAGCAGGGACAACCTGGCTGGAGGAAGTGATCGGGCTGGCCGAGGCTGGAGGTGCCGGATTTGACTTCGTCAAGGAACTCTACATCGATGCGCTGGACCATTATGACGCCCTGACAGCCCCGTATTCGACGGTGTTGTACATTGATCGGAGCCAGTTACCATCCGTGAAAGTCGCGAGGGGCTGGAAGAGCGAGGACCTTGTCGCCATGGTGGAACACGATCAGGAAAACCCGCTGTTCAACTCCAGCCTGCGGCAGTTTTTCCATGTCGCCTTCAAGCTTGCCAGCAAAGCGGGCGACGGCTACTACAGCCTGCTGGACGAGAACGCCGGCATCATCAATCGGCGGGTGCATCACAACCTGTTTCAGCGGCACATCCTGAAAGTATTCCCCGAATAGGCCCCATGAAAAAAACCACCTCCTCTTTCTCCTTTGGGCGCCTTGTTGGACTGGCCATCGCCTCCCTGATATTCGCTTTTCTAGGATCCGGAAACCATGGCAGAGGCGCTGCAGCCTGGCACACTTGACATGGCGAAGAGCAATCCCGCCCACGGAATTCAGCTACGCGCCCTTCAGCAGGGCGTGACACCCTTTTTAAGGAGGATGTTGCCGTACTTGGCCGTTTCACCCGTCATGACGACGGCAAAGGCCGACTTGGCCCGGTCATAGAAGTCGAAGCGGTCGACCCGCTGGATAGCGGGGACCTTCGGATTGGTGAGCTGAATTTTTTCGAGATAGGCGGCCTCGACCGCAGGATCCAATTGATCCCCATCGACAGCTGCCATCATGACCAGGGGATGGTCCACGTAGGCATCCAGTTCGAAAAGGGGGAGGATCGCTTCGAGCAAATCCGGAATACGAAGCCCATCCGCGCGAATGACCTGCTTATTGAATGTCTCCCCGGGGAAATGAGCATCGGCAAGGATGAGCTCGTCACCGTGCCCCATGCGGGCCATGACGGCCAGCAGTTCTGGACTGATCAAGGGTGAGATTCCTTTAAGCATGAGCGTGTGGGTTGTGCTTATCCTTGGCTGGTGCGTTCCTTGCGGTCAATTGTATTGGACAGGAAACCGTAGATGGCGACCACGACAAAACAGGCGGCTGGAAGGAAGAAGGAAATCCTGACCGACTCCAGAGTTTGCCCGAAGAGGGTCATCCCGTCACCGTCGATCATCGCACCCTGCATGCGCGGCATGAAAGCGCCACCAACGATGGCAAAGATGAGGCCGGCTGACCCCAGCTTGGCATCGTTCGGGGTCAGGCCATGGAGGGCGATCCCGTAGATTGTCGGGAACATGAGCGACATACAGGCGGAGACCCCGATGAGGCAGT
The DNA here is from genome assembly GCF_010500615.1 of Oceanipulchritudo coccoides. Classification (NCBI taxonomy): domain Bacteria; kingdom Pseudomonadati; phylum Verrucomicrobiota; class Opitutia; order Puniceicoccales; family Oceanipulchritudinaceae; genus Oceanipulchritudo; species Oceanipulchritudo coccoides. The sequence continues at coordinate 1,072,455 of NZ_JAAGNX010000002.1, forward strand.
AAAGGCCTGCCATCCCCTGGATGAAGATCGCGCCAAGGGTCAACCCGCAACCCGCGATGGCGAGGATGCCCAGGAGCAATCCCGGATTAATGTACTTCAGGAAGAAGGTGCAGATAAAGCGTGAGCTCAGAAAAATCCCCATGGCGAGGATGTTGTAGTTCTGGGCCTGCGCCGCTGACAGGCCGATCAGGGTCATCCCGTAGTGGATGATGAAGGTCCAGCACATGATCTGGGCACCGACATAGAATGCCTGGGCAACTACGCCCCCGACATAATGAAAGCTGCCAAAGAGGTGGCGTATCAATGAACCCAGTTTGATCTTTTCCTCTTCATGCCCGGTATCCGGCATCCTGGAAACGGCAAACAGGGCCAGCACCCCGATGACAATCAAGGCAATGACGACGTAGGGAATTTTCACTACATCCAGATCGTGTGCCACCATGGCAAGGTGCTCTTCCTGTTGCGTCGCCTTGAAGGTCTCAAGCGCGGTCGTGATGAGACCGTCCACCTGGCTCGGCATCATGTCTGAATACTCCGGATGGGCATCCCACTGGGCCTGGCGAAACTCGGCCACCTGCAGGCTGGGGAGAATGAAGAAGCTGGCCACGGCCATGCCGGTCAATGAGCCAATCGGGTTGAAGGCCTGGGCAAGGTTGAGGCGGCGGGTAGCCGTTTCCGGTGATCCCATGGAGAGGATATACGGATTGGCGCTGGTCTCAAGGAAGGCCAACCCGAAGGTCAAAACATAAAAGCCAACCAGGAAGATGTTGAAGGACATCATCGAGGCGGCGGGAATGGTCAGGAGCGCACCGATGGCATACAGGGTGAGCCCGATGATGATTCCCGACTTGAAGGACAACTTGCGGATGACCAGTGCCGCGGGAATGGCCATCGTGGCATAACCACCATAGAAAGCCCACTGAACCAGGCTACTCTGGGCGTTGCTGATCAGGAAGATTTCCTTGAAGGCGCGGACGAGGGGGTTAGTGATGTCGTTGGCAAATCCCCACAGGGCAAACAAGCTCGTAACGAGGATGAATGGGTAGAGGAATTTTGCGCTGACAACTTTAGGGGAACTGTCGGTGGAGGGTGAGGAGTGTGCTGTCATTCGCTTGTGAGCCTATTTGTAAAGAGGCCCGTACGTCTGGCAAGCGCGGAAGTCCGCGCCCTCGAGGCCGGCAGTGCCAAAAGCCCGCCAGGAACTTGGACGCATGATTCGCTCTTCACCCACGTTGTGCATGTAGACCGGAATCCGCAGCATGGAAGCCAAAGTGATGAAGCGGTCGCCAATGTGTCCGCAGGACATCACGCAGTGGTTCGCGCCCCAATTGTTCATGACCTCATAGGTCGAGCGGAAGGCGCCCTGTCCGGTAAGAATCGGGGCAAACCATGTTGTCGGCCAGGTTGGATTGGTCCGCTGGTCCAAGGCATCGTGAACATCCTCTGGCAACTCAACCGTGTAGCCCTCGGCTATCTGCAGGGCCGGGCCAAGGCCATCGATGAGGTTGATCCGGGTCATGGTGGCGGGCATGCCGCCCTTTGTCTTGTAGCGCGTACTCATGCCGCCACCGGGAAAGTACTCGGTCATCGACGGGTGCCATGTGGTCGCCTTCAGGCAAGCGTCGACTTCCTCCCTGGTGATTTCCCAGAACGGTTTCATGGCCGGTTTGCCATCAACCGATTGTTCGCCGGTGCCGTCCAATGCAGCTGGGCCGGAATTGATCAGGTGAAGGATCCCATCCTTGGCCTCTCCCTTGAGCTTGTGTCCGCTGGCCTGCTTGACCGCGTCAGGGCTCCAGTAGGTGCGCAGGTCGGCAAAGATCTGGGCGGAGTTGGAGAGCAGGTAGCCGAACAACATGGTGGCTCCATTGAGAGCGTCGTTTTCGGTGGCGACAATGTAAGGCGCCCGCTTCCCGTTCCAGTCGAAGGATGTGTTAAGGATGGCCTCCATGAAGTCCCCGTTTGGAAAGTAATCCGTCCATTGGCGCTGGCCCTGGAAGCCGGCAGCGATGGCTTGGTGACCGAGGGCTTGTTCACCAAAGCCCATCTCCGCCAACTTGGGATTGCCGACCATGAGGTCCCGGGCAATGAGCGCCATCTTGACGTTGGTTTCCCATTCCGCATCGAGGGTTTCCCGCGAACGCAGATGCGTGTCGGGGTTGTAGTCCTTCCCTTCCGGGCAGTTCTTCTTCACCCAGGCAAGGGCTTTCTTGAATTCCTTCTGGTCGAAGATCCCTTTGTCCATGCGCCCGATGAGCTCGCTCATGTCGATGTCCTCGACGCGCATCCCGAGCCATTTCTCCCAGAAATTGTAATCGACCATGGATCCGGCAATGCCCATGGACGTGCCGCCCATGGAGAGGTAGGCCTTGCCACGCATGGTGGAGACGGCCAGCCCGCAACGGATGAAATTAAGAATCTTCTCCTCGACGTCGGCCGGGATGGTCTTGTCGCCCGCTTCCTGGACATCCTTCCCGTAAATGCCAAATGCCGGCAGGCCCTTCTGGGTGTGTCCGGCAAGCGAGGCCGCAAGATAGACGGCTCCCGGACGCTCCGTCCCGTTAAAGCCCCAGATGGCCTTGGGAAGGTGACGGTCCATGTCCATGGTTTCCGAGCCATAGCACCAGCAGGGAGTCACGGTCAGCGAGACACCCACATTTTCCACACGGAACTTTTCCGCGCAGGCATTGGCCTCGGTCACTCCGCCAATGCAGGTGTCGGCAATGACACATTGGACCGCTTTACCGTTGGGGTATTTCAAATGCTTACGGATCAAGGCCGCCACACGCTTGGCCTGATCCATGGTCTGCTTTTCGAGGGATTCGCGCACGCCACCAAGGCGGCCGTCGATGGTCGGGCGGATGCCCACTTTGGGGAGATTTTCTAAAATGGGGTTTTTCATAGCCGGCGATTCTAGCAGATTCCACTTTCTCATTGAATGAAGGATGATTTCCCTGCATGGATAATCCTGACCAAAATGGAGATTCAATCCAAAGAACCGTTTATTGAGCTGTCCGAGCAGGTCTACGACACCCGGTATTATTCCTTCGGCGGGATGCAGAAGCATTCGCCTGCCCCGGTGGAGATTGTCTTTGGAGGCCTCGAACATTGTGACAAAGACTACCGGATCGACCGAAAGGGCTTCCCCGTATTCCTCCTGGAGTATGTTGTCTCGGGGGAGGGGTCTCTCACGCTCGATGGCCAGCCACACACCCTTCGCAAGGGTTGTCTTTACTGGTACGGGCCGGGCGTACCATGTCATTTAGTGAACAATCCCGAGCGGCCCTTGGTGAAGCATTTCATCGCCTTTCGCAGTTCACAGGGATCCCCTGAGAAACTCTACAATATCAACCGTTACTTCATCGGCGCGAACCGTGGAGGAGAACAGGTGGGGAACATCATCGATAGCCTTTTTCTGGAAGCCTGTCTTGGCACCGAGGACTCCTTCCGCATTTGCTGTTCCTACCTCGACATTCTCCTTCTGAAATGTGCCCGCAGTGAAATCCTCGAGCAGCACACAAGGGAGCGGGCCTGGCCCGTCTTCAAACGGGTCAAGGACTACATCAGCGACAACTACCTCGAATTGAAGCGGATTGATGATATCGCAGCCGGGGTGGACCTGGATCCCTCCTACATTTCGCGGCTCTTCAAGCGCTACTACCATGTCACTCCGTACAATTTCCTCCTGCAGAGGAAAATGGAATACGCCCTCGACCTGCTGCGCCAGGGCAACATGAGTGTCCAGAAGGCAGCTGAGACCATCGGCTTTGAGGATCCCTTTCACTTCTCCCGTGTCTTCAAGAAGTTCAAGGGGATCAGCCCCAGCGACGTGCGCAGCGTGCGGTTGTGATAAGGCCCGTGACAGTTTTGGAAGTGTTTTTTGTCCGTATTATCGCCCCGGAGAGTATGGGCATTGTCGACAATTAAAAAGATATCGGAGGCAAGGCATCCTTCATGAATTTATGCTGAACGGCATCAAATGCCTCTCCCCTTTTTCTTGCAGATACGGCTTGGTTCAGGACGGAAGCAAGATATGGAAACTCCCGTTCAATTGTTCGATACCCGACCAACGTTCCGTTCTCCGTAACAGTGGTCACATTGGAGCCGGGAAATCTATAGAAAGTGCCAGCTCTGAGTTTCTCCGGCAAGTGCTCGACAACTTCCTTACTCACTTGTTTCTGATCAACCCGGCCTCTGCCTGAATTCTCAAGCTTCTCTTCGTTTTTAGAATAAGCGAGCAAAGTGCTATGAATTTTTGGAACCCGGTTATCTTCCATGGTTTCCATGATCACATTGACGACATGGTCCAACGAATCGAATCTTTGTTCGAATTCCTCCCATTCGCTAATGTGTTGGAATGTCCTTTGCATTCCCACAACAACATAGGAAGTGGAACTGTCTTCTCTTGCCAGAATGTTGTAGTCGGTAAATTTTAAATTGCTCATGTCTTTGGTCTTTTAGGATATATTGTTATCATCCGTCACGCAAAATCAGACCACCAGGGCCACTTGCACGCCGGGGCCATGGACCCCCTGGATTAGGATGCCCTCGACATCGGCCGTTTTGGACGGGCCGGTACAGAAAATTACCGAGGGATCATCGCCGAAGCGGCTGATGGCGTCACCGATGGTCGGCACGATGTCCTCCTGCCGGATGACTGCCACATGCACCCATGGAGCAAGTGCACCCAGCCGGGCTGATGTTTCACCGTCCTTGAGCATGATGGTGCCGCTCTCGGCGATCCCAGTGCTCCCTGTGGTAATGCCAAACTGATACGTATCCACTTTGGCCAAATCGTATTCGGTCTCGAAGGAAATGCCGTCCAGTCCCTCAAAGAGGCTGGCCAATTCGGGATCGCAATAGCCAAAGGTGTTTCCCTCTTCACGAAGAAATTGGGCCAATATTTGTACGGAATCAAAATACCGTCCGCTGGCCTCCGCCAACTTGTGCGCGAAGAGCTCCTTGGCGCTGTTGAATTCCGGATGGGCATGACAGACCGTCATGGAATCATCCCACTGCGGATATGGTGTACGCTCAGGCAATGGATCCAAAGCCTTCTTGATCTCGGAGAATATGCTATCCCGGTCGTTGCTCATAATAGGATTTATTTTGAAGATGGGGGACGGTTGCGGAACCACTTGCGGAATTCGCCGCCCTGGAACTTGGGCAATTTCCGGTTATGCTGCCACGCGCGGGCGGACGGGTGGGGAATCAGCTCGGTTGGAATATAATTCATGGTGTGGCCCATGGAGAGGGCGGTCTTCCACATGGCCGGTTGTGAGCAAAGGGTCGCCCAGAGTCCGAGGGACGGCGTGCCCTTCATGGCATCGGTTGCCTTTTCCCGCTTGGCCTTGTCACGCAGGCGCAGAAGCAAGTCCGGGATGGGAATGTTGACCGGGCAGACTTCATTACAAGCCCCGCAAAGGCTGGAGGCTTTGGGCAGGTCGGCCAGCTCCGGGAAGCGGTTTCCGGCGAGTAGGGGACTGAGTACCGCGCCCACGGGTCCCGGATAAACGCTGCGGTAGGCGTGGCCGCCCGCCTGTCGGAAAATCGGGCAGACATTGAGGCAGGCCCCGCACCGGATGCAGCGCAGGATCTCGCGGCATTCACTGGCCAGAACTTCCGTGCGCCGGTTATCGAGAAAGACCACATGCATCTGTTCCGGACCATGCGGTTGCCCGGGGCTCCGGGGGCCATTGATGAACTGGTTGTAGACGGTGAGTTGCTGGCCGGTGGCGGAACGGGCGATGAGATTCAGGAAAAGGGAAAAGTCGCGATCCTTCGGTATGATTTTTTCGATACCGACAACGGCGATGTGAATCCGGTTGGCGGCAACTGAAAATCGGGCGTTCCCCTCGTTGGTGACAAGAGAAACGCGTCCTGATTCTGCCGATACAAAATTACCGCCGGTCAGGCCAACATCCGCATCGAGGTATTTCTGGCGAAGGAACGCCCGTGCGCGGCGGGTGATGGTTTCGGGGTCATCATTGTAATCCCCGAGGCCCTCGCGTTCAAAGCTCTTCGCGATGTCTTTCCGGTTCTTGTGGATGATCGGAGTGACGATGTGCGACGGGTGGTCATCATCAATCTGGATGATAAACTCCCCCAGGTCGGTCTCGACAACCTCCATGCCGTGTTTCTCCAGATAGGGGAGCAGATGGATCTCCTCGGTGACCATGCTCTTGCTTTTGACCATCCGCTTGGCGCCATTTTCCTGCATGATCTTCAGGATCGTTGCATTGGCGCTCTCAGCATCATTGGCAAAATGCACATGGGCACCATTGGCCTTGAGGCTGGCCTCGGCCTGGGCGAGGTATTGATCGAGATGCTCCAGCGTGTGCTGCTTGATCTCCCCGGCGATCTCCCGCAACCTGTTGGCCTCCGGAAAATCCTTCTGGAGGATGGCCATCCGTTTTTCAGTCTTCGCTTTCGAGGACAGGTAGGTCGACTTCTGGACCTCGTCGCTGAGGTCGCGGGCGACAATATCGATTTTCTGCAGGGATTTCATAGCAATCCGGCATTTTGAAGTGAATTACGAAGGATCTGGGCCACGTGGAGCCGGTTTGTCTTGTTGCCCTGCTTGTCCATCATGCCGCCAAAGTGCATCATGCAACCCATGTCGGCGGCGGCGATGGCGTCTGGCTTGCAGGCGGTCAGGTTTTCGACTTTGAGGTCGCCCATTTTTTTCGAGATATTGGGAAAGGAAACGGCAAAAGTTCCACCAAACCCGCAGCACTGTTCCTTTTCGTCCATGGCTCCCAGTTCCAGGCCATCGATGGATTCCATCAAGGTCGTGATGGCATCCCCGCTATTCGATCCCCGCAAGTGACAGCTCCGGTGAACGGTGATGAGGCCCTCATACTTTCCCGGCCATTCCTTGATGCCCAGCCCGTTTACGATGTAGTCCGTGAGTTCCCATGTGCGGGCGGCCAGTGCCTGAATCTCTTCAATGTCGGATTCCTTCTCAAAGGCCAGCGGGGCGCCATGGAAGATCATGGCCGCACAGGAACCAGAGGGGACAATGATCGGCTTGTCCCCCGCAAAGACCTTCGCGGTATGGCGGACCACTTTGCGGGAAGACTTCCAGTCACCGCCATTGAAAGCGGGCTGGCCGCAGCAAGTCTGGCCGTCGGGTAACTCGATGTCGCATCCAAGGTATTCCAGTATTTCCACTGTGGCGCGCGCAACATCCGCATAAAAGGCGTCGCACAGGCAGGTTGTCATCAGCTGGATGGATTTTCCGGCTGGTCGGTTTGGGGGCGTATGGAGGAGGCTCATGAGTGGGTTGAAATTATTCGGCGATCCTGACCGTGCAGCCTTTGTCGTGGAGCTGTTTCACAAATTCGGGTGACGCGCCGCTGTCGGTGACGATCATGGAGAGGTTTTTTATTTCTGCGAAAAAATACTCCGATTGCTTGTCCAGTTTTGTTGAATCCACGAGCAGGACAACTTGCTCGGCAATCTGGACAAGGTTCTCCTTGAAGAGGGCCTGCTGTTCAAATCCCTCGCTGGCTCCGCGTTGGGCATCCAATCCGATACAGGAAATGAAGGCCGTGTGGATCTGGTAACGGCGAAGAGCTTGCTGACTGTCTCCCCCGATGAAGGTCTGTGTCTTCTGGTCATAGCGCCCGCCTGTGGAAACCAGCTCCACATTTTCCAGCCGGACCATGTGGTCGATGACCGCGTAGGCGTTGGTGACAATGCGGTAGGGCAGATCCGGCAGTATTGAGACAAGAGCAAAGGCGGTTGTGCTGCTATCGAAAGCATAGGTCCGACCGGGTTGGATTTGATCAATCAGGACCTGAGCAATGGCCTTCTTCTTATCCACATTCAGGGAGCGGCGTTCGGTGAACGACTGAAGCTTGGGGCGTCCACTCAGGCTGGTCGCTCCGCCATGGGTGCGGGTCAGTTGACCACTTTCGTCCATGCTTTGAAGGTCCCGCCGGATGGTTTCATCCGTTACGGCAAATTCTTCAGCAAGGTCGATGGTCCGGACGGTTCCCCGCTCTTCGAGCAGGGCGAGAATCTTTTGTTGGCGCTCAACGGCTAACATTGTTGGTTAATTTTGGGTTTGGTTGGGAATTTGCAAGATATTTGTTGACTTAATTGGGATTTATAGAGGAAATACGGGAAATACACAGAATACCCCAATGTCTTCCACAAATAGTATTTCTATGAACCGAGCTCATATTGAGCAGCTTGTCCGGGACAGTTTGCGCCGTCAAGTAGGGGGCATGGGCCGGTCAAGAATCTCCGGCCCGAATCCCCTGGTGGTGAACATCAGCGCCCGGCATTGCCACCTCAGCCAGTCTGCGGTGGAAACCCTGTTTGGCAAAGGACACCAGTTGACCCCGAAGAAGTGGTTGTATCAGGAAGGGCAATACGCAGCCGAGGAATCCGTGACCCTTATCGGACCCCGCAGCCGTGTCATTTCGAATCTGCGCATCCTTGGTCCCTGCCGTGATTTCAACCAGGTGGAGCTGGCTTATACCGATGCCATTTCGCTCGGCTTTGACATTCCTACCCGCAACTCCGGTGACATCAAGGGAACACCCGGATGCATGCTGATGGGCCCGGCTGGGTTTCTCAAGATGCAGGAGGGCGTCATCCGTGCTGCTCCCCACGTCCACATGGCGCCTGAGGACGCGGCCTTTTACGGGGTGGAGAACAAGTCTTTCATGAAACTGAAAATCGGGGGGGCGCTTGGCGTGACCTTCGACCGCATTTTCGTGCGAGTGGATCCTTCCTTCAAGCTGGAGGTACACATCGATACGGATGAGGGGAACAGCTGTGGCTTCGGTCCGGATGTCCCCTGTGAGCTGGTCCGCTAATTTCTACAAATTAACAACAATCAAGAACCCAGATAATACAATGAACGAATCCATCGGATTGATCGAAACAAAGGGGCTTGCTGGATCCATTGAAGCCAGTGATGCCATGGTTAAGGCGGCAAATGTCAGCCTTGTTAAGCGAGTCTCAATCGGTGCTGGAATGCTGACCGTCTTCGTCAAGGGCGATGTCGGTAGCGTCAAGGCAGCTGTCGAGGCTGGAGCAGAAGCCGCCAACCGTGTTGGTGAGCTCGTCGGTTCCCACGTCATTGCACGTCCTCACGAGGACCTGCTGAAACACTTCTAAACAACCTGAACAGGGAGAACAAAATTATGGCAAAACAAGCAATTGGACTCATCGAATGCAAAGGACTGGTTAGCCTCATGGAAGCCAGCGATGCCGCTTTGAAAGCAGCGGATGTCAGCATGACCGGATGGGAAAAGATCGGCAGTGGCCTCGTAACCGGATTTTTCACCGGTGACGTTGCCGCAGTAAAGGCAGGCGTCGAGGCGGGAGCTGATGCAGCTGGACAGATCGGCGAAATCGTCGCTGTGCAGGTGATTCCGCGTCCCCATGACGACCTGAGCAAGCTCGGTACCTGGATTGGCTAGGATGAAGATTCTCGTCGCCAATCTCGGCTCGACCTCGTTCAAGTACCGGCTCTATGAGATGAGTGGTTCCGATGCGGAACTGCTTGCCCAGGGCGGATTTGAACGGGTGACTGAGTATACTCCCTGCATCGAGGAGATGCTGGAGACCTTGATCGGTGACAAGATTATCGAATCCGGCCAGGATCTTGATGCTGTTGGCTTCAAGACCGTTCTCGGCAAGGATGTAAGCGGATGCGTGAAGGCGGACGATCAAGTCCTCGATGCCCTCGAAGGCTTCAAGGAAGTGGCTCCGGCACACAATCCCGCTTATGCAGAAGGCATTCGCTGCTTTCAGCGGATGCTTCCTGACTTACCGCGGGTGGCCCTTTTTGAAACGGCTTTCTATCAATGGGCGACCGCCGCCTCGACCACTTACGCCATTCCGCCGGCATGGCGGGCCCTCGGCATCCGCCGGTACGGGTTTCATGGTGCGAGCCACAAGTTCATTGCTGAACGGACTGCCGAGCTTCTGGGCCGCGAGGATATCGCGGAACGGGCACGGCGCCTGTATCAGGACGGACCGACGGCTTTCTCTGGTGCGCCTGTGCGGGTCATTTCATGCCACCTTGGTGGAAGCAGCTCGGTGACAGGAATCTGCAACGGAGTGGCCATCGGAACGAGCATGGGATTCAGCCCGCAGAGTGGCCTTCCCCAGAACAACCGGGTGGGGGACCTCGACTCAATGGCCATTCCCTACGTCTGCAAGATGCTGGGGTTGTCAGTCCAGGAAGCTGAAGAGCAACTCACGAAGGACAGTGGACTTCTTGGCCTTTCCGGGGTGAGCAACGACCTGCGCGACATTCTGGCCGCCGCCGATGATGAACATCAGGAGGCGAACCTGGCTGTGGACGTAATGGTCGACAGCATCCGCCATTGGGCAGGCTCTTTTTTCTTCAAGATGGGCGGAGCTGAGGTCATCGCATTCACGGCGGGGATCGGGGAAAACAATCCCGATATTAGGGAAAGCGTCTGCGCCGGACTCGAGGATCTCGGGATCCGTATCGACCCGGAAGCAAACCAGAAGACTGTCCGCGGTATGGAAGGCATCATCAGCGCTCCGGACTCTGCCATCAAGGTGCTTGTCATTCCGGCCAACGAGGAGTTGGTCGTGGCAAGGGAAGTCTGCCGCTTTATTCAATCCTGACGTATTAACAATAACACTACAAAACAACATTTAACACAAAAAATATCATGGCAAATCAAGCAATTGGAATATTAGAGACTAAAGGACTCACCGCGCTGGTCCAGGGGACCGACGCGATGCTCAAGGCAGCGAATGTGGAGCTGACCGGCCCGATGAAGGGGATCGGAAGCGCTCTTGTCAGTGCGACCATCACCGGCGACGTGGCAGCCGTCAAGGCAGCCATTGAAGCGGGGGCGGAAGCCGCCGGAAGTTTCGGCGAAGTCGTCAGTGCGCACGTCATTGCACGTCCGCATGATGACATCACGACGGTTGTTCCGACGACCAAGAAACCCAAGAAGTAGGACCGATGTACCTCGGGAAAGTCATAGGTTCAGTCGTTTCGACGAAGAAGGACGACAGCATGACGGGGCGGAAGCTTCTCATGGTCCGACCCATGTTGGCGGACCCGGAAAACCCAAGCCAATTCAAACCCGGTAGCAACACCATCGTGGCGATTGATACGTTGGGTTCGGGCGAGGGGGAATTGGTCATGTTCGCCCAAGGCAGTTCAGCTCGTCAGGCCGACGGTTTGAAATCCATGCCGGTGGACGCCGCCATTGTCGGTATTGTCGATACGGTCAGCATCCTCGGCAAGAAAACCTACGAGGCCAAAAACAGCTAATCCTTAAGGGAATTAATCATGAGCCAGATAGACGAAGCAGCCTTACGCAGTGTGGTGACGGAAGTCCTTTCAAAACTCCAGTCAAGCCGTGCAGCAGTGGTGACACCGTCAATACAATCGAAACCCGGCCGGCACGGTGTCTTTGATGATGCCGCATCTGCAGGCCGTGCGGCTCGTGGTGGTTTTGAGCAGCTCAAGAAAACCGGTTGGGCCGGGCGTGCAAAGGTTGTCGAGATCGTCAAGCGGATGTGCGCCGAAAACGCCGTGCGCTGGGGGACCATCGAATTTGAGGAAACGAAAATCGGCCGCCTCGAGCACAAGATTGAAAAGCTGCAGGGGATCAGGAATGTACTCGGGACGGAATACCTTGTTCCTCATGGAATGAGTGGTGACGCCGGGATCACGATGGACGAGTCCGCTCCTTGGGGCGTCATCGGCGCGATCTCGCCCGTTACGCATTCGATTCCGACCATTGCCGGCAATATCGTGAATATGGTTGCCGCCGGTAATGCCGTGGTCGTCAACCCGCACCCGGGCGGGGCCGCTTGCGCCGCCGTGGCGATTGATGAATTCAACGAAGCCATCAAGGCGGAGCTGGGCATCGAGAATCTTGTCTGTACGGTTGAGAAACCGTCGCTGGAGTCGTTCAACGAGCTGTGCGCCTCTGAGGATGTCAACATGTTGTGCATCACGGGTGGACCGGCAGTTGTGGATGCCGCCATGAAGACCGGCAAACGCGCAATCTGCGCGGGCCCGGGGAATCCGCCGGTCGTTGTCGATGACTGCAGTGCCCTGGATTTTGATAAAGTCGCCAAGGACATCATCATTGGCGGCGGCTACGACAACAACCTTTTGTGCATCGGTGAAAAGCAGGTTTTTGTAGTGGGTAACAGCTACAAGCCATTCATGGATTCCATGAAGCGGGCTGGTGCCGTCCTTTTGACAAAGGCTCAACTGGAAGCCATCAAGAAGGAAGTCTTCGACGTGAAGGACGGAGGCGGGGGGTGCTCGCATGCAGTCCTCAACCGGGCCTATGTCGGTGCGGATGCGGCCAAGCTCGCCGCCATAGCCGGACTCAAGGTTGATCCGAAGACGGAGATGCTCATTGCCGAAACAGCCGACGACGACCTGTTCGTCATTGAGGAGCAAATGATGCCTTTGTTGCCCATAGTCCGCTCTTCCACCTTTGATGATGCAGTGCGCATGGCCAAGGCTTCGGAGCACGGCTACAAGCATTCGGCGATGGTGCACACGATGAATGTCAGCCGCATGACCCAGATGGGTCGTGAGATGGACACCACTATCTTTGTCAAGAATGGCCCCTGCGTTGCCGGACTCGGCCTCGGCGGCGAAGGCTATATCAGTTTTTCCATCGCGACAACAACCGGAGAAGGCATCACGACTCCCCGTACCTTCACCCGGTTCCGGCGCTGTACCCTCGTCGATCAACTGAATATCATTTAACTTTTATCATGATCCTTGCCCGAGTAGATGGCCATGCCACGGCCTCCATCGCCCATCCCAGCCTGAAGGGACAGAAGATTGTCCTGTGCACGCCGGTGGATGAAGACGGGGTAGCCACTGGACTGCCGATTGCCGCTTTGGACCCTATTGGGGCAGGCCGGCACACAAAGGTATTTATCACGACAGATGGGCAGTGGTCGCAAGGGACCGTCCATGACAAGACTTCACCTATTCGAAACCAGGTTATCGGCCTGATCGACTGACATGAAACCGGGACGCGTCATAGGAAGAGTTACCCTGAGCCATGCGGCACCGCAATTCCGTGGCGCCCGCTGGTTGGTCATTGGCCCGATGGGACCTGATGAACTGTCCGGGAAGAATCCCGACGGGGTTGGCGAGGGCTGGACACCGGTGGTTTATGACAATCTCGGGGCAGGCGAGGGCGATCCGATCATCTATGTCGAAGGTGCGGAAGCGACCCAACCATTTGATTTCCCGATTCCCCTGGATGCCATCAATGTGGCCCTCCTCGATGCCTACACTTTTGAAACACCTGAATTATAATTTATGAGCAAATTCTATACAGCGAAAGACCTGGAGAAGATGATCGCCAGCGGCACCTGCCTGAAAACGCTCCCGAGTGATGCCAAGTTCACTCCCATGGCGCGCGACATCCTGCGAAAGCACAAGGTAAAACCCGGAACGGCAGCTCCAACAGCGACTGCGGGCGTTGCGACGGGCTCATCCGTGAAGATTCACACGCCGGTGCTCCCTGATGCCGAGTACAACTGGAAGCCGGGTGGTGATCCGAAAACAGCTGCCGAGCTGGAAAAATTCTTTTATTCACCGGAGATCCAGGTCTTGAAGGAACGCATCTGCCATATCGGCAAGCGCATCTGGGACAAGGGCTATGTCGATGGCAATGGTGGCAACATCACTGTCCGTGTCGGCGATAACCTGGTCCTTTGTACACCGACCTTGATTTCCAAGGGCTTCATGACGCCTGACGACATTTGCATGGTTGACTTGGACGGAAACCAAGTGGCCGGCACGCGTCCTCGGACCTCCGAAGTCAACACTCACTTGGGCATCATGAAGAATGAACCCAAGGCGAAATCCTGTGTGCATGCGCATCCGGTCTATGCGACCGCTTTCGCGGTGGCCGGAGTGACGCCTCCGTCCTGTTTGATTCCGGAACCTGAGGTATTTCTCGGGGAAATCGGACTGGCGAGCTACCAGACTCCCGGGACTCCCGAAAATGCACAAGAGGTCGGCCAGTTGGCCAAGAAGCATCAGTCCATCCTGATGCAGAACCACGGTGTCATTTGCTGGGGCAAGGATGTCGAGGATGCCTACTGGAAGATGGAAAACACGGATGCCTTTTGCCAGACGGTCACGGTGTCCATGCAGATTGGCGGACCCAAGCAGTACGGAACGGACAAGCTCAAGGAATTGATCAACATCCGGAAGAACCTTGGCATGCCCGATCATCGCCTGGAAGAGCTCAAGGAGTGTGAGCTTTGTGACGCGGATGCTTACACTATCCATACGTCACCACAGCCGACCTCCTGTGGTTGCCAATTGCCGGATGCCAATACCGGTGATATCGATGAAGCACTGGTAAAGCAGATCACCGACATGATCGTCAAAGAACTCAGCAAGTAATCTCCAACATCCATTCCAATGAAGAAAGACCCGATACGTGTAGCCGTTACTGGAGCAGCCGGTAACATCGGATATGCCCTCTTGTTCCGGATTGCCTCCGGCCAGATGTTTGGCCCGGATCAACCGGTAGCCCTTAACCTGATTGAAATCGAGCCGGCGATGGCAGCCCTTGCCGGTGTTGCCATGGAGCTTGATGACTGTGCCTTCCCCCTCCTTGAGGAGATCGTCCAGACCTCCGACCTCAATGTTGGCTTCAAGGATTGCGACTGGGCCTTGCTGGTGGGTTCCGTGCCCCGCAAGGCGGGAATGGAACGGGCAGACTTGCTCGGCATTAACGGCAAGATTTTTGTCGGCCAGGGGAAGGCGATCAATGACCACGCCAAGCGGAGCTGCCGCGTGTTGGTCGTTGGCAATCCCTGCAATACCAATTGCCTGATTGCGATGCGGAGTGCCCCCGATATTCCGGACAAACAGTTTTTTGCGATGACCCGACTTGATGAGAACCGCGCCAAGACACAATTGGCCCTGAAAGCTGGCGTGAAGGTCAAGGATGTGACCGAGCTATGCGTCTGGGGTAATCACAGCCCGTCGATGTTCCCGGATTTCTATAACGCCAAGATCAACCGGCAAAGCGCCGCCAAGGTGATTGCGGATGAAAGCTGGCTGAAGGAAACTTTCGTGCCAACCGTGGGAACCCGCGGGGCCGCCATCATCAAGGCGCGTGGAGCATCTTCCGCTGCCTCGGCCGCCAACGCAGTTGTTGATACGGTCAGCGACCTGATCAAGCCGACCCGTGGTGGCTATCACAGTGTTTGCGTCATCTCCAGTGGCGAATACGGAGTTCCCGAAGGGATCATCACCTCGATGCCCATTCGCGTGGATGCCGTTGGCAACTGGCGTGTTGTCGAGGGAATCAAGCTGAATGATTATGCAAGGGAGAAGATTGCCGCCTCCAACGCAGAATTGGTCGAGGAACGAAGCGTTGCCTTTGGACAATTAGGTCTTTCAATTTAAAGCGCCATGACAACCAGCCCGATCACTGTTGCCGCTGTCGACATGGGCGCCACCAGTGGGCGCGTATTTCGTGTTCGCTGGGATGGAAGCCGTATCGACCTGACCGAGAGCCATCGTTTTACCCACGGCTTTGAAAAGCTCGGGCAAAATTATTACTGGCAACCCGGGGTGCTATTCCGGGAGATCGTCAAGGGGATACAGGCTGCACGACGCGAGGCATCCACACTTGCCTCCTGTGGTGTCGATTTCTGGGGGGTGGATCATGCCCTTCTGCTCGAGGATGGGCGCCTTGCACACCCTGTTTACTCATACCGGGATGAACGGACACGGCCGCTTTTGCCAAAATCGGATTCCGAGCAGGCCCGAAGATTGTACGAGAAGACCGGCATTCCAATTGTCCTCTACAATAGCTCATTCCAATTAATGGAAACCTTGCAAGCGATGCCGTCATTAAAGGACTCCGTGAAACGATGCCTTTTTCTGCCGGATTATTTCAATTACCTGCTGAGTGGATCCATGCTCAATGAAGTCTCCATAGCCAGTACTTCCCAGCTTCTGTCCCTGGATTCAGGGCGTTTCGATACCGACCTCATGCAGGAGTTGGGCATTCCGGATTCCTGGTTCTTCGGCCCTGTGAAAGCTGGTAAACGCCTTGGAAATGTGGTCGGTGAACGCGGCCTATCCGGGCTGACGGTATCCCTTGTCCCGGGACATGATACATCCTGTGCGTTTGAAGGTGCTCCGGGTGCGACCGAAGATGATTTCATTGTCAGTACGGGGACATGGTGCCTTGCGGGGTGTTTCTCGGACACACCGTTTCCGATTGAAAAGGGATTGGCACAAGGAATTTCGCATGAGCGTTGCGGAAACGGCAACTTCAGGCCGACCAAAATCCTCCTTGGCCTGTGGCTGGTGGAGAAACTTCTCGAAAGTTTCCAGGCAAAACCATCCAGCGCTGAGGAATGGATGCAACTGGATGAAGCTGTATCGAAAATTCCGCGACAGGATTATGTCATCGATACAGCGGACGAGGCACTTTTCAATCCAAAGGATATGAAAGAGGCGATCGACTCGCAATTGAATGCCTATGGTCATGATAAACCACAAACACTACCGGGCTATCTAAAGCTGGCTGCTGAGTCCATCGCCCAGAGTATAGCCGACTCAATGGATGACTTTGAAAGCTCTCTTGGAAGGACTTTTGGAAAAATCCTTGTTATCGGTGGCGGGGCAAAGAATGCAATCCTGTGCAAGGCCATTTCCGAGCGCTCGGGGCGGGCGGTTCATGCTTATCCGACAGAGGCGGCCATTATTGGCAATGCCGCTTACCAGCTAAAGGCAATGGATGCCATCGACTCGGTGGAGGAAATCCGCGCACAACTGCCAAGACTTATCGAAGCCAGGATATTCAGCTGATGCCTCTCAGTAGTAATAAGATAGAGAAAATTGTCCACGAAGTCGTATCGCGATCCCTTTCCGCTGAGGCAAAGCCATTTGCGGAGTCCGGACGAGCGGCGGTTCTTGTTGCCCCCGAAAAGCTCAAATTGCAGGAATTTCCATTAAGAGGAATCCGGTCGGACGAAATTCTGGTCAAGGTGGAAGCGTGCGGGATTTGTGGAACAGACATTCATTGTTACAAGAGTGATCCATTTGCGCTCGCCCCGGTCGTGCTGGGTCATGAGGGGACAGGCATCGTGCTTGAAGTGGGCAGGGATGTTAAGATGGATGGTGTTGGTAAACCGGTTCTTCCCGGTGATCGCATCGTGACAAGCATCTTTGAGACCAGTGAGAATTGCCTCATTGCAAAATACAATCCGCACAAGGCAAACCTGTGTGATGATTTGAGGGTGTATGGGCTTCTTCCAGACGAACCAGAATACCACTTTAATGGATATTTTGGAGAGTACCTTATCATTCGTCCGGGATCCTCTTTTTTTGTGGTGAACGATATGAGCACGGACCTGCGGGTGTTGATTGAACCGGCTGCCGTCGTTTGTCATGCCCTTGAGAGGGCGAAGACGTGTGGGGTGAATTTGAATTTCCGTTCGAGAGTAGTGGTCCAAGGATGTGGTCCGATCGGATTGCTTATGATAGCCGTCCTGCGAACCCATGGTATTAACAATATCATTGCGATTGATGGGAACAATTCACGCCTTTCAATGGCCGCTTCCCTTGGGGCCGATGTTCAGCTGAACTTCAAGGATTTTAATGGAATTGATGATTTGGCCTCCAAGGTGTATTCGCTTACCAAGGGAATAGGCGCTCATTTTGGTTTCCAGGCAACGGGTTTTCCAGAAGCATTTGCAGGTTTGTTTAAATGCATCCGTCGCGGGGGAGGAATTGTCGAGGTAGGGCACTTCGTTGATGGGGGAAATTGCACGATGAATCCGCATCAGGATATCACGCGCAAGGAGATAACCGTAACGGGCAGTTGGGTCTACAACAGTTTTGAGTATCCCTATGCTTATCACTTTCTTAGACGAGCAGAAGGAATCGGCCTGCCCGTAACAGATTTGATTACGCATCGCTTTCCTCTGGATCAAATACAGACCGCCTTTGATGTAAATCTGCAACAGCAGGGCATCAAGGTCGTGGTGGAGATGGATTGATATAAAAAAAGCCAGCCCGAGCATTTGCTCAGGCTGGCTTGTTAAGGTAGAAATAATGTTATCGCGTTATGGCAGGAGGACGCCGTCGATGACATGCACGATGCCGTTGGTGGCCTCAATGTCGATCAGCTCGGGAATCAACGTTCCTTGTCCATTGCGGGAGAAAAGAGTCAGGTCTTCGCGGGTCAGCTTGCTCCAGATGAGCGTGTAGTACCTGTCCTTGCTCAATACATCCCCAGAGTCCAAGTCACCGAAGAGGATGTGGTTGAGGAGGATGCGGCGCAGCTTCCATGCTGGAAGCGCCTCGACCAGATCAGCACCCGTAGCGTTTTCATCTCCGAGGGCAGCGCGGGCGGCCGCATCGAAAGCATCGTTGGTGGGGGCAAATACAGTCAGGTTGAAGCGCTCGCTACCCAGGATCCAGCCGAGATTAGCTTTCTGCACTGCTGCCACGAGGGAGCTGAGTGCAGGAGTGTTGAGGGCAGTTTCGAGAATGGAAACGGGCTCTTCGACAATTGGTGGCAGGAGGACGCCGTCGATGACATGGATAATTCCATTGGCCGCTTCGAGGTTGATCAATTCCAGAACGAGATTGCCGGAGCTTCCCTGTCCACCCACAATCGTCGTGTCCACGCGGTTGACGTCAGCACCGTTGACTGTTGTGAAGGTGTCTGAAGCAAGCACATCATCTGACAGGAGCGCTCCCGGCAGGACGTGGTACGTGAGAATTTCTGCCAGCGTCTCCTTGTCGAGTGCCAGGAGGAGGTCAAGACCTGTGGCTGATTCATCGCCAAGTAATGCTTTTGCGGCAGTGTCAAAGGCGGCGTTTGTCGGGGCGAATATTGTGAAAGCGCCTTCGCTGTTAAGTGTCTTGGCCAGATCTGTGGTGACCAAAGCAGCGGTGAGCGTGCTGAATGATTCAGGTGTGTAAGCAGCGACTTCAGCAATGCTTAGAAGTTCCCCCTCTTCAGCGTTGACGGATGTAAAGCCGATTAGCCCGGTTGCAGCGAGTGTGAGTAGTTTTTTCATATTGTGATTCCCCATGAAGGTTATTGTTATTTGTGAAACGAGAAAGTACTCGAGTTTGCCTGATGATGGCGGAGGAATTTTCCCAAGATGTTGAATTTTTGGATAAACGGTCAGATCGGGAATTGGGCGGTACACCCGTAGCTGCCCTGTATCCTTGCAGCGGGGGGCAAAGATGGAAAAAGGTTGTTGAAAGGTCATTTACCGTGGTTGATTCTACCAGCTCTGAAGTGGATCCAAGAATGATAAGATAATGAAGATTTGTGTTCTCTGTGACGACCGATACCACCCTGGGAACGTTGTAACCGATGGGCTGCAATTCCTGCGAGGGGCCGGCCATGTCCTTGAGTTTGCCACCGCTGCCTCGACTGGCACCTTGAGCAAGGCAATGGCAGACCTCATTATTCTCTGCAAGGGGCAGATTGAAGGGAATGAATGTGGTGAAGGGCTCTGGATGGACGCTGAGCTTGAAAAGTGGTTTGTTGAGTTTGTCAGGTCAGGCGGCAAGCTTCTCGTGGTTCACTCCGGTGTTGTCATAGAAGAGAAAAATCGTGCCTTTCGTTCATTGGTTGGAGGGTCATTCAGCCATCACCCGGAGGCTTGTCCAATTGTGTACTCGACTGTCGGGGATTTCCTGACAGGGGCTGGAATTGATGATATGGAAGTCCACGATGAGCACTACTTTATTGATCTGGCCGTTGAAAAAGAGTCGCTTGAGATATTCCTTGAAGGCCGGTCTAATCATGGTTGCCAGCCAGCCGGATGGTTTCGCAAAGAAGGCAGTGGATTGGTGGGAGTCCTCACTCCAGGCCACTTTCCCGCAGTCTGGCGACAACCGCATTTTAAGCAGTTGTTGACCCTGTGTATCGATCGTCTGGGAGGTTCACGATGAGTCCCTCGGCTTTCATTACCGGAGCCGACCGCGGATTGGGGCTGGCTCTTTCAGCAAACCTCCTTCAACAGGGCTGGACCGTCTTTGCCGGCCAGTACATGGAGGATTGGCCGGAATTGAAAGCGCTTCAATCACGCTTTCCTCAGCAACTTTTCATCGTTCCGCTTGATGTCGCCTCGGATGATTCCGTTAGTCGTGCATCACATCATGTTGGAACGCTCACGCGTGAGCTCGACCTCCTGATTAACAATGCGGGCATTGGCCAGCGTGACAATTTTACGCCTATTGAGGAAGGCCTTGCCTACGACGAGATGATGGAAGTGTACAATATCAACAGCCTCGGGCCGCTTCGCGTAGTCGAGGGACTCCTCCCTCTTCTGCGGAAGGGCAAGGGTAAACGACTCTGTTTCATATCCTCTGAAGCCGGATCCATTGGCCGTAGCGAACGGACTTCATGGTTTGGCTATGGGATGTCAAAAGCCGCCCTTAACATGGCTGTCAAAAATCTCTTCAACCACCTTCGTCCACGAGGATTCCGCTTTCGGCTCTGTCATCCGGGTTGGATGCGCACCTATATGGGAGGAAGCAAAAACGACGCCGCCGACCTCGATCCGGAGTATGTCGCCGAGCGTATTGTCTCCTACATTCTCGATGACACTGTCGATGAGGACAAATTAGTGATGCGCGACATGGATGGAAAGTCCTGGCCGTGGTGAGTTTGTCCGGATTTGGTTTTTAGTATCCTGCCTGCCCCGCATTGCCTCTTCCGTCGACGTGCTAAACTTCGCGATGCTGAATTAGAAGCGCCGGCTGAAATACACCCGGAGGGTACGAGGTTCGAGGGGGTGGAAGTGCAGGCCCTCAACGCCCGCCGCTTCACCCGGTAGTCTGGATTCGTAGAAATAGGTGATGTCATCATCCGTGGAATCAAGGAGATTCAGGACATCGAGAAAGATGGACCAATCATCAGCTTTGTATCCAGCTCTCAAGTTCAGAACGGTGGAGGGATCAGACTTGACGGATCCGTCCTCCACAAGGGCGCGCTCGCCGAAATACCGCAGGCGGAGGGAACCAATCCAACCATTCTCTGACTGGGCGGTAACGCCGGTGCTGACGACGACATCAATGGCACCGGGAATTTCATCACCGGAGGGATCATTGTCATCGAATTTAGCCTCGCTGAAGGCGGCATCCACATCGAATGTCAGGCCCTTTACCGGCGTTAAGTAATTGGCAATTTCCAAGCCGTAGCGCTTGCTCGGACGGGAGGGTTCGGTGATGCCGGCGTCACCGACGAAAAGCAGTTCCGAGTCGAGTTCAAGATGCCAGACGGAGAGGGAAGTGTTGAGCATTTCATTCCATGTGATGCGGGCTCCCACCTCCGCACCGAAGGACTTGACCAGCGCATCAACTTTCTCAGCTGGAGTGACACCATCTGTCGGGTCGACGGAGATGGTGGTGCCCCGGGCATCATTGCTGTGGAAGCCGTAGCCACCGCTGAGGAAAAACTCGGTCTCGTCATTTAATGAATACACCAGGCTCGCCTTCGGGGAGACCTTTGAGGCATCTTCGGTACCGGAATTTTCGGAAAGGTTGCTGTCGACATCAAAATCGAAGTAGTCTGCACGGATGCCGATGATGGATTTGAGGCGTGGGGTCCAATCGATTTCATTCTCATAGAATACGCCCATGGAAAGCTCTCCAACTGCATCTTCCCGGATCGTTGCCAGCCGCTGGCGTGCAGAAGTCTGGAAGAGGCCGACCTTCTGGATATCATCGTAACGAGTCTGGAAACCAATGGTGTGGAGGGCCTCACCACGATGGATAGAATGGACAATACTGCCCCCATAAATCATGCGCTCGTCGACCTGCTCGAATTCATCCCCGTTCACCGGGTCCTCCAGGAAGTAGGTGAAGTTCGACCAGAGGCTCAGGTCATAATAAATGGCGTACAAACTTGCACGAGTCGTGCTGTCTTCCCGAATGCGTATGTAGTCAGTGGATAGGCTGATCCGTGCGGATTCGCCCCCCAGGTCGTCATCGAGGGAACCGAATCGGCCGATCTGGCCCGATTGCACAGATCTTAGGGGAATTTGGTCTGCGGAATCCCATGAGGCACTATATCCCATCAGCTTGACCCGAAAGCGTGAGTCTTTTTCCCCAACCGTGAATTTAACGAGTGTGTTGAACTTGTTCAGGTTCTCCTCCGCATCCCATGGGCCGTCGTAGTATTGCGATTCCACTGCCGCAATCAAGGTCCCGTTGCCCACTTTAAAGGAATCCGCGAAGACACCTCTTAAATAGTTGTCCTCTCCCACATTGATGACTGCCATGCCTCGCTCCAGGGAATCCACCGTGGAAATACGCCCTGCTCCAGCCGATGCAAAGTCTCCGATTTCTGCGTAATAGGGCCCTTTGCTGTACTCGATACTGTCAACCAGCTCGGGGATGACGAAATTGATGTCCGTGTATCCCTGGCCGTGTCCGTGCGTGGGAAGATTGACAGGCATGCCATCAACAAAGGTGGCAAAGTCCGTGCCGTGATCGAGATTGAATCCGCGCAGGAAAAATTGATTACCTTTTCCGGTTCCGCTGTGTTGGGTGGCGATGAAGCCCGGGATTGTTTCCAGAATCTCCCCTGTCCGGAGGAGAGGACGATATTCAAGATCGACCTGGTGAATAATGCCCTCCGAGGAGGAACTTGTTTCACCGATCAAGGGGTTGGATCGACCGGAGACTTCATAGGGGTCGAGATGGAAGATATCCTCGTGTCCCGACAGGGAACAGTGAAGCACAAGGAGGGACAGAATAGGCAGTAACAGTTTCATAGCTTGCGATAATTATAGGGTAAAGTCCCTATATTTCAGGATTTTTCAATTAAAAAATGCAAATTGGGACTCCCGTTGTCCCGGAGACCCCCTTCAATTGGCAAATGAGACAATGCTGAGATGACCCGTTGTCGGATGTCGTCGGGAAATACTTTTCACTTTGCCAATTCCACAGCTACGCCCTAATTCTTGTGCATGAACAGAAGAGGTTTTTTGACGACTTTGGCCACCGCTGCGCCTGCTGTTGTGATGAGTGGCCACCCGGGTGACAAATCGGGGAACGTGACGAGCGAGCACGATGCCCTTGGATCGATCCTCCCGAAGAGGCGCCTTGGCCGGACCGGTGAGCAGGTGACCATGCTGGGGATTGGCGGCTACCACGTCGGTTGGACTTCGGAAAAGGATGCCGTGGAAGTAATCGAGGCAGCGATGGAGGGGGGTATCCGGTTTTTTGATACGGCGGAGGCCTACCAGCAGGGAGAAAGCGAGATCCGTTATGGCAAGTATCTCACGCCCAAGTACCGGGATCATATCTATCTGATGACAAAAACCCAGGCGAGGGATGCGAAAACAGCCCGGGAGCATCTTGAAGGCTCCTTGCGGCGGATGAAGACCGATCATCTGGACCTTTGGCAGTTGCATACCTTGCGGAATCCGGATGATGTGGATGGGCGTCTACAGGAAGGCGTTCTGGAGGTCTTGATCAAGGCGAAGGAAGAGGGCAAGGTCCGCCATATCGGCTTTACCGGGCATACCAATCCGGAGGCGCATCTTCATATTCTTGAAAAGACAGCCGGTAGTGATCCATTCGATACCTGCCAAATGCCGGTGAATGTCATTGATCCGAGTTATCACAGTTTTATCGAGCAGGTGCTGCCCTCGCTTCAGGAAAAGAACATCGGTCTTCTCGCAATGAAGACATTGGCCGACGGACGGTTCCTCGGAATCAAGACAATGCCCAACCGTGGCGCCATCTGGCGCACCGACGATCCAGCTGTCCCGAATCGCCTGAGCATCCGGGATGCCCTGCACTTCGCCTGGTCGCTGCCGGTCAGCGTCCTGATCACCGGTGCGGAAAACGCGTCCCTTGTCCGGGAGAAAGTCGATATGGCAAAGACCTTCACCGGAATGACTGCAGAGGAGCGGCTGGAGCTGGTCAACCGGGTTGCCGACCTCGCCGACGGAAAGATTGAGTATTACAAACGGCCCTTGGAATCCTGAGGAATCCGTAAGGCCCGTAACATTAATTAAAAATAACTTTATTATGAATCCCATGAAATTCATCCACAAATACAGGACCCGAATTTTTCCACAGCTTGCGTTTGTGATTCTTCTTGCGGCTTTTGTGAACCTGTCTGCGGCACCTGCTTATCCCCCGGAAATTCCGGACACGACGGTGGAGACTTACAAGACCGTCGACGGGATCGACCTGCGGGCATGGATCATGACACCTCAAAACCATCGCACGGAGAAACCGGTTCCTGTTATCGTCTTCTTTTTCGGAGGAGGCTGGGTATCCGGGACCCCAAGACAGTTTGAGCAGCAATCCAAGTATCTGGCTGCCCGTGGAATGGTGGCCATCATGGTCGATTACCGGGTCAAATCACGCCATGGAGTAATAGCGAAAGAGTGTGTCACCGATGCCAAGTCGGCCATTCGATGGGTGCGGAAAAATGCCGCCCGATTGGGTGTGGATCCAGACCGGATTATGGCGGCTGGAGGATCAGCCGGGGGACATCTCGCGGCTGCCTGCGCGACTCTACCGCTTTATGATGACCCGGATGAGGATGCCGATGTCTCCTCCAAGCCAAACGCTCTTGTCTTGTTTAATCCCGTCCTTGTCTTGGCCCCTATTCCGGAAATGCCTGAATTCCCAGCCGAACGGATTGCCCGGTTGGAACGCCGCTTTGGCGGAAACCCTGAAAGCTTTTCGCCTTACCATAATCTTGATTCGCCATCGCCCCCGACACTTGTCTTTCATGGTACGGCTGATAAGACTGTCCCGTATTCAACGGTGGTCGCCTTTCATGAAAAGATGACATCCCTCGGAAACCGTTGCGAGCTGGTCGCCTACAAGGGGGCAGGGCATGGGTTCTTTAATTACGGAAAGCGGAACAACAGCTTCTTCATCGATACCGTGAATAAAATGGATGCCTTCCTGGTTTCACTTGGGTACCTGGAGGGAGTGCCGGAATATACCTACTTGAAGTAGGGTCGCCTGAATATAGCAAACCAGAAGAATTCGAGACGGCCGAGTTGCTTGTTACCGTGCCGGTGCCAGAATGTAGAAGCCGTTTCCAGTGACGGGAACCTCAAGCGAGCTTGTTTCGGCATCAAGTCGGATTGTGGTCATGATGGACCATGAATTTCCAGATAGATCTGGTGTGGTGAGTATATCCCAATTGTCGCCCGGAGTTCCTTCGATCTGCAGGAGTACATTGCCGGCAATGAGTGAAGGATAAATGGACAGGGTGACCGGGTAAAATACCGGGCCGGTCTTCAGGATGTCCCCGAAATTCCCGACAGTCCAGAAGGAGAGTCCATCGAATATCACTGAATTAAAGACATTGGTGCTCCCATCCTGACCTGTCTTGAAGGCGGGATCCCAGTTGAGACCATCCTCGGAGCTCCAGATTGACTTGCTGCCCCCGCAGATGACCCAGTGGCCCTTGCCGAAGGCAACGCTTTCCAATCGAACGGGATCATCGATTCCAAAACGGATAACTTGCTCGGACCAGTCGGCCATGTTGGTGGACGTGGCGACCATCCCATCTTCGCCAACCATGACCCAGCGCCCGTCCCCGTATGCAGCATCGAAATAGGATCCGGTCAATCCTGTGTCTGTAATGGTCCAGTCGATACCATTGGTCGAGGTGGCGATTTGAAGGGTTGAGACGGGCACATTGTGTGCGATAAAAATGCCATTGTCGTAAGTGATATATACTCGCGACATTTTGCCATCAAACCACGGATGGTTTCTCCCGGTCCATGTCAGGCCATCCGTTGAAGTGATAACGGAACTTGTTCCACTCTGGGGAAGCGCCACAAAGATACCATTACCGAAGGCAATGTCCTGGCAGTCGGTAAAGCCCTCGGGCAGGGTGGGTGTGAAGGCCCAATTGGCACCATCGATCGAGGTGGTGAGCGGGATCTGGCTCGTGTTATTGCGGCTGGCAGCGACCCAGCGTCCCTGACCGAAAACAACATTGGCCAGGGTGCCTCCCGGTTGCCCGCCAAGCTGGGTTTGCCATTGCAGGCCGTCTGTTGATGTCATGATCGTTGATCCTGTCGCAACATAAAGGTCCCCGTTGAATTCAATGTCGGAGATCGTGACGTAGTTACCCGTGAATTTCTGTTCCCAGATAGTCGTCCCGGCTTCAGAAAAATACACATTGGCCCGGCTTCCGACCATGACCCGTCCCTCTGGACTGAAGCCGATCCCATAGAAGTCGGTGGTGCTGTTACCCAACGGGAAGGTGGGGGTCCAGTTAACCGCATCTGTTGAGGTCATCAGCACTGAGCGGTCACCCACGCCCAGCCAGACGGCGTTATCCTGATCGTAGCGCACCATGTTCAGGTAAACCGGGGTCGAATCGCTGACGTTTGTCTGGGGCACGCCATTTGTTGAGCGGGTCCAGTTAACACCATCTGGGGAAGTGGCTATGAAGACACCCCAAAACTCCGTTGTTTCATCGTAGAAATAGCCAGTAGCGACAAATTTTCCTTCTGCAAAGGTGACATCATAGAAGTCTGTGTAGGTGGGAAAGGCTGAAGGCAGTGTTACCAGGTTCCAGGATTCCCCATCAGATGAAGTGGCAATGGATCCGTTATCCACGAGGTCAATGTCGTAAGAGGCCGCCACAAAAACACCGTTCCCATAGGCCACCCCAAAGTACCAGTTATCGTCGCCGGTATCACTGATCGTCCAGTTCTGGCCGTCCAGGGAAGTGGCCGTTGTCCCATCCTCACCCACCAGGACAGTGCGCCCGTTGCCAAAGCTCGCACTGAGCAGGCCCTTGCCGGTCCCCGTATCCCGTTTGGTCCAGATGACTCCGTCCGGGGAGGTCAGGATCTTTCCACTCCTGCTGGTCACCAGGAATTCCCCGTTCGCATACAGCAGGCCATCCAGACCGACCAATTCCGGATAAAATTCCGAATCCCAATCCGACAAATTGGTCGAGGTGGTCAATACGCCACCGACCCCAACCATGACATAGACCCCTTCCCCGTAATCCACCTTCCACAGGGTCTGGTTGTGCGGCAGTGGGTGCTGGTATTGCCAGTCGTCAATAATGCGCCCACTCAGATGCAGGGCACTGAGCAGCGTCAGGCTGATCAGGCAGAGGATGGTGGTGGAAGGGTTCATGGGTGCTTTTGAGGGCCGGAATTTCCAATTCAGAGGCTTTTTGGGGCTCGTTTTCTGTAGCGGATTGTTCGCTGGAAGTCACTGATGAAATGGTGAATGACTTTATAAGATAATCATTATCAAGGGTTTATACATGTAAAGCCGTGGGCTCAATGCGCAGGATCGGGGGAATCAGAATAAGCGTGACAATCCGGTATTATTTGGTCAATAATAAGGGGTTGCTGTCAAATAAATAAGGAAAAGACCCTAATTAGTTGTCCCCTCAACTACCGATTAAAACTCCGCTCTGTTATGAAAACTCCAATGGAACCCGTCTTCCGGTTCACGTGGATTCGTGAATCGCTGTCTTCACTCACCTCAACCAGACTTCCGGTCCTGCTTTGTGCGTTTCTGACAAGCTCAATGGCCCAGGTCATGGCGGCTCCCTCCGTCAACCTTGATCAAGGCCGGAATGGCCAGGCAAGTTTTCCCCTCGATCCTGTTCACTGGGTCAATGGCAACTTGAATGCCAGCCAGTCGCACTACCTCGAGGGATATGCCATTCCCTACCGTTTGATCATGACGGACCTTCCGACTGACGGGACGGAGATTGTCCTGACTCTGGGATATGATGTGACGCACGGTGGCAAGCATGCGTTGGACTTCCTGACGCACTACATGTGCATGGATGATCCTTCCCACATGACTTACTTTGGGCATGAGCCTGTCTCCGTTCAACCGTTGGACGGGGTGCCGTTGATTGGATCAGACCCGGCTGGGCTTAATGATACCGTCACGGATGCAACCGTCATCCTGGTCCCGCCTGGAACGGGATCGGTCTCGTATGCATTGGACCAACCTGCTGCGGGATTTGGAGATAACCTTTGTGATAAATTCATCACCATTACCGGTGGAGAGTTCTCAAGTGATAGCGGGCCGGAATTTGCCTACTCCGATAATGATGGAGTTCCTCAGGAGGCGGATCTGGCAGCTGATCAAGAAGAGCAGCTATTCACAGTCCGGTTCAAGGCGACCAGTCCAACTGTTGTCCTCGCGTGGGGCGGGCACATTGCCAGCCGTTACGACTGGGGAGTCGATCCGGACGATGGCACACCGTATTCGGCGGGTGCCCTCAGCGGTTCCCCCTACCACATGCGGGTGATTGACTGGAACCTGGGTAATCTGGGAAATCAAGACCGTTCCCTCAGTGCGGGTGCGGTCATATCGCTTGAAGAGTGTGATCTCCTCGGTCCGGAAATTGTCTGTCACAATGGGTCTCCTTATAACTTTACCGTGGTGACAGATGCCTCGACTTTCAGTTGGTCGGTCCTGGCTGGACCCGCTCCGCAATATGCGGATGCCAGTATCATCGATACAAGTCCTGATGGGAAAACCGTTACCGTGGAAACTCCCGGACCCAATGTTGGATTCTTCACGTTAATGGTAACCGTCGACGCAGGTCTGCCATCGGAAAACATTTGTGAGTATGTCGTGGAGGTACGTGCGAATCCGGAATGTTCCATTTCCGGGGAAGACGGGCCTGTTCTGGCCAATACCACCAACATCCAGTATAGCGCGCCCCCCGGAATGGATTCCTATTTCTGGAGTATCAGCGGTGATGCCACGATCGGTGGTCCTGTCGATGAAGCGACTGTCAGTGTGGATACCGGATCAACGTGTAGCGGTGCTTTCACCCTGACGCTGGAGATTTCCAAAGGTGTATGCATCTCCGTCTGTGAAAAGTCGGTCATTGTCAGCGACACAACGCCTCCTGAAGTGACTTGTCCGGGAGACATCACGATCGAGTGCGATGAGTCGAGCGATCCTTCAAACACAGGCACGGCAACTGCCAGCGATGATTCGGGCGTTGACCCGACAGTCACCTTCTCGGACAGTGCCTCGCTTGATGATTGCGGCCTTGGAACGATCACGCGTACGTGGACAGCTGAAGATGCCTGTGGCAATACAAGCTCCTGCGAGCAGGTGATTACCATCGTAGACCTGACGGATCCAGTCATTTTGGTCAACCCGGCCGACGCAACCGTCGAGTGCGACAATATTCCTGCAGCTCCTGAAGTGACTGCCTCCGATAACTGTGACGCGGATCCGCAGGTAGGCCTGAGGGAAGTTGACGAGCGAGATCCCCTTTGCGGAACGGGCACAATCACGAGGACATGGACTGCAACCGACTGTGCAGGCAACACTGACGAGTGGGTACAAGTTCTCACTGTTGTGGACACAACCAATCCAGTCCTTTCCGGTGTGCCAGCAGACGCGACGGTTGAGTGTGACAATGTTCCTCAGCCTGCAGTCGTCACTGCCAGCGATAATTGCGATACTGACCCATTGGTCAGTTTCCAGGAAACCAACGCAGTTGATCCCGATTGTGGAACGGGAACGATCACGAGGACGTGGACGGCAAGCGACTGCTCCGGCAACATGGACAGCCTGACGCAGGTCCTCACCGTTGTTGACAACACAAATCCGGTCCTTTCTGCCAATCCGGCAGATACGACAGTTGAGTGTGACGCCATTCCTGATCCGGAAACCCTCACCGCGACCGACAATTGCGACAGCGCACCTGCTGTCAGTTTTGAGGAAGACAATCAGGTCAATCCGGATTGCGGTACGGGCACAATCACCCGGACCTGGACGGCCACCGATTGTTCAGGCAATGAGGACGTCTGGGTCCAGACCCTGACGGTCGTCGATACGACTGATCCTATTATTCTTGTGAATCCAGCGGACGCGACGGTTGAATGCGATGACATACCCACTCCACCTGTTGTTACTGCCGGGGATAATTGTGACGTTGCTCCTGCCGTGACATTCAGGCAAGTCGACGAAATTGATCCTGACTGTGGAACGGGAACAATCACCCGTACATGGACCGCAACCGACTGTTCCGGTAACATGGACAGCTGGGTGCAGATACTCACTGTTGTGGACAACACCAATCCGGTCCTTTCGGTCAAGCCGACCGATACCTCCGTTGAATGTGACAACATTCCTGAGCCTCCTGTCGTGACGGCTACGGATAACTGTGATTCAGACCCCGTTGTCAGCTTCGAGGAAAGTACCGAGCTGAATACGGAATGCGGAACGGGAACCATTACCCGCAAATGGACCGCGACGGATTGCTCCGGTAACATGGACATGTGGACGCAGACACTCACGGTTGTAGATACGACAGATCCAGAGGTTAACTGCCCGGATGATATCACGGTCGAGTGTGGAGATTCAGTTGATCCCGCGGTCACCGGCGTTGCGACAACAAGTGACAATTGTGGGGCCGAATCATCCGTTGAGTACGAAGACAGTACTGATATTGACGGATGCGGCGGTACGATCATGCGTACGTGGACGGCCACGGATTGCTCGGGCAACACGAGCAGTTGTGTTCAGGTTATCACGTTGGTCGATACAACCGACCCAGTGATGGCAGTTCCAGGTGACGTCGAGATCGAATGTGATCAAGATGCCACCCAAGTGGACACCGGCACGGCAACGGCCACCGACAACTGCGATGCTGATCCGGCTATCGAATTCAGTGATGAATCAGTATTTGACGATTGTGATTATGAAACCATTACACGGACTTGGACAGCGACCGACTGCGCCGGCAACTCGGCCAGTGGCGTCCAGGTTATCGCTGTTGTAGATACCACACCGCCGGCCATCAGTGCACCGCCTGACGTTATTTACAGCTGTGAAGATGACCCGGACTTCGACACATCCCCTGCCAGCCTAGGAGTGGCCACGGCAGTAGATAATTGTAGCGACGATCCACTCACGGTCGATTATGTCGATGAAGTTATTGGGGATGGTCCGAGTGAGATTCGCCGTACCTGGTTTGCCACGGATTGCTCGGGTAACCTCGGGACAAGTGTCCAGAGGATCACCTGTGTGACCGGTAATGAAGTGACGGATTCATCACTCTGTATCTTTGACCGGGATCCGGAAAATGATTTCGAGCAGGATTTCCGTCTGCTCTTCACACCTGATGTGAAGCACATTCCGGCCTACAAGATCAGTTCGACCAATCCCGGACAGTTCTTCTACAACGTCTTCTACTTGGGAGAACCCGGGGATGAGGTCAACCTGGAGATCTGTATCCCGTATCCGTTCATTACGCATGGGGCAAGTCCTGTCCATGCATATGACTGGGTCTATCTGGAAGAATGCGCTGGTTCCGTGGGCTTTGTTCCCGGAGACGCATTCCATGTCGACAAGACCCAGATCACACTGGACGACTATCTCCCGGATCCGGCTTGTGGAACACAAGTTTGCCTGATGGACGTGAGCTTCACGGTCCCGGATAGCGGCTTTGCCTATTTCAACATCCACCTTGATTACGGAATGAAGAAGACAGGCAACTATTCCCAGGATATCGACGGCAATGCCTTTGACCTTGTTACCGGTGAGATCCTTGTGGCCAATAACTGCGAGCACATCTTCTCGGTTGCAGGATCGGTTGAGGGTATGGACTCCATCTACAACCTGAACGACTTCAAGGGCGGACCGGGTGTTGCCGGGAATGTTGTCGTGTCAGGCAGCGGGAAGCCTGTGAAGGGGGCTGTCATGGTCCTGCAAAGCCACCATGAGAGGGTCCAGTTGACAATTGAGACCGACGAGGATGGGTACTACTTCATTCCGTACGCTCGCCAAGGCAGACCCGCTGTCTATGAGCTGTGGATGATTACCCCCTCCGGAAAATCCGTGAATCGGAATGTGCTCCTGAGAACAAACTCGTTCTCCGTTGAGGACTTCACGATTGACGGCGAGTAATGCGACCAACCTGTTAAGGTATTCAAAGGGCCGCCCCCGAAAGAGGGCGGCCCTTGTTTAATCCAAGAAGTCACCGTTCTGGGCTGGGATCAAATTGTATTCAGGAATTTACTACAACGTCCCCAGCGCACGTTCCAACCTGACAGCGGCCAGGCTGTAGTCGTGCAAGGCCTGCACCTCGTTGGTGCGTGCCTCGGTCAGGGAAAGCTGTGCTTCAAGGACTTCCAGTTGAATGGCGGAGCCGACTGAGTAGCGATCTTCAGCAAGGCTGAGAACTTCCTCCGCTTGCTCTACGACCTTGCGGCTGGATTCAACGAGTTCCTTTGCTTCCTGGATGGAGGAGAGAGCCTGTCGAACCTCGGTGCCGACCTGCAGGTCGAGCTCGTCTCGGGCCAGTTCAGACTGGCGCAGACGGGAGCGTGCAGAAAGGACGGAGCCCTTCGTGGCCTTGGCATCCCAGATGCGCCATGATCCTTGGACGCCGACGGTCCATCCCTCAACAGTGTCATCCAGCTCATCGGAAAAGTTTGATTTTTGGACCCCGTATCCAGCCACCAGATTGAGGTTGGGAAGATAGCCTGCCTTGGCACCCTTGACCTCTGCCTCGGATGCCTCGATCAGTTTGTCGAGGGAGAGGAATTCAGGACGGTTTTGCTTGGCGATGGAAAGGGCCTCGGCCAGATCCATCTCCAATGGTGCATAGACCAACTCTCCTTCAATCTCGGGATCGGTGCCTGCCGGGGCTTCAAGCCCGAGGACCTGGAGAAGGTCCACGATGGTTAGGCGGTATTGGTTCTGGGCACGGATGTAGGGTGGGCGGCCGTTTGCCAGTGCCACTTCGGCGCGCAACAGATCAAAGCGGGAAACAGATCCCGTCTCAAAGCGGTCTTCAGCCTGCTTGAGCTGCTTCTGCAACAATTCAATGGAAGCCGCGCGGACAACCACTTCCTCACGTGCGAGCAGGACGGCATACCACGACTGGTGGACAGCGAGCATCGCGTCCTGCAAAGTCTGGTTGAACTGTGCCTCGGCCGAGGACTGGGCAGCCCGGGTTCCCCTGATGGAAGAAGTGACCGCTCCACCCGTGTAGAGCGGTTGGGTTGCTTGGATATCGGCACTCCAGGACTGCGAGTCGCCAAAAGCTGAGCCACCAAATGTCTCTAGGCGGTTTTCATCAATCCTCGAGTAGGAGGCAACCAGATCCACCGCGGGAAGGCGCCCGGCCCGGGCCGTCATTGAGCGACCTTCCGCCTCCTCCAGTTGTGCTTCCGCTTGCTGGATTGCGTAATTGTTCGCCCGGGCGAGTTGAATCACCGTCTCATAATCCAGAACCTCCGGTGAAGTGGCCGCATTCAATAATGCGATACCTGCGAAGCTTATTGCACTTAGTATTTGTAATGAAATTTTCATGCTAGTGATTCCTTTACCTCTCCTTGATCATCGCTGAGCAGGGTGGATTCCGCTTCCCTCGCCGAGACCAGGCTGCGGTCCTTGGCTATGAGCACGTAGATGGAAGGCACCACGAATAACGTGAACAGCGTTCCAATCGACATGCCGGTGACAATAATGAGGCCGATGCTGTTTCGCGCTTCCGCGCCGGCACCGGTCACAAGGACCAGGGGAAAGTGTCCAAATACGGTGGCCATGGTTGTCATCAGGACTGGCCGCAAGCGAATCCGGGAGGCTTTCTTGATCGCCTCAATCTTCGACAGTCCCTTGAGCTGAAGCTGGTTGGCAAACTCGACAATCAGGATTCCGTTCTTGGAAATAAGGCCGACCAGCGTGACGAGGCCGACCTGTGAATAGATGTTGATTGTCGTGGTCCATCCATCCGTCCAGAAGGGGATGCTTGGATTAGGCATTTTCAGGAAGCTGAACATCAATGCTCCGAACATGGCCAGCGGTACCGACCCGAAGAGGATGATGAACGGGTCGCGGAATGAATTGAACTGTGCCGCAAGGACAAGGAAGATGAGAATGGCGGCCAGACCAAATGTGACAAGGAAGGTGTTTCCCTCTTTGCGGAGCTGGCGCGATTCACCGGTGTAGTCGACAACGTATCCCTTGGGCAGGATATTCGCCGCCTCGGTCTCCAGAAAGGCAAGGGCCTCATCAAGTGGCCGGAGCGAAACACCACTCAACTTGACCGCATTCAGTTGCTGGAAGCGGTTGAGAGAGCGTGGTTCATTGCTGTTCTGGATTCCGGCGATCGAGCGTAGCGGGATCAAGTTGCCATCCGGTCCAGTGACATAGAGATCGAGCAACTGCTCCGGATTGAGACGATCCACGCGCTCAACCTGTGGAATGACTTTGTAACTACGTCCATCAATGTTGAAGCGATTGACGTAATTGCCCCCGACCATGGCGGAGATATCCTGGCCGACGGTGGCAAGGTCCAGCCCAAGAGCCGCCACCTTGTCGCGGTCGAAGACAATCTTGCTTTGCGGCAGGTCGATCTTCGTATCGATGATTGGAGGAAAGGCGAACATCCCGCTTTGGGCGGCCTTGCCCTGTAGTTGCTGGACAAATCCCAGTATTTCCTCGGGCTCAGCAGTCGAGGCGATGACAAACTCAACGGGGAACGTTCCACCTCCCGGAAGGGCAGGGGGAAGAACCGGGAATTGACGGATGGCCGGCAACTGGGCGAGGCCCATTTGCACCTCCGGCATGATTTCAAAGATAGTCCGTTCACGCACGCCCCATGGCTCGACAATCATGCCGCCAAATCCCCCGGCAGGGAAGGTGATCTGGAAGGTGTATTCCATTTCGGGTACGGAGGCAAAGACCTCGTAGGCAGCACGTGTGGCGGCGGACGAGGTTTCGAGCGTCGTATTGGATGGCGAATCAACAATGCCGAAGATGACCCCTTGGTCTTCTGTCGGGGCCAACTCCTTGGCGGATTGCTGATACATGACAAAGGCCAGCACGGTGAGCCCGACCCAGATGATATAAACTGCCGGTCGTGCCTCGAGTGTCCAGTCAAGCATCTTGCCGTAGCGCCGACGCAACTTGTCAAAGCCCCGATTGATGCGCAACGGTAAGCCATGCTCCTCGACATCCTTGTCGAGCAGGCGCGATGACATGAGTGGGGACAATGTCAGCGCGACAACCCCGGAAATTGTAACCGCACCGGCAAGGGTAAAGGCGAATTCCCGAAAGAGGGAACCCGTCAAGCCGCCTTGCAATCCAATGGGTGCGTAGACGGCGGCAAGCGTGATGGTCATCGCGATGACCGGGCCTATCAGTTCCCGGGCACCGAGAATGGCTGCATCAATCGGGCTTTGTCCTTCCCTGAGGTGTCGCTCCACATTCTCCACCATGACAATCGCATCATCGACAACCAGTCCCACGGAAAGGACGACCGCCAAGAGCGTGAGCAAGTTGACCGTGAAACCGAACATCTGCATCAGGAAAACGGCACCAATCAGGGAAACCGGAATAGCCACCACTGGCACAAGCACTGAGCGGAGGGATCCAAGAAAGAGGAAAATGACAATCACAACAATGGCCAGGGTCTCCATGAGGGTTTTGATCACCTCGTTGATGGCATCGTTGATGTATTCGGTTGAGTCGTAGGCAACCTGTGCCGTGAGACCACCGGGAAGGTCCTCCTGGAGATCATT
Organism: Oceanipulchritudo coccoides; assembly: GCF_010500615.1. Taxonomy (NCBI): domain Bacteria; kingdom Pseudomonadati; phylum Verrucomicrobiota; class Opitutia; order Puniceicoccales; family Oceanipulchritudinaceae; genus Oceanipulchritudo; species Oceanipulchritudo coccoides. The sequence goes on from NZ_JAAGNX010000002.1 coordinate 1,107,993, forward strand.
GATATTGTCCCGGACCAGATTGATCACATCAATGGAGTTAGCGTTCGGAAGAACCCAGACCCCCATGAACACGGCGGTTTCTCCGGTAAAGCGCACCTCCGATCCATAGTCCTCAGCTCCCAGGACCACCCGGGCAATGTCCTTTAAGCGGATCAGGGTTCCGTCGGTTTCACGGATGACAAGATTTTCAAATTCCTTGACCGAAGTCAGGTCGGTATTTGTCGAGAGATTGATCTGGATCATCGCCCCCTTGGTCGAACCGGGCGCGGCGAGGTAATTGTTACGCGAGAGTGCCGACCTGACCTGTGATGGGCTGATGTTCAGGGAGGCCATCTTGTCCGGTTGGAGCCAGACCCGCATGGCGAAGGTACGCCCACCGAGAATATCCGCACGCTGCACACCGGGGACTGCAGTCAGCCGGGGTTGGACCACGCGAACCAGATAATCGGTAATCTCGTTTGGCTGGAGCTCGTCCGAAGTGAAGCTCAAGTAAGCTGAGGCAAATTCCGAATCAGCCGAAACGATGTTGATGGTCGGAACCTCCGCCTCCGGGGGCAGGTCGTTGCGGACTTGATCAACCTTCGAGCTAATCTCGGCAAGCGCCTTGGTGGCATCGTAATTCATACGAAGCCGGGCAGTGATTGTGGAGACGCTCTGGCTGCTCTGTGATTGAATGTAATCTATTCCGTCAGCCGCCGCGATAGCGCGCTCGAGTGGCACGGTAATGAACCCGCGCACCAAGTCCGCATCAGCTCCAACATAGACTGTTGAAACCGTGACAGAGGCGTTTTCGCTTTTCGGATATTGCCGCACATTCAGGCTGTTAACGGCTTGAAGTCCGGCAATGATAATGACCAGATTGACGACTATCGCGAGGACAGGCCGCCGAATAAAGAGATCGGTGAATTTCATGTGTGTGTTCCTTTACTCGCGAAGATCAACCTTCGGTCGGATTGGGCGCTTTCTCAGGCTCAATTGTGCCTACGCCACTACGGACGATAAGGGATCCTTCCCGCAGTTTGAAGGCACCGGCGGAGACCACTTCCTCATCGCCCTCCAGACCTTCGGTTACTTCCACGAAATCCCCTTTTGATTCACCGAGGCGGACAATTTGCTGGTGCACGGATTCCATGCCCTCCTGCTCGGCCGGTGTGACGACGAAAAGTGTATCGCCGTAATTTGCGTGAAGGATGGCACTGCGTGGAACCACGATCACCCGGCGCTTCTCCGGTTGTACCACGGAGACATTGACAAACATTCCGGGCAGCAGTTTGCCGTCCGGGTTGTCGAAAGTTGCCTGGACCGAAATTGAGCGGGTGGCAGGATTGACCTCCGGGTTGAGGGCCGTCAACGCGCCCGTGAAAACACTCCCTTCATAGGCGTCTGTCGTCACACGGACCTCCATGCCTTCGGTGAGAAAACTGATTTTATTCTGGGGGAATTCCATGTCCACATAGACTTGGTCATACGACTGCAGAGTGACGATGTTTTGTCCCTTGTTAATGTAGGCTCCCGGGCTGATTTCGCGAACGCCCAAGCGTCCGGCAAACGGTGCCCGGATGGTCCGCTTGTTAACCGTTGCCTGCAGGTTTGCCACGGTGGCCTTGGCTCCGGCAAATTCCGCTTCGGCCCGGTCCAGCTCAGCGTCTGATACGCTCTGGCGCTCGTGCAATTCCCGGATTCGCCCGACATTTGTCTTCGTCAGTTGTAAGGCGGCCATGGCCACTTCCAGTTGAGCCTGCTCCACTTCGGTGTCCAGTTGGACCAGGATCGCTCCAGCTTCCACGCGACTGCCCGGGCGAAAGAGGATTTCCCGGATCACACCTTCCGCTTCCGAGCGGACGATTGTCCCGTTCACCGGAGCAACGGTCCCAATCGAACTCAGGCTCTGCTCCCATGCCTCGACCTCTACCGGACGCACCTCCACCGTTTCGGGGAAGGGTCCCATGTTCCCACCCGCCTCGATCATCGTCATGATCTGCAGGGCTTTGATTCCGGCCAGTCCGCCAAATGTCAGCACAACCACAAGGGCTGCCAGTGCTATTTTCTTTTTCATGATAATTCGCTTTCTTCGTTCAAGTTGCTTTGAAGCTTGTTCAGTAGCTTCAGGAAATTGTTGCGTTCGTTTGCCGAGAGCGGGCCGAACATCCTGGCCACGTCCTTGAAATATCCCGGCAGTAGTTGTTCCAGGTGTTTCCGCCCCGCATCGGTCATCCGGATTGGGCTGACCCGCCGGTTTTCAGGATCCGGCACGCGTTGCACGTGTCCGTCCTTGATCAGTCCGTCCACCAGTCGGCTGATTGTCGCCGCGGTCACTCCGCAGCGCTCTGCCAGCTCCCCCGGGGTCTTGCTCTCATTCGGACAGCTGTTCAGCATCATCATCACTGACATCCGGCCTGTCGACAGCTTGTGCCCGGCAAGGTAATCCGATATCCGGTTCCCCACATCGGCTCCCAAACGGAGAAAATGCAGGTAAACTTCCGCGGCATCCGGGTTCATCTCCGGGTAGCGCTCCGCCATCTCCTCAAGGCAGCCCCGGTCGGGCAGGTTCTTTAAGAAAAATCCATTCATTATTCGGTCAATACGTTTAGCGTGCTAAAGATAAGAGAGCTAAATGTTAGCAGGCTTATTCCTTTGGCAAGTCAGATTTTCGAAAAAATACAAAAAGAGTAGGGGGCTGGTTTCTTGACAGGGAAAAGGGGAATAGCACAGTGGGGCGCGACTCACCACGAACAGAGGCTTTTGTATGAAAAACATTCCTTCCATCAAATCGCTTGCGACCGGCTCGGTGCTGATAGCGGTATTACTGGGGGCGATATACACCTATCCGCGGTGGATCATCGCAGAACTTGGCGAGTCCAGTCCTTGGACAAGCTACTTGTACCAGTACGGCTTCGGGCTGATATTTTTCCTTGTTGGGATTTATGTGATCCTGAAGTCGGGAGCCTGCCAAGTTGGTCGCGGTCGCGACTCATTCTGGCTGGGGGTGCTGTTTGTCGGGTTTATCTTTTTTGCCACGGCGCACGCCCTGTGGATCGTGGCATCCTTGAACATTCCTTACCTGGGGGGCCAATAAATGGAACAGGGATTCGGCATCGACCTTCCAGTATCGGCCGCGGTGATCATTGGCGTGATCATTGTCGGGTATTTCATATTGATCACGGCCTTCGGAACATATTTTTCTCGTTTCAGCCGTGACATCAACGACTTCTTTTTCAGTGGCCAGCGTTTTGCCTGGTGGCTGGCGGCGGCGAGCATGGTGGCAACCGGGATTGGCAGCTACAGCTATTTGAAGTATTCGGAGCAGGGTTTCCGGACTGGAATGAGCAGTGCGATGACCTACACCAATGACTGGTTCATTGTGCCATTCTTCATGTTCGGCTGGTTACCGATTATCTATTTTGCGCGGGTGCGCTCCATACCGGAGTATTTTGAGCGGCGTTTCAACCGGACGGCGCGCTACATTGCGGTGTGCATCATCATGTCGTACATGTTTTTCTACATCGGCTACAACCTGTTCACGATCGGGGTGGCCCTTGAAGGGATGTTCGGGTTGCCGATTCTGTACACGGTGCCGGTGGTGGCCTTTTTCCTGGGGGCCTATGTGACCTTTGGCGGGCAGACCGCGGTGATTTTCACGGATCTCTTCCAAGGCATCATGCTGTACCTTGCCGGGGGAATTGCCATTGCGGCGGGGATTGCCGCACTGGGCGGATTTGGGGAATGGTGGAGCTTCCTTCCGGAGACTCACCGGCTCCCCTTTGTGCATTTAACGGATAATCCGAAATTCAACACTTCCGGACTATTCTGGGGGGAAGCGCTTGCGGGAAGCATTGCCTTCACCTTCATGAACCAGGGCTTCATCATGCGCTATCTTGCCATCAAGAGCGTGAATGAAGGCCGCAAGGCGGCATTGTTCAATGTGGTCATCACGCTGCCGGTTTCCGCCATTATTGTGGGTGCGGTTGGCTGGATCGCCAAGTCGCTGATCGTGAAGCAGGCCGTCGAGGGTGGGGCGCTTGAGGGGATCAACGAGATCCATATTGAGAACACTTTCCACACCTTCATCATCGTGACATGGGAGACCCTGCAGCAGAATTCATGGCTCTTCGGGTTTGTCGTGGCGGCACTCACCGCCGCTCTCATGTCGACCATCGATACCCTGATCAACGCCTGTGCGGCCATTGGAATTTATGATATCTACAAGCCGCTCATCAAGCCGGATGCAGATGACAAGCATTACCTCAAGGCTGCCCGCTGGGCTTCGGTCATTGCGACGATGGTCGGGGTCCTTCTTGTGATCTGGTTTGCCCAGCAGAGGGGAAGCCTGATGCAGATCCACTACAAGGGTGTGATGGTCATCATCCCCTCGATTGTGACGACGATTTTCCTCGGGGCATTCTGGCGGCGCTTCACTGCCCCGGCCGCGTGCATTTCGATGCTTGTTGGAAGTGTGTTAACGCTTGTCACCAACTGGTTCCCGGAGTGGATTGACCCGCTTTCCCGTTTTGTTTCCGGTCCGGACAACGATGTCTACATCTACATGCGTGCCCTTTTTGGCATGGTGGTCACTGGCTCACTCGGCGTGGTGATCTCCTTTTTCACGCAACCTCGTCGGAGTGAGGACATCGTGGGCCTCACAGTGGATACGCTGGATGAGGGAATGGCACTCTACAAAGGCGGTACGCCCAATCATGAAGTCGGTGAAAAAGTCCGCCGGCTGCCTGTGGTGGCGGACCGGGTTATTCCTGAGGGATTGATCTCGCTTTCCCCGACCGTGATGGACCGGCTCAAGGCGAAAGAGGGAGACATGGTCTACATCGAGGATAGCCGATGGTTTATGGGCGGGCTTCGCTCTGAACACGTGAAGGCGGGGCCTCCGCATGAGCGTGGTGACGATACTGTCCTGATTTCACCAGCGACTTTCGAGCAAGCCTATCTAATTGAAGGACGAACGGCGACCCTCGAGAAGATCTTTTAAGAATACGTGCCGGCTCTATCAGTGGAAGAGTCGGACAAGCATGGCATAGACAATCATCCCGAGGAGGATTAGCCCGAGTCCGAAGAAGCCGTATCCAAAGGATTTGGCGATCTTCTTCCAGCGATCCCATTCATCCCGGACGCGGTGCTCGTCGAGGCGGCCTTCCGCGATCAGGCGATTGTACCAGCGTCTGCGCTCATGAAGCATCTCCGCCTTGGAAATACGGCCAGAGAAGATGACTGTATCCATGGGGAGCTTCTCGAGCCGGAAGTGAGTATTGAAAAAATGGAATGTGAAGATGAATCCAGCGGCGAGGAGGGCTTCATCCGAGTGGACAATGAGGGCAATGTTGATTGCCCAACCGGGAAGGAATTCAGAGAAGAAGAGTGGGAACCACATGACCAACCCTGAAACCCCGATGATAGCCACACCCCAGAAGACAGCGAGGTAATCGAATTTCTCCCAGTAGGTCCACCGGTCGAACTGCGGCTTCTCGCCTTTGCCGAAGAACCACTTCTGGTGGGCGATAAAGTCCCGCCAGTCCTGGACGCTGGGCAGCATGGAGTCCGGGCCGAAGGCGATGGTGATGAGGCGATTGAAGCTGAACTTGCCGGTCTCCGGATCTTTCACGGAATTCCTTCCCTTGATCATCGCAACAAACCGGTCAAAGAGGTGCAGTCCGAAGTAGAGGAAGGTGATGATGGCCCCGAAGTGGTGGAGCGAGCGGGCGACATCCACACCGCCCATCAGGTTAAAGAGGAATTGCGCCCAGTCGGTGTAGTAGAACTTCAATGGCATTCCCGTGAGCACCAGAAGGAGGAAGCTGGTGACGACCAGGAAGTGCAGGAAGCGCTCAAAAGGAACAAAACGGGTAAACCATTCATCGCCCTTCTGGACATGAATCTTCGTTTCATGAAATGTTTTGGAGTCGTTGAGGTAGAGGTAAAGGGAACGGAAGAGCCAGAAGAAGGTATGGATGCCAAAAAGAATGAAGACGCTGATGAGCAGGGTCGTCATGAAAATGAAGGCGTAATACAGCATCGGGTAATTTTCCTTGTCCCGGTGGTCGGCATGGGGAATGTACTCGGCGAACTTGGCGTTGGCGCCCTCGTGACAATTCGCACAGGTTCCGACAATGTTGGCTTCGGAGAGCCACGACTTTGGATCTTCCGCGGGCCTGATATCGTGGTGGCCGTGGCAATCATAGCAGGCAGCCACTTCTGGAGCCCCATTGCTTTCTCCGAGGACAAGAGCCTTCCCGTGGTAAGTTTCATGGTAGTTTTCCAGTCGGTCAGCATGGCAGGCACCGCATTTCTCATCGCTGCTCGCCTTGAAGTGTGCGGAAGAAGGGATTTCAATGTCGTGGGCGGTGTGACAGTCGTTGCAGACGGCAACCATCTTGCCTCTATCGTCGAGGTGCTGGCCGTGGACACTCTGGGCATATTCTTCAGCAATGCCGACATGGCATTTACCACAGGTTGCGTCGATATTGGTGTGGTGCACCATCGATTGCTCATTGTTGGCTGGTTTTATGTCATGCACGCCGTGACAGTCATTACAGGAAGGGGCCACAACCAGACCATATTTCATGAGCGCCTTGCCGTGGATACTCTCCTGGTAGTGGCTGCTGGTCTCGGGAAAGCGCATGCGGTATTCAGCCGTCAATCCGGGGTTGTCATGACATTTGGCGCAGGTTCTGGCCAGGTTGAGCTTGAAGACGGGTGAGGCGAGATCGCTCACCGGAACAATGCCGTGCCCACCGTGACAGTCGCTGCAGGTTGCGGTATCCAGGTTCCCCATCGCCCCCAGTGCTCCATGGATGCTTTGCTGGAATTCCTCCTGAATATCATCATGGCAATCTGCGCAGTTTGCCGGTTTGAGCTTTTCTGCGTGCGGGACTTCCTCGATGTCACTGTGGCAGTCGATGCAGTCCCAGTCGCCATGGACAGAATTGGCGAGTATCCCCGTATCCACATGGAGTGATACTTCCTTCCCGTCGATCATCTCGGTCCAGCCGGGATCATCATGGCAATCAAGGCAGCTTTCGTTACTCAATTCCTCTTGTCCGCTTGCGATGAAGGGAATTAAGGCGAGGAGGAGTACGGCAGGGATATTCTTCGGTTTGAACATTTCAGTGAGGATTTGCGGTCTGTTCTCGATGTGGTTTTTTAGGACTCCAAAATTTAAGGACTGTCCCTATGCGGATTTCCGTGCTCGTTCATATTAAATTATTTAACTATATGCAAGTTATAGTTAAGCTAAACTTATCAATTTGGTGGACTTTCCCTTTGCCTTTGTTGGCGTGGCCGCTTCCCTTTGTAGTATAAGAATATGAAGGTTGTCGTACTGGATGGAGTGACCCTGAACCCGGGAGATTTGGACTGGGGCGGGCTGGAGGCGCTTGGCGAGGTCACGGTTTATGATCGTAGCGCAGCGGAAGAAGTCATGGATCGGGCGCGTGGGGCGGATGTGCTGTTGACCAATAAAACGCTTCTACCGAGGGAAGTGATCGAGGCATTGCCGGATTTGAAGTACATTGGTGTCCTGGCAACCGGATGCAATGTGGTCGATCTTGAGGCTGCTTCAGCGCGCGGGATACCGGTCTGCAACGCGGCGGGGTACAGTTCACCCTCGGTGGCCCAGATGGTCTTTGCCTACATTCTCCATTTTGCGAACCGGGTGGCCGACCATAGTGCTGGCGTGATGAAAGGCAAATGGGCCGCCAGCAAGGATTTCTCGTACTGTGACCATCCACAAACCGAATTGGCAGGGCGCGTTCTCGGCATTGTCGGTCTGGGGGACATCGGCAAGCGGGTGGCAACAATCGCGCATGCATTCGGGATGGAGGTCATTGCCTTCACCCGGAATCCGGACCGTCCGGCACCGGAGGGTGTTCGCTGGGTGGATATGAAAAGGCTGTATGCGGAAAGTGATTACATCAGTTTGCATTGCCCGCTCACGGCGCAAACCGAGAAGATGATCAACCGGGAGAGCCTTTCCATAATGAAGGCGAGTGCGATCCTGATCAATACGGGCCGTGGCCCCTTGATTGACGAGGCGGCGGTTGCCGAGGCCTTGAATTCGGGCAAATTGGGCGGGGCCGCCGTGGATGTTCTCAAGGAGGAACCACCGCGCTACCCGAGCCCGCTCTTCACGGCCAGAAATTGCCTAATTACGCCCCATATTGCTTGGGCGACGCGTTCCGCCCGGCAGCGCCTGATGGACATCACGGTCGAAAATTTACGGTCATTCAAGAGTGGCACCATCGTTAGCCGGGTAAATCCATAGGGGTACCGGCATATTCCTTGCGGGAGACTGTCGGACACGGGTACAATCCAGCTCTTTGAATGAGAATCCGTCTGGTCAGTCTAGTTGTATTTGGGGTACTGATCCTGGTCGGAGCTTTTCTATTGCTCAGTCCTCTCTGGCTTCCCGTGGCGGGAGCTTCTTTCGCAAAGCGCCATGGAATTGAATGGAAGACTGCGCAGGCGGACGGATATTCCACAATCACGCTTGCCGATCTGCGATACAAGGGTGGGGCAATCGAGGCGGAGCTGGACCTTCTCAAGGTGCCCCAGCCGTTTCCGTGGTTGAAGGGGCTTTTTGTCAGTGGACGTCCTGCTTTGATGACTGCCGGCAACTTGAAACTGCTGATCGGTCAGTCAGATGCCGGAAAGGGCTCTTCCGTTTCATTACTTGATCAGATAATGGAAACGGAGCGCGTATTGAAGAAACTTCTTCCGTATGTACCGGCTATCGAAATGGAATCGGCTAATCTCCGCATTGAAGCCAGCGGAATTGAGACGACCCTTCGGGAGCTGCGTTTGAAGGATGATGCATTCGCGGCGACAAGTTCCCCTGTTGATCTGCTACCCGCCATGACGCTTCGGTTATTCCTGGCTGAAGGTCGCACATACATGGCCGCGAGGAATGCATTGGATGGAGATGAATTCCTCCTGCGGGCCTTTTTGAAAAGTGGAGGAGGGTCTCCGGAATTCCTGGTCAATGCGAGGGCGGGCCTTGGGGAACTCATCGGACCAACCGAAAAGGAAAGCCGCCTGATCCTCAAACTGGCAGGCGGGCCGGAAAGTTTCTCCCTCCAGGAATTCCAGATCCGCTCAAGCTGGCTCGTGGGAGACCTTTCCAATCCGGTCAACTTCAACTATGCCTCGAAAACCTTTGCGGGCTCTGCCGAATTGGAGCTTGTGGCCGACCTTGGCATGCAGGGGTGGATCCCGTCTTCAGGAATCATCAAGGCCCGGGTGACTGTCCTTCCCCCCGGATTGGAGGAAACGGATTTACGTTTCTCACTCAACGGTAAGAAACTCGTCTTTCAGGATATTCCGATTGCTGAACTATTATGCACGGGCTCATTGGACTATCCTGTCCTGTATGTATCCAATTCACGACTACGCCTTGATGAAGACAGCACGCTCTCAATTGAGGGAAACGGCAATATTGACAAGCGGGAACTGGACGGAAGAGCGTCCTTCGCGCTGTCCCCGGCCTGGCTGGAGAGACTCAGCTTGCCTGTCTTGGTCAATGAACCTGTCTCAGGCGGGTTTGAATTTTCCGGACCATTACCCTCGCCGAGACATTCCGGCTGGCTGGATTCGCTCGCCTTGACGGTTGAGGGTATGCCCGCGTTGACGACCCACTTCACATGGCAAGGAACAGGGCTTGAATCCGTTTCGCTGGAAGGGCAATTGGAGAGTGGCAAAGGCGGACAGTTGGAACTCGGTCTTCGCGTGGAAAAGCCGGAGGAGGGAGACCGCATTGCCGTGTTTCTCGACAAGGCAACCCTTGGGCATTCGGATTTTCCCGCCTACATTCTTCAATCGCCAGTTTCCGCGTATTTCAGGATGGGAGAGCAGACCGTTTTGGATTCAATCGGGCCGGTTGAGTTGAAGAGTCCCAAAGGGCGGCTGGCTGGTCATTATAATCTGGATACAATGACAGGATCAATTTCGGGGGACCATCTTGACCTGAATGTTTTTGAGGCATGGACGCTCAAGGAATTCCCGCCACTCATTATCGACGGATTTGAATTCTCTGTGGAAACGGTTTCTCCTCACCTCCAGGCATCCTTCGATCTTTCTCTTCGCGGGACAGATGCCCTTGTGGACGATCTGAGCCTGCATGGTGTCGGGCACATCGACGCGTCAGGGCTCGAGTTGTCACTGCTTGAGGGGTTGGTCGGCGGTACACGGTTTTGTTCGGGCCGCGGGAGGATTCCCCTGTTGATTCATCCCGCAGGGAATGGCGGTTCCGGCTCCTACAGCCTGATCCGTGATGGTGCTCTTGCCGGAAACTTGACGGCCGAGATCTCCGGGGACCTCTTGGATGACTTTCCGCAGATCCCTTTTCTGGATTTATTCCAAGGCTCACGACTCGACCTCGGGCTCGGCGGGACAATCGAGTCTCCTGATGCCGCCCTTGAAATGACCCTCCAGAGACTGGACGTCCTCGGAATGGTGAGTGACAAACTTGATGGTTTGGTTTTTGAGAACGTCGAGCTTGCCCTGACTTTGAATCCCCAACTACTTGAAATCCAGACCTTGCAGGCAACGATAAATAATGGGCGTGTCGACATTGGAGGGTCTGTGCCCACTGAGTATGTGCAGGAGCAATTGGAGGCGGGCCGGTTTGATTGGCGCATGCTGCTGGAGAGGGCAGTCCTTGTTGCCTCACTCAAGGACTTCCGGGCTGCTGAATTTCCAAGTTACTTGCCAGCCTATTTGCGCCCAAAGGGTGTCTTGGGTGGATCCATTGAATTAGGACAAGGTCTGGCGTTTTCCGGTAATCTTGAATTAACCGGATTTGGCCTGCGCCCAACCTTGTACTCGCAGCCCGTCGAGCAGATTCAGTTGGGCCTCAGGATTGATAATACGATACTCCACATCAATCAGGCTTCGGCCATGCTGGGAGACAGCCTTGTCAATCTGGCCGGCCATATTGATTTTAATGATTTTGTAGATCCGCTTTACTCGATCCGGTTGACGGGAAAGCGAGTCCCTCTTCTTCGAACGACTGATCTCCTTCTGTTATCCGATCTGGATTTGAAATTGGAGCAGCATGACGCCAAGACCCCGGCGATTCTTTCCGGGGACATGCATTTGCGGGATGGAGTGCTTCTGATGGATATCGATCCATTGGGTGCACGAACTTCGGGAAAGGGCCTGCCAAAACCGCCATTTTTCAGCATAACGACAAATCCCTTTGCCGGGTGGAACCTTGATGTGTCTCTTTCCGGGGAGAATGCAGTGCGTTTCAAGAGCCAGTTCATGAATGCGCTCCTCTCGGTGAGGGCTGATTTGAGCGGCACTCTCGAGAATCCGGTCTGGGTGGGCGAAGTCAGAACGACGGAGGGCAGGATTGCCTTTCCGGGAACCAATCTTACGGTCTCGCATGGTGAGTTTTACATCACCCGTGAACAGCAGGACACAATCCAGCTCAATGTGAACACGATCGGCCAGACCGCGTCTTATGTCATTTCGATGCGGATTGGAGGAAATGTGGAGGACCCGCAGGTTTCCTTTGCCTCAACTCCGGCCCTGTCGAATGCGCAGATATTCCAGCTGCTGGCCACGGGAAGTCTCGACCGGTCGGGAGTGGGCTCATTCGGAATGTACCTCGGGCGGGGAATGTTTGCTCCTGGAGGAGGCAGGGAGGGCTTGCTCGACCGGATCTCAGTTGAGGTCGGGAGGGATATTTCCGAATCCGGACTCAACACGATTGATGTATTTTATGACTTGAGCGACCGGTTCCGGCTACATGGGCAATACGACAAGTACGATGCCCAGAATCTTGACCTTGAGTGGGAGGTGTTTTCAAAATGAAGCGTATCCGCTGGATCAAGTGGGTTTTGACGGGTGTGCTTCTTTCCCTTCCGGTAGCCGCCCTTGCCCAGTCCAATGTTGAGGTGACGGGCTTGGGCTTTCTGAAAAACCTGGAAGTCGACAAGCGCCTCGCATTTCTCAGCGGGTTGGAGGAATCTGAGAGGAAGGAGCTTGATTTGGTGGAAATCGAGGACCTCGCTTACATCCTCATCCAGTTGTTGAGAAAAGAAGGCTTTGCTGACCCGCAGGTGACCGGGACAGTGGGGCTCGCGGATGATAGTGAAGTCGAATTGGTTTGGGAACTTCCATTCACTTCCAAGGTCGAGCAGCTTGATTTGCAGGTTCGGCCGACCTTTGTTCGTTTCAAATGCCGCCCGGGTCGCCTCAATTATTATGAGTCGGTTCGCGTAACGGGCGTACAGGCCATTGATGCGGATACCCTTCAGAGTTTTTTCATTCCCAAAGGGGTCCTCTTCACCCGCCGCAAGGACCGGGCCTTCACAATGGGCAATCTTGATTCGCGGTTGGGGAGGCTGCTCTCTGCCCTGCGCAGTAAGGGCTTCGCCTTGGCCCGGGTGGTGAATAAGGAAGTACAGGTAAACGAGCTGAGCGGAGCGGTTTCCGTGGTCATTGAAGTCGATGAAGGACCGGTACATCAAGTGGGAAAAATCACTCTCGTCGTGAAGGGGCATGACGAGTCAATGCCGTCACCAAGGCCAGCGGAAAGGACAGGTGCGGTCTTGAACACGCTTTTGATTCGTGAAGAGCGGCAGGTGTTCCTGAATGAGTTTTTCCATCGCGGCTATCCCGATGCGACTATCCGCTTGGAGAAGCAAAGCGGAGAAGTTGACGATTCTGGCCGGATCAAAGTGGACCTTGAATTTGTTTTGGATCCCGGACCTCAGGTCAAACTGGAGCGGCTCGTTTTCGAACCGGAAGGGCTTCTTCATCATTCCGTCTTGAAACGGCAGACTCGCCTCAAGCCTGGACAGGATTATGATCTGCTCGAAGTCGAGGAAGGCCGGCGCCGGTTGCTTTCGCTGGGCGTTTTCAAGGATGTCTCGGTTGAGCACAGGGAACTGGAAAGCGGGCAGAGACAAGCGGTGTACACGTTCCATCCATCACCCCGGAAAACCCTGCGGATGCAATTAGGCTATGGCAGTTACGAACTTGGAAGGATTGGAGTCCGGTGGGATCACCTGAATCTGTGGGGGCGAGCCCATCGTTATGAAATCCACCTGAAGCAGAGTTTTAAATCCACCAACTTCAATGGCACTTATGTTGTTCCGAGCTTCTTCAGTTCGCGAGTGACTGCCTATGCGCGGGCCGAGTACGAGTTTCGCGAGGAGATCAGTTTTGATCGTACAGGCTCAAGTCTGGTCTTCGGAATATCCAAGAAATTGCAGTTTCCGGGTGCAGAGATTTCCCTTGAGTACGGTATTGAAAAACAAGATACAACGCGCGGATCCGAAGATGAATTCGAGTCATTGGACCAGGCAAGGGTAGCCAGCCTTTCCCTCAGGGCGATATTGGATCGTCGTGACAGCGTTCTTTATCCGACGGAAGGGTTTGATTTAAGCTCCTCCATCAAGATCGCTTCTGATTATCTTGGCGGGGACACGAATTTCCAGAAGATGGAGTTCAGCTCGAGCTACCACAAGTACCTGGGCAGCTCACTGTATCTTCACGTGGGCATGCGGTACGGCATCATCTTCAGTGAGTCCCCGTCTTCAACGAGCCTTCCCTTTACGGAACGGTTTTTCCCGGGCGGAGAAAATTCAGTCCGTGGGTATAAGCGTGGAGAGGCGACGTCTGTCACCGCCCAAGGGGATTCCATCGGTTCGGAGGCCTTTGCATTGGCCAACATCGAGCTTGAACAACGCATTTTCCGCAATTTCTCGGTGGTTGTCTTCTGGGATGGAATTGGACTGGAGGAGACTGTCGGGGGATTTCCAGATGAAGAATTTCTTCAATCCGCGGGAATCGGTCTTCGCTGGCGGACTGCAGTCGGTCCAGTGCGCTTGGAATATGGACACAATCTGGACCCGCGAAGATACGATCCTGACGGTTCCGTGCACCTTTCGGTCGGGTTCCCGTTTTAGGAAGAGCGGGGCTTAATCCTGGCTTAATAAATTAGTTGAACTAATTTCAGAACGGAGTTATATAAGCATTACTCTTCGCCCGGTAATGCTGAAATGAAATCCGAATTTATCCATAGTCGTATCTTGCTAACCTGTCTGGTGACAAGCATGCCCGTGTTCACCCATGGTGAGGCCTGCTTGGATTGCCATGATGATCCGGTTGGGGAGTTCAGTGGCACTCCCCACGAGGGATTTGATTGCAGCGATTGTCATGCCGGGCTCGATGAGGATGATTTACCACATGCGGACCCGATGCCGGTCGTCGTGGTCGCGTGTCTGGATTGTCATGAGGAAGTGGTGACGGGCCATGGCTTCCATCCGGACTTCATGAGTCTCGGAGTGGAGGCAATTGAGAATCCGGGAAACAACTGTGTGGATTGCCATGGGGCCCATACCATTTGGTCCAAAGGTGACGAGAAGTATCCCTTTTCATTGGCAAGGCAGACGAGCCGATGCGGGACCTGCCACGAATTGGAGTCGATCGGGTATCTTCATTCCGCTCATGCACGGGCACTTGAGGATGGGATTTTCAGCAGTCCGACCTGCCTTGGATGTCACGAATCCTACCAATTGCTGGGTGAAAATGAATGCAAAGTAATCCCCCACAAAGTGCGCGTCGCCAAGTTGTGCATGAGTTGTCATGTGGACGATCCGGAAGTGGCGGGTCAGACGATTTACGGCTCCCCATTCATGACATCGTTCAAGGACAGCGTCCACGGCAAGGCACTCTTTGAATGTAACCCCAACGCTCCAAGCTGTGTCGACTGCCATGGCAGCCATGAGGTTGCCCGCGGAGCTGATCAATATTCCCATGTCAGCCGGGGGCAGGTTGTTTCCCAATGTTCCCAGTGTCACAAGTCAGCTGCTGAAGACTACTTGCACTCGATTCATGCGAAGTCCTCATCGCGGGGAAACCGGGACGCTCCCGTCTGTACGGATTGTCATGGGGAGCACAATATTCTTGCGCATTCCGATCCGGATTCACCGGTTGCTCAAGCCAACATGGCTGAGCAGGTCTGCGGGGAATGTCATGGTTCATACAAACTGACTGAGCGCTACGGGCTGGATTCCAATAAATTAAAAACCTTCAAAGAGAGCTTTCATGGTCTGGCGGCCCGGGGCGGTGCCGTCGAGGTGGTCAATTGCGGGAGCTGCCACGGTTATCATGATGTGCGCCAGAGTGATGACCCGGAATCCCTGGTCCACCCGGACAAGCTCGCAAAAACCTGTGGCAGTTGCCACGAGGGCGCCAACGAGCGTTTTGCCACCGGCAAAGTGCATGTCAGTATCGATACAAGTTCAGAGGAGCCCATCGTCTACTGGGTTGCGGTCATTTATACATGGGGAATCGTGCTTATCATTGGTGGCATGTTCCTGCACAACTTCCTCGATTTCTTCCACAAGGTCCGAATGAAGGCGACTTCCCACTGGACACCCCATCGTCCGTTGCCCGATGGCGCACCGCATCGGCTTTATCTCCGCATGTCCCTGAATGAGCGTATCCAACACGCCATTCTCGCGGTGAGCTTTATCGTTCTGGTGGTCAGCGGCTTCATGCTGCGCTATCCTGACGCCTGGTGGGTGGAGGCCCTACGTGATCTCAGTCGCCATGCCTTCGATTACCGCGGGTTGGTCCACCGGATCGCCGGGATCATCATGTGCCTCGCTGGTGCCTGGCACTTTTACTACGTATCCTTTACGCCGCGCGGGCGCAGATTGATTCGTGATCTCTTCCCGTGCGTGCAGGATCTGAAGGACATGGTTGGGATACTGAAGTACAACCTTGGTCTTTCGAGGAAGCGTCCCTTGTTTGCCCGGTTCAGCTATATGGAAAAAGCCGAGTACTGGGCCCTTATCTGGGGAAGCATCCTCATGACGGTTACGGGCTTCCTGCTCTGGTACGAGAATGTGACGATTGGACTCCTGACCAAGCTGGGATTCGATATCAGCCTGACCATCCATTTTTACGAAGCGATTCTCGCGACCCTGGCGATCATCGTCTGGCACATCTACTGGGTGATTTTCAATCCCGATGTCTATCCGATGAATCTATCCTGGCTGACCGGTCGCATGTCCGAGGAGGAGATGGAGACGGAACATCCGCTCGAGCTGGAGCGCATCAAGCGGGAAGAGGTAAGAGGGAAAATCGACTAGCCAGTAGGGCGTCTTTGTTCAGCCCTCTGAAGTTTGAGACTATCCAATCCGATGGTAGAGCATTACTCTTCGACCAGCTTGGAAATTACCCCGCTGTCGAAGACCCATTTCCACGAACCATCCGGCTGCTTCTTCCAGATCGTGACATAGGACCCCGTGTAGTGTCCCGCGTTGTTGGACTCACCACTGACCGGAGGGCTTTTATACGTGAATGACCCGAGCGTATATCCCAGGTCTCCGCTGGCTGCCATATCGGCGGTCAGGGGTTTCCAGATAAGGCTGACCCCTTCTTCCGGTCCAAGTAGTTTGGCGATGGCCTTCCTGCCAACGATTGGTTCCATGCCGTTGCGGTATATAACGGCATCCTCGGCGGCAAACTCTACAAAAGCGGTTGGCACACCAACTTCCCGTGCCCGGGCACTGAAAGCACTGTCCACGGTGAGCAGGATTGAAGCGGGATCTGATTCAGTCATGGCCGGGGTTGGGGGTTCCTCGGGAACAACCTCGTTCGAGAGGAGGCTACCGGGAGATAAGACAACGGTGAGGAAAGTAGAGAGGAGAATGAGTTTTGTTTTCATGGTTATTTAAGCAGGGTCATTACGGCGAGAAACTGGCATGCGGCCCCGCCCATGACGAAGAGATGCCAGATGGCATGGTGAAATTTGAGTGAATGCCATTTATAGAAGACAACGCCCAACGAGTACAGCAGGCCACCTGAAACAAGCAGGATCAGCGCGGGCGTGGAGAGGGTCTTGATAAGGGGAAAGAGGAAGGCCACGACTAGCCATCCCATGGCCAGATAAATAGCCGTTGAGAGCCAGGTGCCGCGCTCGGGCTTCAGGATTTCACGGAGAATCCCCACAATCGCCAGTCCCCAGATGATCCCGAACAAGGTCCAGCCGACAGCCCCGCGGAGCGGGCCTAGACAGAAGGGCGTGTAAGTTCCCGCAATGAGCAGGTAAATACTGCTGTGATCGGCCACGAGGAAAACGCGCTTCCATTTGAGATTCCTGAATGAGTGATACAGCGTGGACGAGAAGTGGAGCAGGATAAGTGTCGCGCCATACAGGCTGCAGGCGGTGATCATGTAGCCGTTTGAGTGAATCGAGGCCACTACAACGGCGACGACAAGGCCGGCAATGCTGAGAATTGATCCGATGCCGTGGGTAATTGAATTGGCCCATTCCTCGGCATTGGAGTATCCTGAGGTTGGGTGAAGATCGCGTGAGGACATGGTAAATAGTCTTAGTGAATTTACTTGTGAAGTAAAGCCGTGTTCGTTAAGTTTCAATCGTTGTCCCCAGTAGATCGCGGCGTAATCTGGAAAGATCCAAAATTGGGCTGAATTGCCTATTATCCTTCTTGATTCCGCTTAACAAATCATCACAGTCTGAATAATGTTGTCTATTTCTACTCCCGTCCGGTCAGGAATCCGGACATTTCTTCTGGGTCTCATCACTATTCACCTCCTCTCGATTGCCATTTGGGCGCAAAGTACCGATGAAGGGGGTTTCCTTTATCCCGTACAGGACCAACTGACGCTTCAGGAGTACATGCAGCGGGTGGTTGATTTCAATGAATCCGTCCAGGGTCGCGTGCTGGGTTTTCAGGCGGCACGCAGCCAGCGCAAGGCGGAGATGGGACAGTTTGAGCCCGCTTTTGTCGCCTCCGGCGAATATGTCGACCGCCGGCAGCCAAATGACGATATCCAGCAGCGAACCTCAGGGTATGCAGAAGCTGCTGTTCAGGCGGCCTTCAACGGGGATCCCGCTCCTCCGCGGGACCTGTATCCCTATATTTTTGAGGAGCGCAATTGGCGTTATTCCTCAGCAATCGAAATGACCACGCCTCTCGGGACGCGGTTCAGGCTCGGTGCGACGGGCGGCGAGTTATTTAATAATGTCCCTTCCACGCAGAACAGCCAGCAGGAGGGATTTGTCACTTCACTCGGCCTGACGGTCGAACAGCCCCTCCTGAAAGGGATGGGATTTGCCGCGAATCTGGCCTCTCTGCGGTTGGCCGCCCGGCAGTCCGAAATTGCCTTTCAGGAGTATCGCCGTGAGCTGATGCAAGTCGTTGCACAGGCTGAGCTGGCATACTGGGAACTGTATTACGCGCAGGAAGAGCTTACCCTGAGCCAGGAATCAGTCGCCCTTGCCCAGACGTTGGTGGACGACAGCACAACCAGTTTTGAATCCGGACGCGGATCCCGCCTGGATGTCCTTGAGGCGGAAGCGGGACTGGCTCTGCGGAAATCCCGTGAACGGTCCTCTTTCCAGAGACGGGTCGAGGCGATGAATAAACTGGCTGCCTTCTTCGGGGATGTTCCCCGCTATCGACAGGTGGATTATACAGCGATTGATGAACCTGTCTCCCAGCCTGTTAAGACCTCTTTCAATAACGGTATCCAGACGGCCATGAAGATGAATCCGGATTTTCTGCGCGCCAAAATCCAGAAGGAGCAGGAAAAGATCCGGATGAAGTATGCCAAAAACCAGCGCCTTCCGGAGCTGAACCTGACGGCGAGTTATGCAGCCTCAGGCCATGGCAATGATTGGGACACATCCTACACGGATGTTGAAAACAACGATTTCCCGACTTGGACTGTTGGTCTAGTCTTGCGCTTGCCACTCTGGGGCGATGTGCGCGGCCGCAACGAGTTGCGGGCTTCCCGTTTGCGCATGATGCAGGCAGAGCGGGCGGAATCCAACCTGATGACTCAGTTGCGAGTCGGCCGGGACAGTTCCGAGCAACGCCTGAAGACCAATTTCATGACTGCCCGAAGCCTCGAATCGGTGGTTGAATTCCGGACCAATCTCTTGGAAACGCGGATGGAAAGCCGCGATGTCGGCCGCATGGATGCAAGAAGCGTTTTGGAGGCTGAGCAGGAGCTGTTTGTCGCCCGCCTGGAGCAACTGCAGAGCGAAGTTGAATGCCAGCGCGCCCTGCTTGAGCTGCAGCTGATTTCCGGGAGCCTTCTGCAGGTAAGGGGCATTGAAACCAGCCTTGAGGACCTTGAATACCAGACCCGCAGTTTGCAACAAGGGACCAAATTACCATCCGCCGGATTGGTTTACACCGCCCCGGAAATTGTCCGCCTGCCGGCCGAAGAGCCTGTTTCCTTTGAGGAAGACATGCCCCGCGCTCCGTGGATGGGCATAGAATGGCAGAACTTTGGAACCAACTCTCCCTCAACGATTCTCAATAATGAAGATACCCAGAAAAGAACTCCTCGCCGTTTTGACGGTAGCCATATCAATTGAGGCGCAAGCCGCGGATGTGGTCCGCTGTCTCACTGAGCCAATTGCAGATGTGCAGATGTCCTCAATCGTTCCCGGAACGGTTGCGGCCATTCATTTCGGGGAAGGCAGCTTTGTCGACAAAGGGACTGTCGTCCTCGAAATGGAGGCACGATCCGAGCAACTCGACATCAAGCGCAGGAGTGTCCTTGTCGACAACCTGAAGGCGACCCTCGAGCGTTCTGAGATGCTGCTTGAGAAGACCAGCTCCATTTCGATGGAAGAGGTGGATGAAACCCGCAGCGAATACCAGATTTCCAAGATCGAGCTCGAGCTGGCCCGGGAGGCCCTGGAGAAAAAACTCATCAAGGCCCCCATAACGGGAATTGTCACGGAGCTGCCCATTGAGGTGGGGGAGTTTTGTGAGCCACCGCAAATTTTGCTACGCATAGTGGATACGCGCCAATTCAATTGTGTGGCGAACATTGATCCCGCCTTGGCGGCCAGTCTCTCAATGGATGATCCGGTCGCCTTTTCCTCGGAGAGGGGTTCCGAAGCGGACAAAGTAATGGGCAAGATTGTCTTTATTTCGCCCGTGGTTGATCCGGCCAGCGGCCTTTTGCGCATCAAGGCTCAATTCACTAACACCGACGGCGCGGTGCGGCCCGGTGAGGGTGGCACGCTTCAACTTTTTCCCACTGAATAGACATGGCCGGAGATTTTGAAAAAACTGATTCCTTTCGGGACGCGCTTGAACAACTGGCCTATCTGCGCCGGTTTTCCGGTCCGCCCTCTGAATTCTGGCAGGCCTATCTCGATGCCTTGGTAACGGTCGGCAACGCTCGTTTTGGTCTGGTTGTGCGCAAGCGCAGCAGTGGAGACACCGACTGGCGCAAAGTCGTGGCATCCCCGGCCAATCTTGGCGGAGAGGGGTTGACCAAGTTCTTCGCGGGAGTGGAAGCCCTCTGTGAAAGCGCACTTGAAGACGGGGAGGCCAAGCAGGAGATTTCCTCGGAATCGGGCGAAGGGCATACTGACATGGGATTGGCCATTCGGCTGGAGACCGGTCGTTCCAGTGAACAGTGGGTGGCCGTGTTTTTACTGGCCAATACCTCGGCAACGGAGGCCGACGAGTCCATCAAGCGGCTCCTTCTGGCCAACTGCATGCCGGCGGATGTCCAGCATTACCAGACCTCCAATCGTGCCCCCGGAGCGGCTTCGCAGGCCGCCTCGGTGATTGACCTGGTTGTCATGATGGACGGCAAGACGCGCTTTCTTGAAATGGGCATGGCCTTTGTGAATGAGCTGGCCGGCCAGCACCATTGCGAACGGGTCAGCCTTGGCTGGGAACAGCGAGGCTACATCCGCCTGAAGGCGATCAGCCACTCGGACAAGTTCGAGAAGAAGATGCAGGCGGTGAGCGAACTGGAAAAGGTCATGGAAGAGGCCCACGACCAGGACGAGGAAATTTACTGGCCGCCCCTCGATGGCGAAACCCTGATCACCCGGGATCATGAAAAATTTTCCGAGAGCCAGGGGGTCAAGCACCTGTGCTCGATTCCGCTGAGAATTGACGGGGAGCCGGTCGCTGTGGTCACTCTCGAACGCGCGGGTGAGCCCTTTCTCGATGAGGAAATCCGTCTCCTGCGCATAACCGCCGATCTGGCCGCTCCTCGGCTGGCCGAATTGAAGCGCCGCGATCGCTGGTTCGGGGCGCGCTGGGCATCCGGATGCCGCGAATTCCTCGGGAAGTTTCTGGGGCCTGAAAAGACCTGGACCAAGGTGCTCGCCATTGGTGGTGCCATTGCCTTGGCGGTCCTGTTTTTCGGTGGCATGAACTATCGCGTTGAGGCGCCGTTCTTATTGCGGACGGAAAATGTCTCTTTCCTTTCGGCCCCCTTTAACGGGTTTATCGCCGAGGTGGACGCCGAAGTGGGGGACGTCTTTGAAACGGGGCAGCGCCTGATGTCCCTGGACACGCGCGAGCTGCTTCTGGACGAGGCGGCCGCGGCGGCAGACCTGTCGCGTTTCCTGCGCGAGGAGGAAAAGGCCCGGGCCCGTAATGAACTTGCGGAAATGAGGATTTTTTCCGCCCAGGCTGAACAGGCCCGGGTGCAGTTGGAAACGGTGCGCTACAATCTTTCGCAAGCCGAAATCAAGAGCCCCTTCGATGCGTTTGTCATTGAGGGTGAGTTGAAAAAGCGCCTTGGAGCGCCGGTCCAGAAAGGGGATATCCTCTTCAAGGTTGCCCGTTTGGATCGTCTCTATGTAGAGAGCAAGGTGGACGAGCGGGATATTCACGAGGTAAAGGAGGGCACGATGGTTGAGATCGCTTTTGCCAGCCAGCCCAAGCAGAAGTTCCCGGCCAAGGTGGTCTTGATTGAACCGGTGGCGACAACCCAGAACACGGAGAATTTCTTCATTGTGCGCGCACAACTCGAGGAGGTCCCGGAAGACTGGTGGCGCCCGGGAATGGGAGGCATTTCAAAAATCGAAGCCGGTCACCGGACCTTCTTCTGGATTATCTTCCACCGTACAATCGATTTTCTCCGGATGTTTTTCTGGATATAGCAGATGGCTGAAGTCCCCTCAACCTACAGTGAATCCTGGTTCAGGATTGCCCAGCAGCGGGTCAGCCTGCGCCCGCACATCCGCGTCCATCGCCAGCGCTTCCGTGGTGAACGCTGGTATGTCCTGCAGGATCCGTTCAACAACCAGTTCTTCCGGGTGCGCCCGGCGGCTTACGACTTTCTGGCCCGTTTGCGGCCGGACCGCACGGTTGACTCAGTCTGGCATGAATCCTTCGAGGCGGATCCGGAAAACGCTCCCGGGCAGGAGGAAGTCCTGCACCTGCTGGCCCAGCTCTATGGCGCCAACTTGTTGCATTCCGCGCTTGCCCCAGACAGTGCCCGGCTCTTTGACCGCTATACGAAGCGCAAACAGAAGGAACGGCAGGCCTTTTTCCGGAGCATCATGTTTGCCCGGATCCCGCTGATTGATCCGGACAATTTCCTGAAGCGGTCCCTTGCCATTGGCCGGGCTGCCTTCAGCTGGTTCGGGCTGGCGGTGTGGTTACTCGTGGTCGGGCTCGCCCTCAAGATTGTCATCGATAATTTTTCCGACCTGAAGGAACAAACGCAGGGCGTTCTTTCGCCGGACAACTTGTTCTGGCTCTATGCCGGACTGGTCATCATCAAGACCGTGCACGAATTCGGGCATGCCTTCGCCTGCCGGCGATTCGGGGGAGAAGTGCATACGATGGGGATCATGTTCCTGCTCTTTACTCCGATTCCCTACATGGACGCGACGGCTTCATGGTCCTTCCGGAGCCGCTGGCAACGCGCCCTCGTCGGCTCCGCGGGGATGATTGTCGAGATCTTTGTCGCTGGCCTTGCGGCCTTTGTTTGGGTCAATACTGCTCCGGGGACCATTCATAGCCTGGCCTACAACATGATGTTCGTGGCCTCCGTCTCGACAGTGCTCTTCAATATCAATCCGCTGCTGCGCTTTGACGGTTACTACATCCTGTCGGATCTGCTGGATATCCCCAATCTGCACCAGCGATCAACAGGTCTCCTGAAGCACTTGATTGAGTATTACTGTTTTGGATACAAGAAGTCGGTCAACCCTGCCCGGAGCAACAAGGAGGCCTTCTGGCTGACCGTATTTGCGATCTGCAGCACGATTTACAAAGTCATCATTTTCACGACTATTCTCTTCTTCCTCGCCGATCGTTTTCTCATTCTGGGGATCATCATGGCGATTGTCTGTGCCGTGGCATGGGTGTGCGTACCGATCTACAAGTTGATTGTCTACCTGGCGAGCAGTCCGAAACTCCAGCGGACCCGCCTCCGGGCAGTATCCTGCGTGGCCGGGTTCCTCCTTGTCCTCCTGATCATTCTCGACGTGATCCCGTTCCCGAACCACTTCCGTTCACCGGGAGTCCTGCAGGCCAGTACTTATTCCGTGGTTGTTCCGGAAACATCCGGGATTGTTGAGGAAGTGCTCAGCGCTGACGGAAGCCGGGTCTCTGCCGGGGATCCGCTCCTTCGCCTTGTGAATACCGAGCTGGCGCTGCAAATCCGGTCAGCGGAGGCCCAGCTTGAGCAGACACAGGCAATGCAACGCCGCGCTCTCCGTGAGGCAACTGCCGACTTGAAACCGCTGGAAAGCCGGGCTGAAGCAACCCGCAAACTGCTGCATCGTCTGGAGGAATCGCGTGAAGCGCTGGTGCTGCGGGCGGCCCACGACGGGACATGGGTTGCTCCAGGGATCAAGGATTCGGTTGGATCCTGGTTGGAACGCGGCACACCCGTCGGTCAGGTCATTGATGAATCGGAGTTTTATTTTTCCGCGATTGTCTCGCAGAACGAAGCCTCCCGGCTCTTTTCCAAGGAAATCCTTGGTTCGGACGTGAAACTCTTCGGCCAGGCTGGCGAGCTCCTGGCGGTAGAATCGCGCAAAGTCATTCCGGTTGAAAAGGAGCGTCTCCCTTCCGCGGCCATTGGCTGGGCGGGCGGTGGCGACGTCGCGGTCGACATGTCCGAGCAGAGCGGGACCCGCACGGCCGAACCGTTCTTCGAGGTCCGTGCCAACATCGGTGAAGCCGGTGAGAGCCAGCTTTTGCATGGAAGGGGAGGGCGCATCCGTTTTGATCTTCCGGCGGAACCTCTTCTTCGGCAATGGATGCGCAAGCTCCGGCAGCTCCTGCAGAACCGCTATGGGATATGAAGACGATTGCTCGAGAGTATCGTCCCTGCCAGATTCCGCGGGTTAAGGATCCGCCGACCGGACTTGATGGCCTTGTTGACTCCACAATCGGGGGATGGAAGCGCCGGCCGGGTATTCTTGCTGGATTGAAACGGGAGGCTAAGGCCATTGATGCCCTCGAGGAAGATTGGAAATTTCTTTCAGAGGCCGCCCTGAAACGCCATTTGCTGGAGTTCAGGGAACGGTTCCGTCGGGCCGACAAGGATGCCGAGGAGTGTTTGCCCGATGCACTGGCCGCTATTCGCGAGGCGGCTGACCGGGTCACCGGAATGCGCCCGTTTGTGGTGCAGCTGATGGGCGCCCTTGCGCTCCACCGTGGCTATCTGGCCGAAATGGCAACAGGGGAGGGCAAGACCCTCACGGCCGCTTTGGCAGCAGTCCTTACCGGATGGACCGGCAAACCCTGCCATATCATCACGGTCAATGATTACCTCGCCAAGCGCGATTCGGAGTGGTTTCAGCCGCTTTATGAATTCTGCGGGGTTTCCGTCGGGGCTGTCACCAGCATCATGCACGCGGAAGACCGGACGCTCGGGTATTCCAAGGATGTCACCTACACGACAAGCAAGGAGGTCGTGGCTGACTTCCTCCGCGACCGGTTGCGCCTCGGCGATCATCAGCATCCGACACAGCGCCTCCTGCAGCGCCATCTGCATCCGTACCACGGCGAGGACCATGTCGTCATGCGTGGCCTCCATACGGCCATTGTCGATGAGGCGGACAG
This sequence comes from Oceanipulchritudo coccoides, assembly GCF_010500615.1. Lineage (NCBI taxonomy): Bacteria > Pseudomonadati > Verrucomicrobiota > Opitutia > Puniceicoccales > Oceanipulchritudinaceae > Oceanipulchritudo > Oceanipulchritudo coccoides. The sequence goes on from NZ_JAAGNX010000002.1 coordinate 1,132,841, forward strand.
TGTCCTCATTGACGAAGCGGTGACGCCGCTGATCATTTCATCACCGACCAACAACAACCAGCTCCATCAGGTCTACAAGGAGGTCTGGAAGATTACCAACCAGCTCAAGAAAGATGAGCATTATCGTGTGGATTTGCGCTACAAGGAGGCGGTCCTCCTTCCGCGCGGCAAGCAGGTTGTCGAGTCGCACTTGAGTATGCTCCCGGAACGGTGGAGGGGCGCTTCCCGGCCGGTTGAACTCGTCGAGCAGGCCCTCAACGCGCGGGAGTTTTTCAGGCGGGGTAAACAGTATGTCGTCCAGAAGAACAAGGTCGTCATTGTTGATGAATTCAGCGGCCGCATGATGGCCAATCGCAAGTGGCGGCACGGTCTCCATCAGGCCATTGAAGCCAAGGAAGGGCTCCCGCTTTCCCCCATCGACCAGACCCTCGCCCGCCTCAGTTTCCAGCGCTATTATCGCCTCTATACCAAGCTCTCCGGCATGACCGGGACGGCACATGAGGCTGCCCGGGAGGTCTGGCATACCTACCATTTGCCGGTTGTCCGGATCCCCACTAACCGGCCTGTGATTCGCCAGGAACTGCCCCACCGGATCTATCCGTCCATCGAGCTTAAAATGGATGCCATTGTTGCCGATGTGGAGGCCAACCACCTGCTGGGCCGGCCTGTTCTCGTCGGCACGCGCAACGTCGCGACAAGCCAGATTCTGGCCAAACGGTTACACTCAGAGGGCTTTAAAATCGAACTTCTGAACGCCCTGAATGACCGCCAGGAGGCCTCCATTATTGCCCGCGCTGGAAGAAAAGGAGCCATTACAATCGCCACCAATATGGCTGGCCGGGGCACCGATATTAAACTCGGAGAGGGTGTTGCCGAGCTCGGCGGGCTCCATGTCATTGCCTCCGAACGGCACGAGGCAAGGCGTATTGACCGGCAGCTTTTCGGCCGCTCTGGCCGTCAGGGCGATCCCGGAACGGCCGTCGCCTTCATCAGTTGCGAGGACGAATTACTCCTGCGTTTTGCCCCCAAGTGGCTGCTTGGTCTCTTTACCAAATGCCTCAAAAATCGCCTCCCCGGCGGACGCATGATCGGCCTTCTGACCAACAATTTTGTCCAGTGGAAGGCCCAGAAAATTGCCCTCTACTCAAGGAAATCGGTCCTGAAAATGGATACTTGGCTCGATGAGGCCATCTCCTTTTCCGGTAAATCGCTCATCTGAAATGTAAATTAATGGGGCCGTGTTGGCTCTACTTGATGGGTTTGAGTATTCTGTCCCATTGTTTGGCTGCTCGATTCAGAAAAGCTTATCTAATACATAAGACAGCTTTATATAAAGAATTGACCTCAATAGCTAAGTGGGAAGAATTCGTGCACCGGCACCGCTCAATGCCTTGCCGGCTGCCCTTAGTAATTCCTTGAACAGCCGTCATAAAGTCCAGAAGAACTTCGAACTAGAGAGTCTAGAGCCACGGCTTTTGCTTTCCGGGGACGGCTTAATGGGTGCCGCAGCGGCGGACATGCTGGATAATCCAGAGGATACAATCGATGCCATAGTGGTCCAGGATTACGCTGAATTGTCAGCTCTTGAGGACTCCGGAAATGACCTCTTCGAGATCGAAGACGAAGCCATTTCAGTCTTGGATTCAGGAGCGGACAGCACGGAAACAGATGCGGATCCGGCCTCTGATTCCCCTGCCGCGGCAACTGATTCTGGCTCTGGAGAAGTCCTTTCAAGTGATGAAATGACCGCCCTTGAGTCGGTTGAACATGCCTTGGATGGCACTGCCGTGACCTCCCTGGAGGCCACCAGCGTGAGCGGCCAAGCAAACACTCTTTCTGAAGAACTTGTCACCACCTTGAATGCGGCCAACGGCCCGCCATCAGGTGCTGCCCCGCTTGAACAGTGGGCTTCAGCCGAATTTACAAATTCCGGATCCGATACAACAGGCGGTTCCGGCTTTTTGGTGTCCACTTTGGAGGCCTCAAATCAGCTCCTTGTTGAGGCCTCAAACGACCCTCTCTCCTCCGCCTTCATCCCGAAATTGACCCTCGAGCAGCTCGATGTAGTTTTTCAGGAAGCCCTCCGCCTCTGGTCAGCCACACCCCTTTCGGTCGAGCAACTTGACCTGCTCAATTCCCTGACATTCCGGATTGAAGATCTGGGCGACGGTGTCCTTGGGGAAGCTGAGGGAAATTCGATTGTCCTGGATGACGATGCAGCCGGGCATGGCTGGTTCGTCGATCTGACACCGGATGGCAATTCCGAGTTTGGAGATGCGACAGATCGTCTCAACCAAGTCGACCTCCTGACAGTGGTTCTTCATGAGACCGGACATGTCCTTGGGTTCGACCACGATTCCCCATTGGCTGTCATGACCGATACGCTTTCGACAGGTGAAAGAATCACACTGGGGGATTCTCCTCAGGATGCCCTTGACAGCAATTTGACAACTCCCGTCAGCGGGAACCAGGTGACCGGGACTTCTCCAAACGTCGTACTTGACCTGACCCCTGTAGCTGACGATGCGACAACTGTAATTGTTACAGTTGACGATCTGGGTGCTATTTCAGTTTCCGGTTCAGCTCTGGATGATGGCGCGTCACCGATTTCTGATGTGATTGAAATCCGCGGCAACGCGAACGGCTCGCTGGAAATTGTCGGACCGGACGTGTCCGTGGTCTGGACACTCGATGGAAGCAATTCGGGCAGCCTGACCATTCCGGGATCTCCCGATATTGTGATCACCTTCAGCAACGTTGATGTGATCACCGGCGGATCTGATTCGGATGAGTTCCGACTGGATGCTGCATATGCTTCGCAGATCGAACTGAACGGTGAATCCGGAAACGACACCCTGATCATTGAAAACGGAAGTGCTGCGGACGTCATTTTCAACGCCGGGCCCGGTGAAGCAGATACCGTAGTGAACCAAGGTGGAACGAGTGGGGCACTCATCCTTTCTGAAGTCGAGACTCTGATTGACCGGCCATTGCTCTTCATTCCCGGATTTGGCGGAAGCTTTGCCGATACATCCCTTTCAGAGGATGCCGGAATTGCCGGTGGCACCATTATCGAAGAGTGGCTGCGGAATCGAGGGCTTGCCCCCGACCGCCTGATCCTCGAGCCCATCACCGAAGGCTACTCGGATATGGTCCAGACATTTTCCAACATTGGATATGTCAACGGGACCAACACCGGAGCGATCGGAACACTTTTTGCCGTGCTTTGGGACTGGCGCGTACCGGTTGCCCAGCCTGACAGCACCCCGGATGGATTTCTTGAAACGGTCACTTCCGGATCCCTTGCCTTGGATGGCACCTATGAAACCGGGTTGGATTACCTTGCTTACTGGATGAATGAAGCGGTCACCGCCTGGACCACCCTGACCGGTGCCGCTCCTGATTCGGTCGACCTCGTGACACACAGTACCGGCGGCCTGATTGCCCGCAGCTATATCCAAAGCGCCGCTTACGGGGTATCGGGATTGCTTCCGGTCAACATGCTGATTCAAACCGGCGTGCCGAATCAAGGAACCGGGGCCCCCTTCCTGATGCTGAAGAATGATTTCAGCCTGAAGTCAGCCAGCCGCTTCCTTGGCAAGACTCTGAATGACGCGTGGCTTCTCTGGGACAATGGCAACACGCCTATCTATAATCCGGATGGCTCACCTTTCGCTGCTGCCGACGAGGAGGAATTTATCCTCAATTATGTTTCGACCCTTCAGGACCTGCTCGCGATTTATCCGTTCCTGGACGATGTGGAGAACGATGAGCGGACACTGCGTGCCCTCACGGATTCCGATACGCCTTTCAATATTCTTCTTTCTGACCTGAACGCCTACGACCTCGATGCGTTTGTGGCACGTGGGGTTTTACAAGTCGTCGAAGATAGCCTGCCGGCTGAATTGGCCGATGCGGATAGTGGCAACGGTATTGTCACTTATGCAGAGCTGCTCGCACTCTATGACACTTCTGATCCGAATGGCACCCTCGATGTTGATGACGATGTTCTTCCGGCGGAACTGGCCATTGCCGATGACGGTGACGGCCTCGGTGGTCCGGCTGACGGGATTGTCAGCTACGACGAGCTTCTGCGCATGTACGATCGCCAGACTTACGTTGTCTACAGCGACGCTGTTACCACAGAGGATCTCGCGATCCAGAACACCGGCATCCAGTTTTCCCTCGGTAGCGCTAATGAAATCCTCCCCATCACGGAGCTCTTCATCGGAAGCCTCCCGGGTGAAACTGACGTCTGGTACAATCTGGAACCTTATCCCACGGGCGGTGACGGAACTGTTTCCACCTTGTCCTCCAGTGAAGGCTTTGCCGAAACGCGCCTTGTTGAAGTATCCGCCATTGCAGGTGCAGATCTAGCGCACCTTGACATCACCCACAATGCGGATTCCCAGCGGAAGATTGTTGAGCTCCTCGGGGTGACTGATCAATCCGTTGCCGTTATATCCACGAACCTCCTGCTCACAAGTTCCGCCGACCAAGGGAAACGCCTGTATGATCTCGGTTTGATCGATCCAGTGGAAATTGCCCAACGAGCCTATGACGGAGCACTCGCCCAGATCCAATCTCTCCAGGACTTCGTTTCCAATAACGAGCTGCTCAAGAAGAACCTTCCCATTGTTAACAAGAACCTGAATCAACTGCTCAATGATGCCACCGACGGTCTGGGCTTTGATGCCCTCTTTACCCAGTTGACCGATTCAGTAGGTAGCTTCACAGGATACGCTGATCTTGCCACTCTTGAGGCAGGGATTGAATCAACACTCGGCCTTCTCAGTTCTGAATTCTCGATTGTCGATAACGTTTCCACAGCCGGTCAGCTTCAGCTTCAATTTAATATTACCGAGTCGAGCACCTACTCCACGACAGCCAACTTAGGCGACTCTGGCGGTCCGCTGAGTGGTTCAATCGATCTGCTTGCTGATCTGGATTTTGCCCTGGCTTTCAATATCAACCTCGATCTCGGAGCCTTGCTTGATTCAACAGGGGAGGGCGATGGAGCCGACGGAATTGAAATTGAACTCGTAACCCTCGATGTGGGCGCTTCGTTCAGTTCCTCGGATATTGATGTTGCGCTTGGTTTGGATGGCGTTGGCGGTCTAGCCATTGAGAATGGTACAGCCAGTTTCGACGCAGGTCTTTCTGTCAGCTTTGCCGATACAGACGGCACCCCGGACACACTCAGCGCATTTCAATTCCTCTCGCCAGACAGTTTTGCCGGGTTGCAGGACCTGATCAGCTTCCAAGTCACTGACGCAGCTCTTGATTTCACCCTGCCAGCAACTGTCGCCGTTGCAAACCCCGGGTTTGACCTGGCAGGAGCCGGTACTCTGGCACTCGCCTCAAGCGATGTGTTCAGCGGCGATACCCCGGATATTTCCCTCGGCCTGACGGTCACCAATTTCAGCGTTGGGGATTTCTTCACCTCCAGCGGTTCCCTCACTTTCGAGACTGGTGCGGAAGGTGATCTTCAGATTACCGGAAGTGTCAGCGGCAACGGCACAAATGGCGCACTCGTTACAGCCGGTCCGGTAACCGTCAGCGGCGCCGCCGAAGTCGCCTTTGTTCGCCGTACTGTGGATATCGATACAACCGGTGACGGCGAAGCGGATCTGATCGGTGCGCAGCTTGATGAAGTGGCCCTTTCCCTGACAAGCGGCAGCGTGGACGTGGCCGGCGTGGCTGATCTTGAACTTTCCGGCGAGCTCACTCTCGCATCCGTCAAGGCTGCAGGTGAGAGCATTTCCCTCTACACTGCCCTGAAGATGGGCGCTGTAACAGTTGGTATCCAGACCAGCTCAACCGATTTCGGCCTGGACGGTACCTTGACCATCAGCGGGTTGGATTACAATGCCTCCAGTGGTGATGAGCGCCTCGACTGGACAAGCGCCTTTGACTTTGATGAGGACGGCACGCCGGACCTTCTTAATGCGGCAACCCTCCTCCCGACACCGGGTGATCTCCCCATCGACTTTGATTCATCCCTTGAACTGCGGGTCAGCGGAAGCGTTTCGGGAACACCGATTATTTCGGCAGGTCCCGTGACCTTGTCCGGCACAGCCGAGCTGGCCCTTACGCGGGGTATTGTAAATGTCGATACAGACGGCAGCGGTACACCGGATCTGCTCGGGGCGCGTCTCGATACGCTTGCCTTTTTTGTGCCGTCCAGTTCATCCGTTAATTTAGATGTCAGCTCCATAGCAGAGCTTGATGTTTCCGGTTCCTTCGCCCTTGCGACAATTACCGCTGATGGTGAGACCACCGCCCGGTACTCCGCCCTCCGCATGGGCGACGTGGTTGTCAGCACCGTGGGCATGAGCAGCGATTTCGGCTTTGATGCCACCGTCTCGATCGACAGTCTTGATTACAATGCGACCACAGTCGCGGATCGCCTTGACTGGACAACAGCGTTTGACCTTGACGAAGATGGTACACCGGAAGTCCTGAACCCCGGCGCTGATCTTCCGACGGCAACCGACCTTTCCATCGATTTTGAGTCCAGTCTCCAACTTCGCCTGAGCGGCGGCCTGAACGATTCGGGCTCGGGTCTCTTGCTTACCGCAGGTCCGGTGACCCTCTCAGGTCAAGCTGACTTTGCGCTGACCCGCCGTAGTGTCGATGTCGATACAGACGGTGACGGAACAGTTGATGCCTTGGGCGCACAACTCGACTCGATGGCGCTTTCCCTGACAAGCGTCGCAATTGATATCAGCGGCCTGTTTAACCTGACCGCTTCCGGCGAGCTGGCCCTGGCCAAAGTGGAAACAAGCTCAACAGTCTATACTGCCTTCAAGATGGGCAATGTCACTCTCGGTGGCACCTCCGCAAGCGCGGCTGACTTTGGTTTGGATGGCACTCTCTCGATTGACGGCCTTGATTACAATACCTCCAGCGGCTCCGAATTGCTTGATTGGACAAGTGCGTTTGACCTGGATGGAGACGACGAAGCAGATGTCCTCGATCCCGGACAAGACCTGCCTACCGCCAAGGAACTGGCCATTGATTTTGATTCGACCCTGCAACTCCGCCTGAGCGGTAGCCTGAATGATGGTTCAACGGGACCCCTCCTGACAGCCGGTCCGGTGACCCTTTCCGGTTCTGCCGACTTCACGCTGACGCGCCAGACTGTCGATGCCGATACAACCGGTGATGGAACAGTCGATGCGCTGGGTGCACAACTCGACTCAATGGCCCTTTCGATGACCGGTGTGAACTTGTCGATCTCCGGCTTGTTCGACCTGACCGTATCCGGCGAGCTGGCTCTTGCCAAGTTGTCCCTGGGCGGCGGTTCATCCACCGTCTACACAGGCCTTCGGATGGGCAACGTGACAATCACCGGTTCCACCGCCTCTTCCGATGACTTCGGTTTGAATGGTACTCTTTCGCTCACGGGTCTTGATTACAATGCCTCGACTAGTGGTGACCGCCTGAACTGGGCCAGCGCATTCGACTTTGACGGCGATGACGAAGCAGATGTTCTCGATCCCGGACAGGATCTTCCCACTGCAAAGGACCTGGCGATTGACTTTGATTCGACCTTGCAGCTACGCGTGAGCGGCAGCCTTAATGATGCGCCTGAAGACTCCGGCATCTTCCTGACGGCCGGCCCGGTCAGCCTTGATGGAAGTGCTGAATTTACCCTGACGCGTCAGTTTGTCGATGTGGATACAGACGGTGATGGAACAGCTGATTTGCTCGGCTACCAGCTCGACTCCGTGGCCATCTTCATTCCTTCCGAATCGCCGGTAACCCTTATCGTCACGGGCGTGGCTGAATTATCCGTTTCCGGAAGCCTCGCCTTTGCTCGTGTCTCTGCTCCGGGTGCCGGAACACCGCGCTATACGGCTTTGAAGATGGGCGATGTGGTTGTGGAGTCTTCGACTGCCTCTTCTGGCGACTTTGGCCTCAGCGGTACTTTGACGATTGCCGGACTTGATTACAATTCAGCCCTGAACGAACCCCGTCTAAACTGGGCCAACGCATTCGACTTTGATGGCGATGCTGAACCTGATGTTCTCGATCCCGGTGCTGACCTGCCAACTGCCCAGGACCTGTCGATTGACTTTGATTCAAGCCTGCAACTTCGCCTCAGTGGAAGTATTGCCGGTGACACCGAAAATAACGACCTGCTTCTAACCGCCGGACCTGTGACCCTCGCCGGTTCTGCTGAGTTTAGTTTGACCCGCCAGACGGTGGATGTGGACACAACCGGTGACGGCAATGCTGATGTCACCGGTGCGCAGCTGGACTCAATTGCCCTTTCAGTGACGGATGCTGAGCTGGATGTCAGCGGAGTTGCCAATCTGACCGTTTCCGGTGAGCTCGCTCTCGCTAAACTCACCCTCGATGGCCAAACCTCAGCGGCATACACCGCCTTGAAGATGGGCGATGTCACAGTCAGTGCCTCCACGGGCGCGGCTGCCGACTTTGGCTTGGCCGGCACCTTGACCATCGCCGGCTTGGATTACAACAGCGCTGCCACAGGTGATCGCCTGAACTGGGCCGGCGCCTTTGACTTTGATGGCGACAACGAAGCCGATGTCCTCAATCCCGGACAAGACCTGCCAACACCAACCGATCTGGCAATTGACTTTGATTCCACCCTGCAGCTTCGCCTCAGCGGTAGCATCACAGGGGATGAAAACAATAATGATATTCTCATTACAGCCGGTCCGGTAACGCTTGCCGGTTCCGCGGAGTTTGCCCTGACCCGTCAGACCGTTGATGTGGATACGACTGGTGACGGAACGCCTGATGCCTTGGGTGCCCAACTCGACTCAATTGCTCTTTCAGTGACCAATGCCGAACTCGTTGCCGGCAGCCTTGCCACTGTGACCCTCTCCGGTGAGCTCGCCCTAGCCAAGCTCACTCTGGCCACGCCTTCCACTGTCGTTTACACTGCCTTCAAGATGGGGAACGTCACGCTGAGCAATGCGGATGGCGCCACAGCCAGCGACTTCGGCCTGAGTGGAACTCTTACCATTAACAGCCTTGATTACAACGGCGGTTCCGTAGCTGACCAGCGCCTGGACTGGAACAGCGCATTTGACTTTGACGGTGACAACGAAGCCGATGTGCTGAACCCCGGCCTTGACCTGCCCACGCCAATTGACCTGGCCATCGACTTTGAAGCAGGCCTGGAATTGCGCCTCAGCGGCAGCATCGCAGGGGATGCATCGAATAATGACATTCTCATTACAGCCGGCCCGGTCACACTTGCCGGAACAGCTGAATTTGCCCTGACCCGCCAGACCATCAGTGTGGATACGACTGGTGATGGTGCAGCCAATGAGGCCGATGCCCAGCTCGACTCCATCGCACTTTCCATTACCGGCGGAAAACTCGTAGTGGGAACTGTTGCGACTCTTGATATTTCCGGCGACCTTGCCATTGGCAAAGCGACCCTCTCCGACACAACTACCGTCTACACCGCCCTCAAGATGGGTGATGTATCGGTGAGTATCGACACCGCCCCATCCGCCAACTTCGGCCTGACCGGCGTCCTGACCATTGACAGCCTCGATTACAACGGTGGTTCTGTTGCCGACGAACGCCTTGACTGGGCAAATGCCTTTGACTTTGACGGCGACGACATCGCGGACGAGCTCGCCTTGAATCCCGGTGCGAATCTGCCCACCCCGAAGGACCTTTCTCTTGACTTTAATTCATCCCTGCAACTCCGCTTGAGTGGCAGCTTGAACAAGACCACGGACCCAACGGTGATCTTCCTCACCGCCGGCCCAGTGACCCTCGCCGGACGCGCTGACTTTACCCTGACCCGCCAGACGGTTTCCGTCGATACCACCGCTGATGGTACTTTCAATGAGACCGATGCGCAGCTTGATGTCATTGCCCTCTCCTTGACTGATGCCGAATTGGTTGCCGGTAGCCTTGCGACCCTGACCGTCTCCGGTGAACTGGCTCTTGCCAAGGTGACCCTTGCCAACACGACCACCGTTTACACCGCCTTCAAGATGGGCAATGTCTCGGTCACCACTGAAACGGCTTCCACATCCTCCTTTGGATTGGCCGGAACGATGAACATCGACCGCCTTGATTATAATGGTGGATCGGTCGCTGATGCGCGCCTTGATTGGACAAGTGCCATCGACTTGGACGGTGATAATACCGCCGACCAGCTGGATCCCGGACAAGACCTCGCAACACCGGTTGATCTCGCCATTGATTTTACAGACGGACTGCAAGTTCGCTTGAGCGGATCTGTGACTGGCGATGCCGGCAATAATGACATCCTGTTAACCGCCGGTCCTGTTACACTCGCCGGGACTGTTGAATTCGCCCTGACGCGCCAGACGGTTGACTTTGATTCCACCGGTGACGGCACGGCCAACGAAAGTAATGCCCAGCTCGATACAATCGCGATTTCAATTTCTGAAGGATCCCTTGCAACTCTTGATGTGAGCGGCGTGGCAACCCTCGTTGTCTCCGGTCAGCTTGCCATTGCGCGCGTGACCCTGAACAGCCAGACAACTGCTCAATACACCGCGGTGAAGATGGGTGACGTTGTCGTGAGTTCCTCAATTGCTTCCGCAAGTGACTTCGGCCTTGAGGGAACGCTCACTATCAACGGTCTCGATTACAACAGCACAGCCAGCGGGGATCGCCTCGACTGGAGCAACGCCTTTGATTTGGATGGAGACACAATTCCCGATCTCCTTAACCCCGGCGCTGATCTTCCAACCCCGGCCGAGCTCGCCATCGATTTTGAATCCAGCCTGGAACTGCGCCTCAGCGGCAGCATCTCGGGTTCACCATTGCTCACTGCCGGAACCATTACCCTCGCCGGTACAGCGGAATTTGCACTGACCCGCCAGACCGTTGATGTTGATACCGATGACGATGGATCTGTTGATGCAACCAACGCCCAGTTGGATCTCATTGCCCTTTCGATTCTTGATCTTTCCCCGGTTACCCTGACCGTTGGCAGCCTTACCACCTTGAGCGTCTCCGGTCAATTGGCCCTCGCCCGGGTAACCTTGGACGGGCAGACCGCAGCCGAGTACACCGCCCTGAAAATGGGCGATGTGACCGTTAACGCTTCTTCCGCCGCGGCAGATGATTTTGGTTTGAGCGGCACCCTGACGATCAATGGCCTCAACTACAACAGCGCCTTGACTGGCAACCGCCTCGAGTGGACGAGTGCTTTTGATCTGGATAATGACGATTCGCCGGATCTCCTTGATCCGGGTGCGGACCTGCCAACTCCGGTTGACCTGACAATTGATTTTAACTCCAGCCTGCAGTTGCTCGTGAGCGGCAGCGTGACCGGTGATCCCTTAAACAACAATATTCTCCTGACAGCCGGTCCGGTGACTGTTGCCGGGACAGCTGAGTTTGCCATGACGCGCCAGACTGCCGATGTCGACACAACAGGTGATGGCAACGCGGATGCAAATTTTGCCCAACTAGATTCCATCGCCCTGTCTGTCACAGATGCGGTCCTTGATGTCAGCGGAATCGCAACCCTTACCGTTTCAGGCGAACTGGCCCTTGCACGAGTGACTCTTAGTGGTCAACTCGATGCCAAGTATACCGCCTTCAAGATGGGCAATGTCACGGTTAGCAACTCAAATGCTTCCGCCAGCACCTTTGGCCTGGAAGGCACGCTGACCATTGCTGGTCTCGACTACAATGGCGGATTGGTTGCCGGCGAGCGCCTTGATTGGAACAGTGCCTTTGATTTTGATGGTGATGCCAACCCGGATATTTTGGATCCCGGAGCAGACCTGCCGACTCCTGTTGATCTGGCTATCGATTTCGAATCCAGCCTTCAGCTTCGCGTAAGCGGTAGCGTGACCGGCGCTGGCGTCGATGAGATCTTTCTCACAGCTGGTCCGGTGACTCTTGGCGGTACTGCAGAATTTGCCCTGACCCGCCAGACCGTTAAAGTGGACACGACGGGTGACGGCACGATGGACCAAACGAACGCACAGCTCGATTCGGTCGCCCTTTCTGTGACGGATGTTGAATTGGAAGTAACCGGCCTGGCCACGCTTACGGTCTCCGGTGACCTTGCCTTGGCACGCGTCACTTTGGATGGTTCGACTACGGCGGACTACACGGCCTTCAAGATGGGTGATGTGACGGTGACAGCTTCCACTGCTTCAGCCTCCGACTTCGGGCTCTCCGGTTCATTGAAGATCACCGGTCTGGATTACAACCAGGCAGAGAGCGGCAACCGCCTTAATTGGACGAAGGCATTCGACTTCGACGGCGATACGGTTAACGACATTCTGGATCCCGGGCAGGACCTGCCAACCCCACAGGATCTGGCAATTGATTTTGATTCAAACCTGCAGCTACGGGTAAGCGGTAGCCTGAATGCGGATCCCGATCCTGAACAGATATTCCTTGTTGCCGGTCCGGTCAGTCTCGACGGTCGTGCTGAATTCACCATGACACGCCAGACGGTCTCGGTGGATACAAATGGTGACGGTACGGCGAATGAAACCGGCGCACAACTTGACTCCCTGGCCCTCGTCGTTTCCGACGTCGAGCTCATCGTCACGAATGTCGCCTCATTGCAAGTTTCCGGCGAGCTCGCCCTGGCAAAGTTGACGCTGGCCGACATGACAACCGTTTACACGGCCTTCAAGATGGGCAATGTATCCGTCACGACAAATTTCACTTCCGGAGATTTTGGCCTCACTGGAAACCTTTCCATCGACAGCCTGAATTACAATGCCTCGACAGTGGCTGATCGCCTCGACTGGACAAAGGCCTTCGAGTTTACTGGCGATTCGAACCCGGACATCCTCAATCCTGGTGCAGACCTGCCAACACCGGTTGACCTTTCGATCGATTTTGAATCTGGCCTTGAACTCCAGCTCAGCGGCAGCGTAACCGGTGCCGGAGTTGATGAGATCTTCCTCGCGGTTGGTCCGGTCACTCTTGGCGGAACAGCCGAGTTCACCCTGACTCGCCAGACCATTGACGTGGATGAGAGCGGAGACGGGACATCAATTCTCACTGACGCCCAGCTCGACTCAATCGCACTTTCCGTGAGTGATGTGACTCTGGACGTCGAGGGTGTCGCAAGCCTGACCGTCTCGGGCCAGTTTGCCTACGCCACGGTCAAGGCAACCAGTGCAGATCCTGCCCGCTACACCGCTCTTCTTATCAAGGACCTTTCCGTGGATGCCTCGGTAGCCGATGGTGCTCTTGATTTTGGAACAGTCGGCCCAATCATCATCAGCGAGCTGAAATACAACGGCGCTGCGGATACCTTCAGCCGCCTCGATTGGAATACGGCCTTTGATTTTGACGGTGACACCGCATACGACGACCTCCTGAATCCGGGTGCCGACCTGCCGACCCCGGCTGACCTGACCATCGACTTTGATTCCACTCTTGAATTCACCATTTCCGGCCAACTCACGGTTGACCTCGGAGGCTACGTTCTCGTTGCCGGCAGCTTCTCCCTGACCAGCACACAACCGGAGCAGGTCAACCTCCTCGGTGATGCAGTCCTTGAAGATGTTGACCTTCTGACCATTGAGCTCACTAGCGTGAACCTCTTTGTTGGAGTGGGTGGAGTTTTCGATACAACCACCGACCCTGACAATTGGACAATCGATACAAGCAACGCTACCGGTTTCTCGGTGAGCAATGCCAATGTGGCAATTGCCCGGGCCAGTATCACCGTTACCGATCCGGCCCCAACAACTCTTGATGACCGCACATGGACAGGTATTGTCGCCAACGCGGACAACATGAGCATCGTTGGACTGCCGGATGACTTTGAACTGCAGGTCGATAATCTCAGCATCGTCTCCAACACGGCGAACGGCGCTGATGTCCTTGATTGGAGTGTCCTTGTTAGCGAGGCACCGTTCGACGCCCTCAGCGCAGACCAGGACCTGCTCGTTTCGGGCGATGTCACCATCAATCTTGGCGGCTTTGTTCTTGTTGCTGGCTCATTTGAAATTGAGAAGTCCTACTTCCCATCGGAAGACCTCGGGCCGCCAAATGGCACTGCCAATGTCGAGCTCCTGACTATCAACCTTGAGTCCGTGAATCTCTTCGTCGGGGTAGGCGGGGTCTTTGACACGACCACCGATCCGGATAATTATTCGATCGAGGCTGATGAAGCTGCTGGGGCAATCGGGTTCTCCGTCACGGATGCCAACCTGTACCTGGCACTTGCCAACGTCAGGGACCTCACTCCTGAGGACCCGCAGACCGATACACGCCGCTGGACAGGTATCGCCGCCACCGCGGATAACATGAGTATCGTTGGTTTGCCGGATGAATTTGAACTACAAGTCGATAACCTGGAAGTTTTTGCCAACTTCGCCTCCGGGAATGACGGCCAAGCAACTCCGCTCGATGCCGATTTGATCAACTGGAACAGCCTCGTTGCTTCACCCAATCCCCTCAATGGATTGGACGACAGCACGGTATTTTCTGTTTCCGGTGACCTGACACTCAACCTGGACGGATTTGTGCTCGTCGCAGGCAGCTTTGACATCGCGAAGACCACACCCGCCGGTATCGATCTTGGCACTACAGATGGTCCGCTTGATATCGATCTCCTGACAATTAACCTGACGGATGTGAACCTGTTCGTCGGTGTTGGTGGAGTTTTCGATACGAGCACAGACGGTGATTACAAGATCGTCGCGGAGAGCACGGTCACCGCTGGCACCTTCGTGGATATTGATGATTCCGACGCTGGCGCAACCGGCTTCTCAGTCACCAACGCAAACCTTTATCTGGCAATTGCCAGTGTGACCGACTCGACCCCGGAGACCCCGCCAACCGATACCCGCAGCTGGACCGGTGTCGCAGCCAACGTTGATTCCATGAGCGTTGTCGGAATGCCCGATGACTTTGTCCTGCAGGTCGACAACCTCAACATTCTCGTCAACTCCTCCTCCGGAGACAGCGGCCCGACGAATACCGTAAACGCCGAGAATATTGACTGGAGCGCGCTCATTGAGGATTCCAACCCGCTGAGCGAACTGGAAGCCGGAACAGATTTCTCCGTCTCCGGTGACATCACCTTGAATTTGAAAAACTTTGTCCTTGTCGCCGGTAGCTTCAGCATCGCGAAAAAGACCGAGGACGGGGTTGTCTTTGGCGGAGACAACGGAACGCAGGATATTGATCTTCTGGTGATCACACTCACCAATGTGAACCTCTTCGTCGGTGTAGGGGGCGTCTTCGATACCAGCACCGAGGGTGAATACGCCATCAAGGCAGATGATTCAACCAACCCCGGTACGCTGGTTGATATTGCTGACGAAAATGCCGAGGCCACTGGCTTCTCCGTCACCAATGCCAATCTCTTCATCGGCATCGCCAGCGTGAGGAATCCTGACGCGACCCTCGAGACCGCACCTACGGATACACGCCGCTGGACCGGTGTCGCGGCCAGTGCCGACTCAATGAGTGTCGTGGGTCTGCCGGATAACTTTGTTCTTCAAGTCGATAACCTGAATGTCCTCGTCAATACCCAGTCCGGGGATGACGGAGAAACGGTTGCCGTTGATGCCGCCCCGATTAACTGGAGCCTCATCACGGAAGCACCGGATGCCCTTGATCCGCTGACTGACACCACGGACTTCGTTGTTACCGGTGAGCTCACCTTGAACCTTGGTGGATTTGTCCTCGTCGCAGGCGGATTCGGCATTGAGAAGAAGAGTGAGACAGTTGCCGATCTTGGCGGAACCAACGGCGGTGCGGATATCGACCTGCTGATATTCGAGCTGACCAGTGTGAACTTGTTTGTCGGCGTGGGCGGCGTATTTGATACGACCACTGATCCAGATAATTTCTCCATCAAGGCGGACAGTACAGACACTCCCGGCACGCTTGTTGCAATCGACAACGAGTTCGCCAATGCAACCGGCTTCTCGGTGGTCGATGCGGACCTTTACCTGGCGATTGCCAGCGTGACCAATCCGACTCCGGGCACCACACCTGAAGACACACGTCGCTGGACAGGTGTCGCCGCTTCGGCTGACTCAATGAGCATTGTCGGTCTGCCAACCAACTTTACCCTGCAAATCGACAACCTGAGCGTCCTGATCAATTCCGTATCCGGTGACAGCGGTCCGAGCTCCTCAGCCGGTGCTGAAAAGATTGATTGGAATGTGCTCACGGAAGCACCCACTGCCTTGCAGGTAGCTGAGATGACTCCCGCCACGGTCTTCTCGGTCAAGGGCGACCTGACCCTGAACCTTGGTGGCTATGTTCTTGTCGCTGGCGGCTTTGACATCGCCAAGACCACGCCGACTGGTGTCGACTTGGGCGAGACCAACGGAACCGCCAATGTCGATCTCCTGACAATCAGCCTGACCGGCGTGAACTTCTTTGTTGGTGTTGGTGGCGTCTTTGACACGACCACGGATCCGGATAATTATTCAATCAAGGCGGACTCAAAAGCGACACCCGGAACTTTGGTCGACATCGATAGCACTGACGCCAATGCCACTGGCTTCTCGGTGACGAATGCCAATCTTTACCTGGCCATTGCCAGCGTGACGGATACGACACCGGAAACCCCACAAACCGATACACGCCGCTGGATCGGGGTTGCCGCGACAGCAGATGCGATGAGTGTCGTTGGCCTCCCAACTGATTTTACCCTCCGGGTGGATAACCTGAGCGTCCTCGTCAACTCCGCTTCAGGAAATGACGGAGCTGCCGTTGATCCCGCCAATGCGGCGAAGATCGACTGGAGCGAGCTCTTCAGCGTATCCAATCCGTTGAGCGCGCTGACCGCTGCCACGGTCTTCTCCGTAAAGGGTGACCTCACCCTGAACCTCGGTGGATATGTTCTCGTTGCGGGAAGTTTCTCTCTCAAGAAGACAGAAGAAAATGTCCAGGATCTTGGAAACGCCAATGCGCCTGTGCCGTCAGTTGATTTACTGACAATCAGCCTCACCGACGTGAACCTCTTCGTCGGTACAGGTGGCGTCTTCGATACAACCACGGATGGCGACTATAATATCAAGGCCGACGACAAGACTGCCCCCGGTAACCTCGTTGACATTTCTGACACCAATGCCGATGCCGTTGGTTTCTCGGTCACCAACGCAAACCTTCACCTGGCCATTGCCAGCGTGACCGATGCCACTCCTGAAACGCCGCCGACCGACGCACGCCGCTGGACAGGGGTTGCCGCGTCCGCTGAGTCCATGAGCGTGGTTGGCCTGCCATCAGACTTCACCCTGCAGGTCGATAACCTGAATGTGCTGGTGAATTCATCATCACCGACTGCCCAAAACATCGACTGGAGCCTCCTCGTTGATGCCGACAGCCCATTGGCTGCATTGTCCACGACAACTTTATCGACATCCCCGTACTTCCTTGTCGAAGGTGACCTTACCCTGAATCTGGGTGGCTATGTCCTCCTCGCCGGCAGTTTCAATATTGAAAAGAGCGGAGGCTCGCTTGATCCCACAGGAGCGAACACCCCGGTCGATATCCTGACCATTGATTTGTCCTCGGTTAATTTGTTTGTCGGTGCAGGTGCCACTTTTGACACGAGCACCGAAGGGGCCTTTGATATTGATGTATCCGAAGCCACTGGTTTCTCGGTAAGCAACGCCAGTCTCTTTGTCTCGATCGTCAGCGTGACCGATTCCACACCTGAAACCCCACCGACGGATACTCGCCGCTGGATTGGTGTGGCCGCCAGTGCGGATCAGATGACCATTGAAGGACTTCCTGATGACTTTGCTCTCGAAGTGGGTAACCTCGAAGTGTTCTACAATTCGGCTTCCGGCAACGACGGTAGCACGCCCCCTGGTGGTGTGGATGCTGTCAAGATTGACTGGGCAGACGTCTACGCTCCTGCGGATGATCCTCTTGAAAACCTTGCCGCCTCGACCACCCTTTCCGTGGCCGGTGATATCACCATCGACTTGGGCGGCTACGTTCTCGTCGCTGGCAACTTCCTCATTGCCAAGACCGAAGCAACCGGAGTCGATGTAGGCTCACCTTCCGCTCCTGATCTGGTCGATCTTGACGTGCTCGAGATCCGCCTGACAAGCGTTGACTTGTTTGTCGGGGTAGGGGGCGAATTCGACACCACAACGGATCCGAATAATTATTCGATCGTCGCCAAGCGGATTTCCAATCCTGCACAGACTGTTGCCATCACTGATGCCGATGCCGATGCAATTGGCTTCTCCGTCAGTAATGCCAACCTCTTCATCGGAATTGCTTCCGTGACAGACCCGACTCCTGAAACACCGGCTGAAGATACACGCAGCTGGACTGGAATCGCAGCCACCGCTTCCAACCTTACTGCAGTCGGTCTTCCAACTGAAATTGCCGATCCAAATCTGACTAACCTGAAGGTTCTCTTTAACTCCGCTTCAGGATTTGATGACTCAGCTACGCCAGTCGCCGCGAAAACAATTGATTGGGACCTCGTCTTCCCAACCGCCACAGTCCCTGTTCTCGACCCGCATCCGCTCGAGGAATTGAGTGGCGATACAACACTTTCCGTCTCTGGTGATGTCCAGCTGAACCTGCTCAGCAACACGATCACCATCACAGCATCTGTCGGCCTGAAACTTTCCACACAGGAAGTCTACTTGCGCAGCATTACCAGTCCGGGTGATGCACCTGCCGGACCGGTTGAAGTGAGCGCTCTTGAGATTGGTGTTTCCAATGCCAGCGTGGGCTTCAATTATGATATTGATCCGGCCGCAGGCAATGGCGTGGAAACATTCAGCATCTCCGGCGTTACTCTGGGATTAGCTTACTACACGCCAACCAGTTCCACTGATACGAGGACATGGATGGGCTTGAAGACGTTTGGCGGGGTTGCTGCTGGCTCTGTAGTATCCGGTGAGATCACAGTCCGTCTCAATACCGGATTCGGTACGGATGACGGAACCAATCCGAACAGCACAGTTGTCGACTTTAAGAAGAGTTTTGAAAGCGCCAATGGGTTGAATGATGGCGCAGTCCTCGTTGATACAAATGGCGCCGAACCGGTCCGTCTGGATTATGATGGCAAACTCGAATCGTTCGCTGTCGAAGGCAGCCTTGAAATCGGCGACTTCTTCTTCGTCAACGGCCGATTTGAATATACCGACCTGGGTCCACAATCCATCACTTTGGTAGGTGGAACGAGTGGCATCAATGTCAACGTCAGCTACTTGAGTGTGACCAACGCCTCCGCCTTTGTCGGGGTCGATGGTCCTTACCAGAACGGTGACGGTTCAATCAACCCGGATGCCATTGGCTTCCAGTTGACCGGTATGGATTTCGTTGTCGTAAAGATGGCTGAAGTCGGGGGCCTTGGCCGCGAGTGGAATGCCGTCAAGGCTACTGCCACTTCCGCGGGAATCGTCGGGATCGAGGGCTTTACCCTTACGGCCAATACAATTTCTGTTGAGATGAATACCGGTAAGGATTCGTCCAGCAACGACCTTGCCCCCAATGACATGGTCGACTTTAACGCCACCTATGGCGGCGCCCTTCAGGTCGATACCGGTCGTACGGATGAACTTGGCGCAGTCGTTAATGTCGCTATCGACTATGACGAGCAGCTCCTTCAGGTATCCGCGAATGCGGTTCTCGATATCGCTGGATTTGTCCAGATCAACGGTGGTTTCTCCTTTACCAAGTTCTCCGCACCGGACGTCAAGCTGACTGGCCAGACCACTCTCGTGGACATGGACGGCACGACCATTGCCTTCGAGAATGTGAATGCCTTCATCGGCGCGGGTCCGTACTTCGTGGATTCCGACAGCGATGGTTCTTACGATGAGATTGATCCGGATGCAGCGGGCCTCCTTTTGAAGGATATTGATATCGCGGTGGTCATGTTGAAGCCAACTGCCCTTGGCAGCGCTGAACGATACTATGCGGTAAGTGCCTCCACCGAATCGATTGAATTGCCGGGTCTCTTCTCCGGTGACTCAAGTGCTTTCAAGGGTCGTGGCTACAAGATCGAGATGAACGCGAGCAACGCCGCCGCGGGAACCAAGGTGGTTGATTTTGGTACCACTTATGCCGCTACAGCAGGCCAGTTACTGGTCGTAACCGGACCTAGCGGCGGAACAGAAGCCTTTAATTACGGCGCCAAGCTCGAGCGCGTCTCCATCGAAAACCTCAGCCTGAGCATCGACGACTATGTTTATGTCTCCGGTGGGTTCTCCTTCGAGCGCCAACAGGGCCTGACAGTCACATTGAGCGATACTGCCAACAGCAAGCGGGTTGTTGATACATACACCCTCGGTGCGGGGAACCTCGATGTATTCGTCGGAAGCGGTCCATATTTTGAAGACACGGATTCGGATGGCGATATCGACGCAGACGATAACCGAAATGCTGATGCCATCGGTCTTGCCCTGGAGAACGTGAATTTCGGGCTGATCCTGCTCCGGCCAACAGCCGCTGCGCACAAGTCGGTCAAGTATATCGCAGTCAAGGCAACAGCCGACTTTGCCGGCCTGGTTGGTATCGATGTCTTCAAGCTCTCGGCCTCGAATATTGATATCGAGTACAACACTGTCCGGAACCCCTCCAATCCGAATGACAACGTAGTCGTTGATTTCTCAGAATTGCCGCTCGGTCACTATCCTCTGAGCACGGGTAATGGCGTGTTGCCAATCAACTTCAACAGCAAGGTGCTTCGCGCCAGCGTTGGTGACGCCGAGCTGCAGATTGATGATTACGTCTTTATAAACGGTAGCCTCGCCTTTGAAAAGGGGACACTCCCATCGGTCACACTGAGTAACAGCACTCCGCTGACGAACGTCTCGGCGATCAATGTCGGGGCGACCAACGTCAACATGTTCTTCGGTGCCAACGGCCCGTACTGGACCGATTTGGACGGGGATGGTCAGATCAGCTGGGCTTTTGATGCCGGCGGTGGGAATGACGCAAGCCGTACGATCACACAAATCGGAGAGGCAACATCGGGATCCATCGACCTTGATATCAACGGTTCTGTAACAACTGTCACCATCGGTACGTCCAGCGCGATTCTCCCGGAAGATGCGATTGTCACGTTGACCAACGACCAGATCATCACGGTGGGCACCACCAACGGCGTCCAGTATGGCGATTACATTACGGGCGACCTGAGCACAACGGACGAGGTCAATCCTGTTGAATCCGGTGAGCTGAATGCGGAGGCTGTCGGCTTCAACATTACGAATGCCGATCTGGCCTTTACCCTCCTCAAGCAGGACGGTGCGAGCACCAAGTATATTGGTCTTCAGGCTTCCTCCGAATTCTTCGGCTTTGTTGGTACGGATATTTTCAAGCTCCAAGCCACACGGGTCGAGGTCGAGTTGAACTTGGTAACAGGTGGTGGCACCAATGCGTCCTCCCCGGTCGTTAATTTTGCGGCCACCAAGCCAAGCGAGCTCCTCTCCCTCTTTGACACTGTCAGCGATAAAGTCATCACGGTTGGAGAGCTCCGCGCCCTCAATGGTGGCGGTACTTCCTACAGCTCGAGTATTGCGGAATTGTATGCCACCGCCGCCCTGGATACGGATGAGATCGAATTGGCCGAGCTGGTCCGGATCCTCGACACTGATTTGGACGGTTACCTTTCCGTCGATGAAGCAAAGGAATTCCTTTCCTCCGCCAATGACGCGCTTGCCGTCACGAAGGATCTTGATCTCGACGGCAAGATTGATCCGGTTGGCTATGAAGTCAGGACGGGTGGGGAATCCACTTACCTGAATGAAGAACGCCGCCGCATCCGTGCCTCGGCTGACAATGTCCTTCTGAATGTAGCGGATTTTGCCTACTTGAACGGAACGATTTCCCTGGATCTGGGAAGCCGTGAAACAGTCACTGTCAGCACTGGAATACCTCCGATCTTAGGCGATATCGGAGCGAGTAACATCGCTTCGATCAACGCCGCCATGGCGAGTATCGAGTCGACTCTCAATAATGTTCAGGGCAGCGTGGCCACAACCCTTACGGGCGCCATCAACTCAGTAACAACCGCAATCACGGATTCGGTACTCAATACGAGCAGCAGCCTGATCAGCAGCGTTTTTGACGAGTTGAACACCGCTATTAATTCCGGCATCGACGCCGCCAAGGATAACATTGCAGCAAGCCTGACTACCAGTCTGACCGCGATCACGGATTCCATTTCCGTAGACAATCTACTCGAGACCACCATAACGAATATCATTCCAAGCGGCTTGGATTCGAACATCAGCGGTCTTCTGCAGACTATTCTCAGCCCGATCAAGACCCTTGTCGCCAAGGAACTTGAATCAGCCCTTGAGGAATCGTTGACAGGTGCGATTGACCGCATCGTCAATTCCGTCGGTGATGCCGTTTCCAATGCGGTTAACAACGGCTTGGATAAGGCCGAAGCGGAGATAAAGGCTGCCATCCGAAATGCGCTCCTGCCACAGATCGCCCGCGTCGAGGCCAAGCTGATCCAGTTGGCGACCAACGCAGCAAGCAGGCTGAATCCCGTATTCGACAAGCTGAGGGGCTTTGCGAGCCTCCGCCTCGGGGACAACCTTGCGACCATCGAGGGCGTACAGGTAGACGTCACAGCGATCGGTATCAGCAACGCGACGGCCTTCATCGGCTTGCCACCCGAAGGTGGAATCGATTTCTCAACCCCGATTGTGGATCAGGACGCCCTTGGTTTCTTCATCGACAATTTCAACATGGGCCTCGGCATCTTCAAGCCGGTCATCAGCAAGCAGCTTCCGACCTTCACGGCCGCCAAGATTTCCGCTGACGCAGCCGGCTTCAGCGATGGCGATCCAGATGCCGATACAATCGAGATTGTTGCCCGTGATATCGACGTGCAGTTCAACCTCGGCGGACCGCTGGTCAAGGGTCTCGGACCACTGCTGGCCAACGCCACCATCGATTTTGAGAACAGCACCTTCCCAAGCAACACGACCAGCAACATCGGCTTCCCGGTAGAGACCGGGACCACGCCTAATCCGGTCTATCTCGATTTCGGGGCAGGGGAGCGGATCATTGCCGAAGTTGGCAAAGCCACTCTGATCATTTCCGAGTACGTCCACATCACGGGCAACATCGCCTTTGAAAAGGGACAGATTGAAACTGTTGACCTCACGGGCGGTGTCATCGCCGGCTTGGG
The DNA here is from genome assembly GCF_010500615.1 of Oceanipulchritudo coccoides. Lineage (NCBI taxonomy): Bacteria > Pseudomonadati > Verrucomicrobiota > Opitutia > Puniceicoccales > Oceanipulchritudinaceae > Oceanipulchritudo > Oceanipulchritudo coccoides. The sequence continues at coordinate 1,155,945 of NZ_JAAGNX010000002.1, forward strand.
CACACCACAAGAGCGGACTGATTTCCTCACCGGCATTGGCCTGCCAGCCGACTTGCTCGACGCTTTCCCGGCCCTGAGTGGCCAGACTGATGTTTCCTTCCTGACCATTGGCGGATCTGACATCAATGCCTTCTTCGGATTTGACGGTCCTTACTGGACGGATGATCTGGACGGCGATAACCAAATCAGCTGGGTCCTTCCGGACGGCGCGACTTTCGTCAATAATGTCACTATCGATGGCTTTGCCTACACCGCTGGAACTGTCATCGATGATGTGACTCTCACGGACAATGCCGGCAACCTGGTGGACATCGCCCTGACCTCCGACTTGTCCACTCTCCTGGATACCGTCCTTGTCGATATCAACGGTACGCAGGTCAAATACGGTGACATTGATGGAGACGACTTGGTCGATGCTGACGAATCCGCCGAAGTAAACCCGGATGCCGTCGGCTTGGTCCTCGATGATTTTGATTTTGGATTGGCCATGATGACGCCAGTCCTCCCGACTGATTTCGCCAAGTATTTCGCCCTGAAGGCCGAAGCTGACCAAGTCACTTTTGTCGGAGTGGACGACGTGACAATTTCCGCCGAGAAGATTCTCGTCGAGGTCAACCAGTCAAGCCCGAGTGTCTACGGTGTGCCGCTATTCCCGGTTGTCGATTTTGCCAACACCGATGCATTTGAAAGTGAGCAACTGGCCCTCTTTGACGCGATTGATGACGATATCCTCACCCTTGGTGACCTTTCCAAACTCAACACTGATAACAGTGCTGGAATTTCCAAACTGGATAATGTCCTCCAGTCGGATAACACACGCGTTACCCATGAGATTCTTCTAAGCCTGCTCAACACGAACAACGCTGGCGACAGCCGTGGGGTCATTGACATTGATGAGGCAGCCGTCCTCTTCGGTGGAAATTCCTCCACTCAATCAGTCGTTGATGCAGCAATCGCTCTTGTTGAGGGCTTTGACCTCGACTTTGATGGCAAGATTGATCCGCTCGGCTTTGAAGTGAACACGGGTGGCACGCCTGTATACCTGACCATGGACTCACCACTGATCCGTGCACAGGGCAGGGTGGATCTGGATGTTCTGGGCGCTGTTACCTTGAGCGGAAGCATTGCTTTTGAATTGGGCCCTGTTGAGAACATCACCCTCACGGATGGTAGCTCGAAGGATGTCACTGTCATGACCATCGGCGGCGCCGATATTTCCGCCTTTGTCGGTTTTGACGGACCTTACTGGACCGACCTCGATGGCGACGGCGAAGTTTCATGGGCACTCCCGGATGACGGAACCTTCGATTACGATTATGTGATCGATGGGGTGGCGTATGCCGCCGGCGACTCCACCAAGGGTGTAACCATCACGGCCATCACGGGTATGGATAACAGTGGTAGTGGCTCCATCGCGACAATTACCGAGAACGGTAACGCAGCCACGACCGTTTCCGTCGATGGAGTCCGTTACGGTGACCAGGGTTCAACACTGAACACATTTGTTGAGGCGGAAGAGACCGCTGAGCTCAACGAGGAGGCCATTGGCCTGGCGATCACCGATCTCGATTTCGGCATCATGGTGATGGCTTCCATCGATATCCAGGACCTCGGGGTCTACATCGCCGGTAAGGTGAATATCCCTGAAGACGGCATTTCCTTCGTAGGCGTGGATGACCTCACTATCACCGGTTCCCTGAATATTGAAGTCAACGCCGGTGCGGCGACTGGTTCCGGATTTGCACAAGTCGATTTCATCAAGAGCTTCCAGTATGACCTGGCTGGCCTTGACACGGATAATGACAAGATCCTTGAGTTTGGTGACGACAACCTCCCGCAATATATCCGTGATGCTGACAGCAACGGGGACAGTATCGTCACCTATGACGAATTGCTTGCCGAGTATGATACCAACAACAACGGGCTCATTGACACGGATACAGAGGATACTCTTTCCGGCGACTTCGCCGCCCTTGATAATGCTGGCGATGCCGATGGTCTGGTCTATGCCGGTTACCGTGTGAATACCGGCCCGGGTGGCGAGCCTGTGCGCCTCGATTTCACGGACTTCCTGATCTCCATCCAGCTTGAAGGCGAAATTTCCTATGGCGACTTGTTTGCCCTGGATGGCGCTTTCCTTCTGGAAGTGGACACGCAGGGACTGAAGATCTTCGCCAGTGCCAGCCTGACGGTTGGGCCGAGTGGCGATTACTTTGAAATGACAGCCCTCGGGGTACTGATTATTGATGCGGATGGCGTTGCCGCGGATTTTGAAATCAGTCTTGAGATTGGCGATGACCTGAGCGGAGACATCTCCAATTCGGGTGCCGATATCTATGCCCGCCTGATCATGAACACAACCGGGACGCTGAAGAGCGTTGAAATCCCGAAGACCTTCTATGACAATTTGCCGGATTCCGTCCTTAACAGGCTGGAAACGCTGGCCGGTGATGCAGACCAGTTTGATACGGACGGGAATGATATCATTTCAGAGGCTGAGATTAACGACCAGTTGGTCAACGGAGAGAAACTGTATTACACAGTTGGTGCAGAGGCCCCAAGTCTGAGGGATCTATTTGACGACCCGAACGCACCGGATACACCGCTGGCCCCTGCAGGCTTCTATATTGCTGTCGGATTCAGCGCCCAGCTGCGTTTTGCCGATGTCTTCGACCTCTCTGGCAAATTTGGAATCCTCATTACGGATAACTCATTTGAGCTACTGATTGGGGCAAGCATCACGATCGGTCCGTTGGGCACAGCTGGCGTTTCCGGATCCCTGCGCATTGACCCGACCGGTATTGTCGGACGCGTACAGATCAAACTGGATGTCGGAATCGGTGGAAGCACGGGGCTTTCCATTACGGGAGATGCTCTCTTTGAGATCAACACGACCGACAATTCCGCAGAAGAGACCCTGAATGTCTTTGGATTTGCTGAAGGCGGCGGGCTTGTCCTCGAGACGGTCACCATTGAAGAAGGTGTCCTCATCCGGATTGAAGGAACCATTTCCTTTGTCGGCTTCCTCGAGGCCAGCGCATCGCTGACAATCAGTTTCCGGGGCGATGAATTCTATCTGGGTGGCACAGCAACCATTTCCATTGGTAGCCTGCTTAACACGACTATTTCCTTGGATGTCCTGATTACACCGGATGGCATCACCCTTGATGCAGCGGTGACGATCAATGCCAACATCCTTGAAATTATCCGAATCGAGGCTTCCGGGCGACTGATCATCAACACATCCAGTTCACAGGTCACAATCGTCAGGGACAACATCAGCAAGACCTATGCTGCGAAGACCTTCCTCCTCGACCTGCATGGCGAGGTCTCGATCCTTGAGGTGCTGACCTTTACCGCTGACTTCAAAATCCAAGTTGGTGGCGGAACATTCAGTCATGATGTCGCAAACGCGAAGGCTCGCTTGCCGGCGGGTTCCGATACCATGCTCAGGCCGGGCCAATGGGCCGTCAGCTTTGCCGCCAATATTGATTTCTTCGGAATCATCACCCTCGGTGCCGACGGCTGGTTCAACAGCAAGGGCCACTTTGGTGTCTACCTTGGCGGACGCATTGTTATCGGCACGGAATCCTTCGGTATCATTGGCACGTTTAATATCCATGCCGGATACGACGGGATTGATTTCACCATCGGCGGTGGCGCTTCGGCCCGCCTCGTTCTCTTCGGCTGGAGCCTGGCAAGTGTGAGCGTGGCCTTTGATTACTCCTCCTTGACTGGACTGTTGACCATTACCGGACGCATCACGCTTGATTTCTGGCTCTTCAGCGTGGATGTCTCCGCGACCTTTACAATCGGCCTCTTCAAGATTCCTCCACCGGTGTTCCTCGCTGGTAGTAGCTCCAACGATACCTTGCTCAATGGCGATGCGGTTGATTCCGACGGAAAGCTCTATCTCAACATGGGCGACCGAGCCCAATACAGGAACATTGAAGAATCCAATCCTGACGAAACCTTCATCATCAAGCATGTCAGCGGCACGGCCGGTAATGAAGTTGTCGAAGTCGTATCCTTTGGCCGCACCCAGCAGTTCAGCGGTGTCAGTGAAATCATTGTGAATGATGCCGGAGCCGGCAGTGACATGATCATCGTCAAGGATGGTGTTCTTTCCTCTGTCGACCTGAATGGTGGAAGCGGGGATGATGTCATCATCGTCGAATCGGCCCGCGGCACAGGCAACCGCATCGATGGCGGAACAGGTGATGACTATATCGAGGTCGCCGGGCGAGTCACCGTGCCGTTCACCATCATCGGTGGGCCAATGAGTGGCTCTGGAACAGATGAAGACTTTATTATCGGTGGATCCGGTAACGACACCATCTATGGCGGCTTCGGTCCGGATACCATTTATGGCAAGGGCGGAATTGACACAATCCACGGCAATGATGGACCGGATTCGATTTTTGGCGGCACCGGCAACGACAATATCTACGGCAATAACGGTGCGGATTCCATTTTCTGGAATGTGGGTGACGGACTGGATGTCACAGACGGCGGATTGAACCGGGATACATTCCTGATCACCCGTGGTTCCGGCTCGGATATCGGTGTCCTTTCCTCTCCAGCTGCCGGCCAGATCTCCTTTGCATGGGCCGGTGAAGGCTCGACGATGGATGCCAACAGCATTGAGTCCCTTGATATCGATCTTGGTGACGGGGCAGACAGCCTGATCATCAACAACCTCGATGGTTCCGGTGTGACTGAGTACACAATTGATCTCGGACGCCTCCCGACCATCAAGGATTCCGACGGTAACCAGCTCTACAGCGCCGGCGATGGCGATGATGACCACCTCGAATTCTACGGCAGCGCTTCCGAAGACAACTTCACGATTTCCACCAGTGTTGATGAGGTGACCAGTACCGATCAGATCGACTTGGTCCGCCAGGGCGCTTACTCCGCGACAATCCTGGGTGGTGTCTGGACCGAGAATGATGACTTGGTCATACACGCTGAAGCGGGTGGGGGATCAATCAACGCATCCGGCGTCTCCAAGAAGCTCATGAAGATGACTTTCAATGGCGGATCCGGTGAAGACGTCATCATTGGCACACCTTACAATGACCACATCAACTCCGGTACCGGCAGCGATACCGTGACGGGTGGCTATGGCATCGATGTATTCACCGACACCAGTACTTCCTCCAGCGATATTGATACCCTGGTTGAAACCTTGAGCGGGGACATGACCCTGCTGAACAATTACTTTGTCCATGGCCGTATCCTCGGCGATGACGAGGGCACCTTCTTCAAGGGCGACATCAACTTCGAGCAGGATCAGCTTCCCCTTAATCCGCTATTCCCGACTCCGTATGTCGATTACCTGCAGGATCGCGGGGACGTCTATGCGGGTACCTACGATTTAGGCTTCCAGACCTTGCCGGTGGAACTTGAAGTCCTCACCAAGGCGGATGGAACAACCCCGATCTTCACTCGTGCTTTCCTGACCGGTTCGACGGACAACAACACAATGGTGGTTGGTGACTTCGACGGCGAGATCACCGTTGATGGAAGCACCTATGTCGCTGAACCATGGACCGGCGAAGTGACCCTCGACAATTTCGGCAATGGTGGCCGCAACAGCGCGGACGGAGATAACTTCAATGAGTACTACATTGTCAGCCTGACCAACGACGCGGGTACCAAGGTTTACTTCAATGATCAGGGTGCCGGCTTTGGATATTCCGAACTGTATGTCTATGGCACGGATAACGAAGATGCCGTCACACTTCTTGGCGCTCGGATTCCGGATGGACAGGGCGGTATTGATGAAACCGGTACAGTCATCTTCGGTGAGCGGTATGATCCAACCACAATGGTCCAGAAGACCACTATCGATGGCACCCCGCTTTATTACCAACTCGATACTTTTGGAAACAAGGTACCGCGGACTGTTAATATCAACGGGGTTGATGAGCAGATTTATGACCTCAGCCTTGGTAATTCCCTGGTGAATTCGGAGGATCCGACGAAGGTTGCGGTGCCAATCTACTTGGAAACGACAACCCCGACGGCGCAGCCAGTGATGGTCCCGGCAGATAATGCTGGACGTTCCGAAGTGGTCTTCCGCAACCTGGGCCGTCTCACTGTCAACTTGATGGGTGCCGACGACACAGTGGGCATTGAGGATACTGCCGCACCGACCATCGTCCGTCTCGGAACTGGTGAGGACACAATTGTCGTAGGCATTGTCCCGTTGATCAATGATCCGGGCAACAAACCTGTCACAGGCGAGTTCCCCTTGGGCGTGCCGATTGCCGATGTCGACAATATGACCAACGGCAATTCGCACACGGTCACCGTATTCGGTGGCACCGACGGCGACCAGTTCGAGGTCAACCACAACGCCGCCAAGCTCTACCTTTCCGGTGAAGCTGGGGATGATGTATTCGTCATCAACACTTTCCTTGTCCTGACCGATGCTGACTCCGAAGATGTGGCCAATCTGGCAACGCTGTTCGGTGGAGCGGGATCCAATCGCTACACTTACCTGCAGAACGCGCCTGTCTTCATCAGTGGCGGTGCCGGGACGGATACCGTCGTCGTGAACGGCACGCCAGTCGGCGATTTGTTCATCGTGACAGCCAACTACATCGTGGGAGCAGGCCGGGTAGTCTACTTTACTGAAATCGAGCGCCTTGAAATCAACGGCGCCGGTGGCGATGACGAAATTTACATCATGAGCTCCCCAGAGGAACTCGAGATCACCGTGCGCGGTGGTACGGGCAATGACGAAATCCACCTCGGTGGAGATCCGCCACCACTCGTCTTTGATCCTCCAGCATTCAGCTATCAGCCACCGGCCTACCAGGTGCAGGATGCCCCAGTTCCCGTCATAAAGCAGTTGCCCCTGAATTTTGGCAACCCGACTTTTTCAATCAACACCTGGACTTATTTGACGTCGAGCAAGTCGGTTGTCACCAACCTGATTAAGAACTACATCAATAGCCAGATCGCGGTTCTTGCCTTGGCCTTCCCGGGACTTCGCCTGCAGGAGGGCCAGAATCTTGACAAGATTGCCTCGGATGCTGCTGATGCTCCCCTGAGTATTGATACGCGTTTCCGTTTCCTCTTCTGGGGGCTCGAATCACGGATTACTGTCAGCCTCGGAGTGATCCCGCTCGTGTATGACGGCCTTGAATTGCCTCCGCTGAGAACAGTCGTTCCTGCCCGCGTAATCGTGGATCCGCCACCGTTCGCTTTCAAGGAACCGGCTTCCTTCTCCCTTGAAGATATCAAGGGACGCATCTCCATTGATGGCGGTGACGGCTTTGAAACATCCTCAGGCGACCGCCTGACGGTCCATGCCCAAGGCGATGATGGTGGCGTAACCGGCCAGCTCACATCCGTCGTGATTCCAAATCTCGAAGGCGAGGAATTCCAGGTTTACAGGAAGGGAAGTAACGAGATCTTTGTTTCCACCGATGTAGCTTTCACAGGAACTACCCAGAACCTTGATTTCTATAATGGACTCACTGGTAACTTCACCGAGACCATCTACTCACGGCTTCATGCTGAAAGCCTTGGCTACGCACCGAAGCTGGTTAGCGGCTTGGTACCCGTGAATACATTCACGCTGACCGGAGCAGACCAGACATCCCTCATCGAACAGTCTGTACCGAGTTCAGTGGTGGATAGCCTCAACTCGATCGTCGACCAGTTCTACGCCGACGAGGCCAGCTTTGTCGCAGCCGTGAACGGCCTGCTGTCCAGTGCCGATTTGACCACTTACAAGCCGGTCATTCTCGCCGTTGCCGCAGTGCCTGAGGTTGACGCGAGCGGTAACCCTGTGCTCGTCCCGGGCATCGTGGGCAAGTTCGAAACTTTCTACAAGCAAGTGCCTGACGGACTGGGCAATGACACACGTAGCCTCTTCACTCTTCAGGGTCTTGGTCTGGGAGCGGGCATCTCCCTCGACGGCACTCCGTATGACGGTGTGGAATATGGCGACCTTGAGAGAATGCGCATCATCCTCGGAGAGGGTGGGGACCAGTTCACAGTTGATAAACTATCCGGTGTGGAGCTGGAGCTCTCGACCGGTGGCGGAGCGGACATCATCAATATCAAGGAAGCCGATAGCCCGATGACAATCATGGGTGGTGAAGGTAACGACACCGTCAACGTCACCAACGATTCCTCGAAACTTGAGGACATTTTGGCCCTTCTCACGATCGAGGGGAATTCCTACCTCGAAGAGACCGTCACAAACGTTCAGTACGACCCGACAATACCGATTCCGGGCAAGGATCCGTTTGAATCCCTGCATGATGCCGTTCTCAACAGCGACATCCGGATCTACGTCAATTCCGACCCGACCAACACAAGCGGTGGATACACCCTGTACAGTTTCATTGATGCAAGCGGGGACGTGACAACTTACGCCCGCCAGGATCTGGACAAGCTGGTCTTCCGCAATGGTCCGGGCGCAGCCCCCGGCGGTGAATTGTGGATCCGCCCGGTTGTTCTCGATTCCAACGGATTCCTCATTGAAGACCTTATCCAGGAAGTCGACAGCACGGGCAAGCCGGTCTGGCGCGATGTGAACGGCAAGCTCGTTGCATGGGATCCGACCGATTGGGCGAATTTCCCGAAGAGTCTCCTCGACTACAACAACTCTTTCCTCGCGGACTTACGCTCGATCATTGAAGCGTTTGACTTCCTCGGATTTGGCTCCTTCACGAGCACTATTCAGGATGCCATCCTTGATCGCATTGCCCCGTCGCTGATTCCGGTTATCCGGGTCGATGCCACGGGCACCCCGCTGACAAGATCTAATATTGTAAAGCTCACGTCCCCAACCGCGGGAACAGATACCTTGAACGTCCGTGATTCAGGTAATGGTAATTCCAATACAGGAGCGCTGACCTCGACGGCCATCACGGGTCTATTCGGAACCGGTGGCTCGATCAATTACGACGCATTTGAAATCCTCAATATCTTCCTCGGGACAAACGAGGACCTCTTCACGATCAACAGCACGCACGCTGGATCGACCTACCTGGATACCGGAGACGGGGATAACGTCGTTAACATCAAGACGATCAGCGGCATCACGACAGTGAATGGCGGGGATGATTCGGATACGTTCAATGTCGGGACAAACGCCCAGGGTAATTTGACCGTTCCGGATACAAATTCCACGGGTTCCCTGAACAGCATCGGCGCGCTCCTGACCCTTTATGGCAACGCTCCGAGCAGTGGCAGCGATGTCCTGAACATTGATGATACCTTGGACGGCACACCGAACGTCGGAACGTTGACCGCAACAACCCTGACCGGCCTCGGCATGGGTGGCAGCATTACCTACACGACCTTCGAAACCCTGAATATCGCCCTTGGTTCCGGATCGGACACCTTCACGATTATCAGCACACATACCGGTGCGACCAACATTGACGGCAACAATGGCTCCGAAGTCTTCAATGTCCGGACCATCAGCGGTGCCACGACAATTGACGGCGGTACCGGCTCGGAAACCTTTAATGTTGGCAGCAACGCCGCCGGCACCCAGGCCAACCGCAACCTCAATGCCAACGGCACAGTCGACGGCATCAAGGCACTTCTTTCACTCAGTGGTGATGAGCCGGCCAGCGGCACGGATATCCTCAACGTCGACGAGACCGGTGAGACCTCCGCCAACACAGGAATCCTGACCAACTCCACCATTACCGGCCTCGATATGACCCCGGGCAGCATCTTTTATGATGGTATCCAGACCTTGAACATCGGTCTCGGGTCAAATGTTGATATCTTCACAATCGAGAGCACGCATGTTGGGGTGACCAACCTGAACAGCAACAACGGCTCTGATATCATTAATATCCGCACGATCAGAGGCACGACCAACCTCAACACCGGTTCCGGTTTCGACCACGTCAATGTTGGTTCCAACGCAAACGGAACAACCGGTGACAAGGACTTTAATACCAATGGCACCGTCAATGGCATCAGCGCTCGTCTGAATATCAATGCGGGCAGTGACACGGATTATCTCTCCGTCGATGACACGGGTGACACGGTCAACAATACGGGCATCCTCACCAACAGCCGTATCACCGGCCTCGGAATGGGCAATGCCAACCAGATGGCTGTCAACGCCGCCCTCGGCATAGACTACAGCAACTTTGAAGAGCTGGTCATTTCACTCGGTTCCGGAAACGACACCTTTACGATCAACAGCACGCACAATGCGTCCACGGGATCCGTCACCGAGCTGACCACTTTGAACACGGGTCCGGGAACGGATACAATCCACATCAACGACGTCAGCGACACGCTCTTCGTCAACGGCCAGGCCGATGCGGATACCGTGAATGTCAATGGCACGAGCACCATCAGTGACACGACCATCAATGGTAATGGCGGCAACGACATCGTGAATGTCCGTGCCATGAACGGTTCGGTTCAAGTCAATGGTAACGAGAATGACGACACGATCAATGTCGGTATAGACACGCCGTTACTGCCGAGCCTGCCAACTACGCTCGTTGGCAATATCGATGCGATCAATGGTCTCCTCACTGTTGATGGTGGCACGGGGACGGGCGACGTCCTGAACGTTGACGATTCCAATCCGGCCAACAATGCCAAGTACGGCATCCTCACAGGCTCGACCATCCGTGAGCTGGAGCTTGAAAATGGCATCAACTACACGACCTTCGAATTCCTGAACATCTGGCTTGGCGACGGAAACAACCGCTTTGATATCAACGGCACACATGCCGCTGAAACAACGATCAACACCGCTGGCGGTCTGGACACGGTTAACATCCGCTCCACGAGCCTGAACAGCACGACCTTCATCAATACCGAAGCCGGTAATGATACGATCACGATCAGCGACACCTCCCCGACACTTCCCGCAGACTATCCGGTGACAACACCTCCGCCGGCCGCCGATCCAGTTGGCTCGATTGACGGAATTGACGGCCTGATCGACATCGATGCTGGAGATGGCTTTGACGACCTGAATATTGATGATTCCGGCAACACCCTTTCCAAGCTCGGTACCTTGACCACCACGACCCTGCGCGGGCTCGATCTCCCGGCCGGTGTCAACTACGACGGATTTGAAGACCTGAACCTCTGGCTTGGAAACGGACAGGATGTCCTCTTCATCGACAGCACGCATGCGGGAACGACGCAGGTTTACTCCGGTGACGGTAACGACACGACCAACGAGCGTGACGACACCATTGCGATCAAGTCCATCTCCGGTGTGACCACCATTCACACGCAGGCCGGCAATGACTTCATTGAAGTCAATGTGAAGGCCGATGTCCTTCCGCAGGATGCCAGCTTTACTCCGGATGAGCCGATCATTGGCTTCTTCACCCGCACTCACCTGAACGGTTTGGCCGCCACGCTGAACCTGCACGGTGAAGGCGACTCCGACCAGTACACGATCAACCTTGCCCACGCTGGCACGGCAACGGTCAATGTGCATGACAACGGATTTGAAAATGACGGTGTCGATACACTGATCATCAATGGTGCCGACACGGTTGCCGGACTCGCCAACAATCCGGATGATACTTTCCTCCTCCGTAAGGATTTCGTTGCCCTCCTGAATGACTCCGCCGACATCGATCCGGACCTCGACCAGGTCGAGCGCGTCAATTACGACCAGAACATCAATGCCCGCCTGATCGTGAATGGCCTTGGTGGACATGATGCCTTCACCGCGGATGACAACAGCAGCATCACCACACTTGATGGTGGTGACGGCGACGACTATTTCCAGATTGGCCAGGTCTTTGGCACGCCGCGTAATACCGACGCCAACATTGCCGCAGGCGATACCTTCACAACCACACCGGTCATCATTGGTGTGATCCGCAACCCGTTGAACAACGAGGTCATCTTTGATCCGGCTGAGGACGCCCTCACCGATGCGGTCAAGGCACAGATTTCACAGGCAATCATCGATTCCGGTGATGACCCGCTTGATGGCATCGCCTACCTCAGTGACGGCGTAAGCTTTGCGACGACCGCTTTTGGTGGTGAGGGTGAAGATACCTTCTCCGTCTATCGCAATGTCGGTGTTCTTCGCCTGGAAGGTGAAAACGGCAATGACGAGTTTATTGTCCGCGCCTTCGTGATCCTTGAAGGTCTTCTCCAGGCCGAAACTGAAGTTCTCGGTGGTAATGGTGAAGACACCATCCAGTACGCCATCAACGCTCCAGTCAGTATCGATGGCGGAGCGGGTTTTGACACCGTCGTCGTCCTCGGAACGCCATTTGGAGATAACTTTGTCGTCACTTCCTACGGCATCTTCGGGGCCGGCTTGAATGTCCGCTTTGAAAATGTGGAAAGTGCCGAGCTGGATGCCCTCGAAGGCGATGACACCATTTATGTCATCGGTACCAACAAGGACCTCGTCACCACCGTGATCGGCGGCCTTGGCAGCGACACCATCAGCGTCATGGGCGATGTCGTCCAAACCATCGTTTCCAATGACTTGCTGGGCCGTTCCGGAATCATCTCCCACAACATCACAAGTGGTGATCAGCCTTATGTATCCGCGGGTATCAACGGCGTTTCCACAAATGTCCTTTCCTCGAATGACGGTGCCCTTGTCGATCTTTCACCATTCGGTGATCCCCTCCGGGTGACTGAGGATGGCCTCATCGCCACATACATGGTGATGCTCACCGGTCCGTTGGCCGTTGATTTCTCGACAGTCTACCTCACGGTATCCGCCGGTGTGGCCAGCACAACCGACCAGAGCGAAGACGGCGCAAGCATCCTCGTATCAACGGATGGAGTGACTTTCACCAATGCGGTCGTCCTGACCTTCAATGCCGCCAACGCTGGTCAACAGATTTGGGTGAAGGCAATTGATGACGCCGGACTCGAAGGCGAACGCATTGCCATGATCAGCCACAGCATCAATAGCGCCAGTGGCAGCTACAATGATCTGCCGATCCTCGATATGCCGGTGATCATCGTGGACAACGATCAGCCGGGTCTGGATATCCGCCAGCTGGATGGAACCACTCCAGACGAGATCACTGAAGTCCTCGAAGGCGTTGACGGATTCAGCGATACCTACCAGTTCCGTCTGACCACTGCTCCGGCAGATGGTGAAACCGTGACCATTACCCTGGTTGGCGACAGCCAGATTGACCTGTCCGAGTCGGTCTTCACATTTACTTTCGACGGCCCGAAGGCATGGAATCTCTTCCAGACAGTCACCGTTTACGCAGCTGACGATAGCGATCAGGATGGCGTAGAATTCTCCACGATCTTCCACCAGATGACCTCCGACGTTGTTGGCAGTGTCTTCAACCTTGATGAAGAAGATTATCAGGAAGTCGACGTCACCGTTTACGATGATGAATCGGCCGGTGTGATCGTCCGTGAATCAGACGGTTCGACAATTGCCGTTGTCGGCGGATCCGGGGACAGCTACAGGATGCGTCTCACATATGAGCCGGATGCGACCATCACCTTGTCGCTCTACACCGACACGCAGACAAAGCTCTTCTCCTCGGATGCGCGCTTCGCGATTATCGATGAAGATCCCAATGCTCCACAATTTGAGTACAGCCTGACCTTCAACAGCGATAACTGGAATGACTGGTTCAATGTTGAAGTGATTGCCAATGCGGATTACGAGGGCGATGGTTCCCCGACCAAGGCCTTCGCACCGATGGATCAGAACCTCGACCAGATTCGCGGACCGCTCATCATTGATGGTGGAATTATCGAAGGCAGGGATCGTTCCCTGAATCCTGCCCTCGTGCTGCCGGGTGAAACCAATGAGGCCAGCAACCAGGAAAGCTCGTTGACGGATGAGACCCTGAATATCGATACGCTGGAAATCTTCCATACGGATAATACCGATGCGGACACCGGTCTGCTCAGCTTCCGTGGAATTGATGCGGACATCACCAATACCGGATACTCCCTCACGGGCTTTGAAATGGGCGATGGCCTGACCGTCGATGAAGGCACCGACGAAGTTGAGAAACTGGTCAACTACGGTGGCGGCATCACCTACAGCGATTTTGAAATCTTCGAACTGCTCCTTGGTAAGGGCAATGAAACCCTGACCATTGAAACCACACAGGATGGTGCTATCACGGCTGTCCACGGTGGTGGCGGCACTGACACGATCACCGTAACTGGACGTGGCACAAGCCCGCTGGTCATCTACGGCGACACCTCCGAAGAGGGCACGCGTTACAGCAACGATACCGGATTGAAATCAATCCACGGTACCAGTTTCTCCAACCCGGGTAATGATATCATTGATGCCTCGGCCCTCGATGCATTGGACAACCTCGACGATTCCTTCGCCGGAGTGGTTATATACGGTGGTCCTGGAAATGACATCATCACCGGTAGCCAGTACGCCGACCATCTCGCAGGTGGCGAAGGCACGGACACCATTTATGGCCAGAAGGGTGATGACCACATCTACGGCGATTCCCACTTTAATGTGAACCTCCTCCTGTTCTCACAGGACCAGATCACGCCGTTTGATGCATCCATCCCGGCTGAGCTGGATATGATCAACGCCATGTTCACCGTTCCGACCAACCTGGAGCCCGCCGGCGACATGCTGTCCGGTAATGACGGGAACGATACAATTCTTGGTGATCACGGTATCATCACACAGAAGGACGGAACGCGTCGCATCGAAACAACTGGTCAGGTTGAGCGCATTGAGACCAATGTCGAAGACAAGGGCGGCATCGACACGATCAACGGCGATGCCGGCAACGATATCATCCTCGGTGGCCATCTTCGCGATATCATCAACGGCCACGAAGGAAATAACATCATCTTCGGTGATCACGGTTATATCGATTATGTCATCCGCGACGGTGACCTGAGCGATATCGATGTCATCGCCAGCACCTCGACAACCGCAAACGGCGGTGATGACGACGTTGATTCAGGTCGTGGTGACGACATCCTCATCGGCGGTCGCTTCGGCGACACCATCGACACGCTCGGCGGTAACAACCTGATCATCGGTGACAGCGGCAAGATTACCTCGGCGACTGATAACGGTTCACGCTTTGCCAGCCTCCCGCTGACCATCGGTCGGATGGAAACCATTGAGTTTGGTGACGGTGGCGTGGACACCATCAATGCCGGAATCGTTTCAGGTCCGTTGTTTGACGGAAATGACATTGTCTTCGGCGGCCACCTCGGTGACTTCATCAACGTGGGTGAGGGCGACAACATCGTCCTTGGTGATGATGGCGCGATCGATTACGTCCGTGCCGAGCGCGAAAGCGTTCCAGGTGCTGATCTGATCGCTTCTGACATCGACCTGATCACAAGCCTGTCAACTGACTTTGCCGGCGGTATCGACGACATCGATTCCGGTGAAGGGGACGACATCCTCATCGGTGGGCGTAACAACGACTTTATCGACTCCCTCGGCGGCAACAACATCGTCATCGGTGACAGCGGAATCATTACAGCCGCCAACACGGGTGCGACCAACTTCAGCGCCCAGCCGCTGACCATCGGTCGCATTGAGACGACCGAGTTCGGCGACGGCGGAGTGGATACGATCAATACCGGTTCGGTATCTGACGGAAACGACATCGTCCTCGGCGGCCACCTCGGTGACTTCATCAATGTCTATGAAGGCGACAACATCGTCCTTGGTGATGATGGCGCGATTGATTACGTCCGTGCCGAGCGTGAATCTGCCACTCTCCCGGGTGCTGACCTGATCGCCTCCGACATCGACCTGATCCAGAGCCTCTCGACCACGGCCGCCGGCGGTATTGACGACATTGATTCGGGTAAGGGCGACGACATCCTCATCGGTGGGCGCGACAGCGACTTTATCGACTCCCTCGGTGGCAACAACATCGTCATCGGTGACAGCGGAATCATTACTGCCGCCAACGAGAGTGCCCAGACCTTCGCAGGTCAGCCCATCACCATCGGCCGCATTGAAACAACCCAGTTCGGCGACGGCGGAGTGGATACGATCAATACCGGTTCCGTTTCAGACGGAAACGACATCGTCCTCGGCGGCCACCTCGGTGACTTCATCAACGTCTACGAAGGCGACAACATCGTCCTCGGTGATGATGGCGTGATTGATTACGTCCGCGCCGAGCGTGAAGCGGGCGAAACAGGGGCCGACCTGATCGCCTCCGACATCGACCTGATCAAGAGCCTTTCCACTACCGCATTCGGTGGCGTCGACGAAATTGATTCCGGCAGTGGCAACGACATCCTGATCGGTGGCCGCTTCGGTGACATCATTAACTCGGTTGACGGTGACAATATTGTCTTCGGTGACAGCGGCATCATTACTGCTGCCGATGCTGACTCACCACGCCGTGGCAGCGCTCCGCTCACCCTGATGACCATTGGTCACATCGAAACCACCGCTTATGCAGATGGTGGAGCCGATGACATCACGACCGGTACAGGCAGCGACATCATCCTTGGTGGCGTCAGCGGAACCGTCCTCAGCGGCGATGCCGGTGAGCCGGATGTGATCCGCAGTGGCGCAGGCACGGACATCGTCCTCGGTGACAATGGCGAGCTGGTCTACGATGACCCGACCGCCGACCCGGCAACCCTCGATCTCGTCCGGACAACCCAGCCGACCATCGGTGGAGCCGACATGATCTACGGCGGTAGCGACAACGACTTTATCTTCGGTGGTACCGGTTCGGACACGATCTGGGGCGACCGCCTGAGCGAAACCACACCGGACATCATTGATGCAAATCCGGATAGCGACCTGATCTTCGGTGACCACGGCGAAGTCCGGGGCATCGTCAACGCCGCTCAAATCGGCCTCGCCAACGCCACCTTCACTTACACGGCAATCGATACGCAGGAAGCCGATGATGGCGCTGCTGACTTGATCTTCGCCGGTTCCGGTGCCGAGCCTCCGCTGACTGACTTTGGCTTGAACATCATCCTCGGCCAGCAGGGCGACGACGCCATTTACGGCGGCGATAATGATGATGACCTCATTGGTGGTCATAATGTCGCTAACGGCTTTGACGGGAATGACTACATTGATGGTGGAGCCGGAAACGATGTCATCGCTGGTGACAATGCCAGCATCATCCGCACGGGTGGCGATACCGGACCACGCTTCGCAGTCCTCAATGGCACGATCATCTACGACATCTGGGGAGTCGACCAGGTCGCAACGGGTGATGCCTCCAATCCGGATGGTATCGAGTCACGCTTCATCGTCCTCTTTGACCACGACGACAGCGCCAACAATGTCGGCAACTTCGGCAACGACACGATTGCCGGTGGCGCCGATGATGATGAGATCTTTGGCCAGCTCGGTAACGACAATCTCCATGGTGATGGAAAGCTCGTTGATGATAACGGCATCCTCGTTCTGGCAACCTTGCCGGGAACAATCCCGGGTTCGGATGTTGGCGGCGACGACTATGTCGAGGGCAATGGCGGCAACGACACGATCTTCGGTGGCCTCGGCCAGGATGATTTGATCGGTGGCAGCTCCA
This sequence comes from Oceanipulchritudo coccoides, assembly GCF_010500615.1. Classification (NCBI taxonomy): domain Bacteria; kingdom Pseudomonadati; phylum Verrucomicrobiota; class Opitutia; order Puniceicoccales; family Oceanipulchritudinaceae; genus Oceanipulchritudo; species Oceanipulchritudo coccoides. The sequence continues at coordinate 1,173,443 of NZ_JAAGNX010000002.1, forward strand.
CTCACTACAACCTTGACCTGCGCACGGATCGTCCTGACGGATCCGATACAATTTATGGTGGCAACGGCGATATGGCCGGCCGCAACAACACCGGTGCCGCAACAGACGAGTCCGGCAACCTGATCCTGACAACAGGTGAGCTCAATGCCCGCGACTCCGACATGATCATCGGTGACAATGGCAACATCTACCGCCTCGTCGGAACCAACGGCATCGATAGCGGCAGCTACCTTACTTTCAATTACGACAACTACGACGCCGCCCGCCGCATCGTGGTGCGCGCAGCCGTGCTGCTCGACTACACACCGGGTGGGGCAGACATCGATCCGGCTTCCGCAGCCCTCGATATCGGTGCCGCCGATGAAATCCACGGTGAATCGGGTGATGACTTTATCTATGGCCAGCTGGGCGACGACGTCCTTTACGGTGATGCCCAGAACGATGACCTGATCGGTGGCGTTGGCGCTGACTGGATCAGCGGTGGCACACATGATGATGGAATCCTCGGTGACGACGGTCGCCTCTGGACCAGTCGCAATGGCACAGCCGAGCCGCTCTATGGCATCGCCGCTGTTGTTGACCTAGACCTCTTGATTTCCACCCCTGGGAAGATCCAGCAATCCACAATCAACGTCACAGGCCTGCTCAAGAAGACCGCGATTCTCGAGCCGTTCAACCTCGGTGCCGATGATTATGTCACACCGGGCAACGTCTCCTCCAACGACATCCTCTTTGGTGGTCTGGGTAACGATGCCATCCACGGTGGCGCTGGCGATGACGCGATCTCCGGAACAGAAGCCCTACCGCAGTACTTCAGCAATCCATTCAATCCGGGTAACTATCTCCTGCACAGCGACGTTCGCGCCGGTGAGTTCAACGCTTACGACGAATACAACCCGATGACGAAGGTCTTCATTGATCCAGTCACTGGCATCTTCACCGATTCCACGGCACCGGGTGCGGTTGAGTTCATTCTCAACTTCCTCGACAGCGAAATCGACGGCAACGACGTCCTCTTCGGCGACCTTGGCAACGACTGGATCGTTGGTGCGCAGGGCCGTGACCATGCCTACGGAGGCTGGGGCGACGACCTGCTCAACATGGATGACCTCCACGACACCAACAATGGCCTCAATGACGCGACTGACACGGACATCACCTTCGAGGACATTGCCTATGGTGGCGCTGGCCGCGACATCCTCATTGCCAACACTGGTGGCGATCGCCTGATCGACTGGGCCGGTGAGTTCAACAGCTACATCGTTCCGTTCGCCCCGTATGGTGCTGCGACGATCAGTCGTGCCCTGCAGCCACAGCTGGCCGAATACCTTTACGACCTGTCCAAAAGCGACGGCGCCGATTACACGCGTCCGGCAAAGCTCGGCATCGCTGCTGAGGAATCCCGTAACGGCGAGCCGTTTGGTGAGCTGGGTGTCATTCTCCAGCAGGACTTTGCCTGGCAGGACCAGACCGGTGCCCCGGATGATCCACAGGCTGGTAATATTGGCGGTGGACCGCGCGATGTGCTTCGCTCAGTTGGTTTCAATAATGGCCAGCCAGATGGATTCTTCATCGACAGCGGCAACTGGACCACGCAAAACGGCAGCTACTATGTTGAGCCTGAAGCCATTGGTGGCGATGCCTTGAGTGTGTTCCTCGTCGATTCCTACATCCCGACCTACTACGAGGTCAAGGCGACCCTGCAGCCGGTCAAGCCGACCGGTGGATTCAAGAGTAATGCTTACCTGATCTTTGATTACCAGAGCTCCACGGACTTCAAGTTTGCCGGTATCAACGTATCGACCAGCAAGCTCGAGATTGGCCAATATACAGCAGACGGTTGGACTGTTGAAGTACAGGCACCGTACCTGGGAGCTCTCCGGTCAGATACACTTTACAATGTCTTCCTCGTCGTGAACGGCACATCCGTCACCTTGATGGTCGATAATAAATCCACCCTGACGTATGAGTTTGAGAAGATCTATGACGAGTATGGTATCCTCAGGGGCTTGAACGATGGCATGATTGGCCTTGGTGGTCAGAACTCCCGTTCCGCGATCGACAATGTGGTTGTGCAGCGACTTGCCCCGGAAACCACTTTCACTCTCGGTGATGACTTTGACGGTGCCGTCAATAATCTCTTCCTCACGCCGGAAAGCGGCTTGTGGTCTGCTGGAAGTGGCCTCTACCGCGGTAACGCAACGAGTGAGACCGCCATCAGCCTGATTGGCATCGAGGTGGCCCCGGCCTCCCTGATCCGCCTTGAAGCAGACCTGCAGACATCCGGTGAGGCCGGCTTTATCTTCGATTACTACGACGAAAACAACTACAAGTTCATTACCATCTCCAGCGAGACCAATGAAGTGACAGTCGGCCACAGCACCCGGAAGGGGATTGTTGTTGATGAGATGTACACCCGTACAGACCTCGACTTGAGTGGTAGCCAGGATATTGAAGTGATCCTCAAGGGTAGCACGGTCAGCGTGACCTTGAACGGTGGTCTGGTCCTCAGCTACGCTTTCAACGCCTTGGTCACCGATGGCGACTACGGATTGATTGGCTTCAGCGGCGTGACCGACTTCAATGAAGTGACCTTCCAGACCGATGATCCGGCCCTCGCACCTGAAGACGGTGGCGATCCTGATCCAGTTGTTCTTGTGCCTGTCTTGGTCCTTCCGGACTACGAGGATGATGTCAGCGTCATCGAACCTGAAATTGAGATTGTTGAGTCCATCAATAATCCGGATTCCTCCATTGATCCGATTCTCTCCGGTGAGTCGCAGATCGGCCTCATTGCGCCAAACAAGGCAAGTGGCCTGTCCTGGACCGTCATCCACCCATGGCCCGTCGCCCAGAACTTTACAAACCACCTGAGCAATCAGATTGGGTCGCCCACCGAGGCAGACCCGACAGCCAACGGCCTTATTGCTCCTCGACCATCAGGTGATGCCGCCGCAGAGGCCCCTGTATGGCCTGTTATACAGGGCTTGGAGGCTTCCATGACGGAGGGCAGCCATTCCGCTTTTACGATACTCGAAGAAGCGTTCTTCCTGATGGGGGCTGATCCCGTGCTCTATGCGCATGAAGAGCTATTGGCGGATTATTTCGCCCGGATCCTGTCCCTTTACTAGGGCTGCGCAGTTCTCCACAGGGGCCCAAGGGCCGCTGTTTCCTTTGACATAAAGGAATCAAAAGGATAGAAATTCTCTATGCATGCGCAGACCTTATATACATTCCTTTCGGGTAGTTTACTGTTGGCAGCGACTACCGTACTGGCCGTGGATCCAGTGTTGATCTGGTCGGATGAGTTTGATGTGGACGGGCTTCCGGACAGCTCAAAGTGGTTGTACGATGTTGGTGGCAGTGGCTGGGGCAACGCAGAGGAGCAGTTTTACACGGAAGAGCGGCTGGAGAATGCCCGGGTGGAAAGCGGCGTCCTGATTATTGAGGCACGCAAAGAGGGCTGGCCTCCCTCGCGCCAGCCAACCCATGAGTATACGTCCGCGCGCCTACTCTCAAAGGGATACGGCGACTGGCTGTATGGGCGGATTGAAATTCGTGCCAAGCTCCCGGCGGGCACGGGCACCTGGCCGGCTATCTGGATGATGCCGACCGGCGACGCGTATGGCATTTGGCCGCGCAGCGGGGAGATCGATATCATGGAGCATGTCGGCTTCGACATGGGAACGGTCCATGGCAGCCTGCATTCGCTCAACAACAACTGGCTCACGGGGACTTATCCGACGGCCTTTACCGTGGTACCGGATGTGGACACGACCTTCCACGACTACGCGATTGAGTGGAGCCCGGCAGGCATCATTTTCACCATTGACGGCACCGAGCTGCTCAATGCGCCCAATCCGGGAACAAGCTGGGAGGACTGGCCCTTTGACCAGCCGTTCCATCTGATCCTCAATGTGGCCGTTGGCGGCTCATGGGGCGGGCAACAGGGGGTTGATCCCGATATCTGGCCCCAGCGTCTGGAAGTGGACTACGTACGGGTCTATGACCTGGGCGATACGGTCGCCTTGGATACCGATAATGACCAGGATCCCAATGCCACCGATCCGGATGATGACGGAGACGGGCTGACGGATATCGAGGAGCATGTCCTCGGGACGAATATCCTCAAGCAGGACACCGATGGTGACGGGTATAAGGATCTTGAGGAGATCGAGGCCGGTACGAGCCCGCTTCTGGCGGCATCCTATCCGGGGAGCATCGGCCTGCTCATCAATACCGATTTCAGCGACGGGGATTTCCCGTGGATCGTCCATACCAATTTCTTTGACTTCGACGATGTCTGGTTTGGCCAGGTGGGTTCATGGGGTGGGGCCTATACCGTCCTTGACTGGGTGGAACCGGTCGGTGAGTCGGAATTTGTATTCTACAACCTGCGCTGGGAACCTGAGCAGTTCATAGCCGAACATTTGCTCTTCCAGGAGTTTAAATCGCTCTCCCTGGAGATGACGCCCGGCGATGTCATCCGCTTCCGCGGGACGGCTTCGGCAATCGCCTCCGATGAGACCTTCATCATTGAAGCCTTCATCCGCGTATTGGATCGAAGCTTCCAGAAAATGCCGGAATCCGTTGAGTTCGCGCTTGGACCGGATCCGGTAAGCTTTGAGCTCGAGACAAGCCTCGGTGAGGATTCCATCAACCTGCTTCAGTTGGGCTTGCTCATCAAGGGTCCTGTCTGGGAAACAGCGGTCGTCACCTTCAGCAATCTGGAAGGAACCATCAATGAGGAGGAATCCTGGGCCGGTTATCCGGTTGTTGAGGGCGTGGTTGATACAGGCGATTGGCTCGGCATGCTTTACGTCGGGCATCGTCCATGGATCTGGAGCTATAGCTTGGAGGGCTGGATGTACCTGCCGGTCTCGCATGTGGGCAGTAGCGGCGCCTGGGTCTATGTCGTACGGTAGGGTTTAAGATTATGGGGTGAGGGAATGATCATTCGCGGCATAGCCGTTGTCTTGGCCTTCCTGTTTGCAGGATCGTTTTTCCTGCCTGTGCTCGAGGATATGACCGGTGCTCGATGTGCGGCGCTGTCCGCAGGGTTTTTATTCGATCGTGACCCCCGCTTTCTCCCATTCGAATTGATCCTGTTTCTGGTATTTATCGGCAGCTATAATGCCACCTCGCTCTTTACGGTGATGCTCCTTGCCTGGCTATTGATCTGTCCGGACCGGACTCGCTTTGCCTGGCTGCGTTGGGTCTATATCCCATTCGTCCCGTACGTCGGCGCTATTTTTGTGCTTGCTGCAAATGACATGCTCTTCCATCCGGGCCTTGGACTGGATGATCTTGGGGTCGGGTATTACCTGTGGAGCGTCTCCGTGATCGGGGTCTGCGTGCTCGCGTGGTTGCCGAGGCACATGAGGTTGGACCGCCTCAAGGAATCAGCTCAAGGCGAAGTTCCTTGAGCATGGGAAATCCTGTGTAGCAGAGAATTTGGTTTTCGCGTCCCGGTGGCCTTTTAAACGCTTCCGGCGCGCCCTCGGCGAGCAGTTTGATTGTGTGCAGTCCGGGAGGCAGGTCGATGACTTCACCGGATTGGAATTTTTCGGAAACCAGTTGGTTCCTTTCCTTGTTGTGTGAGTCCGGTTCCACACCAGTGATTTGGATTGGCATGCGAATGTCTTTACCTTGAGTTTCCACTACAAAGGCCATTTCGCCGATGTCCTGATCGGTGTTGAATCCGTACTTTAAATTCACTACAAATGTGCCACCTTTGTCCACCCGTACGGTCCAGCTAGCAAGGCGCCGTTCTTGATTACGACCGCTCCAGCCGTCAAGGCAGGGTTCCCGGTTGTGCACATGGAGGCCGCCCTCTCCCTGTGCTTCAACCGCCAACATGAGGAGTCCGCCATTCTGATCCTGACGGACGACAAGGGGCATCGCTTCAGGGCTTGGCGTATTCAAGTCGAGGACGAGGACCGTGGCCGCAGGATGAATCGGCTTGTCGCGATTGAGGTGTATAATCGTGCTGTCCTGTCCGGTTTCCCAGGTTGGCCGGGTGTCGGAATCGCCAAGAAATCTCGCCGCCCGGATGGGGCTTTTTAAAGGCAGGTAAATCTTTCCATCTGCAGGCCAATCCATGATGTGGACATACAGGCGAGAGCTTTCTCCTGTGGGTTTCCAAGTGATTGAGCCTTCGCGAATGGGGCCGATTGGATTTGGCCGGGTGCCGTAAATCGCTTCGCTGTTAGTCCGCATCCACGCACCGATCCCCTTGAGCCGCTCAACCACCTGCGGTTCCCATGTGCCGTCTGCCCGCGGGCCGATGTTCAGCAAGTAGTTCCCGCCACGGCTGACGACCAGGCAGAGGTTGCGAATCAATTCATCGGTGCTCTTCCAGTTGGTGTCGGTCGGGTTGTATCCCCAGCCGCCGTTCATGGTCATACACGTCTCCCATGTCTTCTTGTCTTGAACGGATGGAGGGATCCACTGTTCAGGGCAGTCAAAGTCTCCGTATTCATCGAGCTTCAGACGGTTGTTAACGAGTATGTCAGGTTGAGCGGTCAGTTCCTGCCATATACGCATGGCTCCTTCGCGGGTTTTGGTGCTTCTGCCCGAGTCGAACCATAGCAAATCAATGTTCCCGTATGTGCCACCCAGTAGATGGCGCAGCTGAGGCGCGGCGAACTGGTCGACATATTCGTTCCAGTCGCCATCGAGCCCCTTGTACCAATTGGGCCGGGCACCGGGCCGGCTCCAGTCCTGCGACTGGGAAAAATAAAATCCGAATTTAAGCCCGTTTGCCCGCATTGCCTTTGACAGGGGGACCATTGGGTCAGCGGCATAGGGAGTGCGGTCTGCAATATCCAGAGCGGTAAAGGGAAAATCCACCATGCCAAAGCCGTCGTGATGCTTGGCCGTGATGACAAAATATTTCATACCGGCCTCGGCTGCGAGGACCGCCCACTGCTCAGGATCAAATCGTTCAAGGGTCATCTTTGGGGCGAGCGCTTCAACATACTCGTCCTTATCAATTCCTCCCGGTTCCCCTTTGCACATGAGCCATTCAAAGCCCGGACGCATGTCTGGAAATGTAGCGCCTTTCCATTCACCTTCGGCAGCGGCATAGATGCCCCAATGGACGAACATGCCAAACTTGGCCTCCCTCCACCATGCCATGCGCGCATCGCGTTCTTCCGCGGTTTCATTTGCCCGAAAAAGGATTTTCTCCGCCAGCGCTGAGGCGAGGAGCTCCGCCCCTTCAATTCCGAGGTGAACCGGATCATCCGGTTTTTCGAGGCGCAGGTTTTTCTCAGAGCTGACCTCCTCACCGTTTATAAAGGAAAGGTTTTTATCATCCGCCATTCTGGCTGTCACGAGGTCCACCAGCTCGCTCCGGAATTCTTCGATGGTCGCGCCGGTCTTATCCGAGACGGGCCGTTTGGTGAAGAGCGGGGTGATACAAATGATCCGGGTATCGGGATGGTTTTTCCGGATTGTATCGAGAAGTTCATTAACCTTTGCACGATATTGCTCGGGCGTTTTTTGGTCATAATGGAGATCGTTATAGCCAATCAAAATCGTGATCAGGTCGATGGAATCCCAGTCCTCAAGCATCTCCGCGACCGGAACAGAGACTTTACCACCACCGACTGCGAGATTGAATAGCTCATAGCCCAGTTTGCGCGACAGGAGGAAGGGCCAGGTTTTGTGACCAAAGCCGTCCTGTCCGTTTCCGTGCGAGATAGAATCGCCCAGCGCGACATAGACCCGTTTTTTAACGGGGGGAAGGGCGGAACAGGCTGCATCCACGCCTTGGAACTCGACGTTGGCAAAGCTCGGCAAGGCAATTTCAAAGAGCGAGTCGCCGTCTCTTTGTGAAGTAACGGTCAGGACTGCCTCCGTTTCCTTTGGGCTGAATTTGAACTCCTCGACCAGTGTTCCGTTTTCGAAGACACCGAAACCGGAGCCCATATAATTGGCACTCAGGATCTTGAAGCGGGCCGTTATTTCCGGGGCGTCAGTTCTGAAAGCGATGATCCCTCCGGTGGTGTTCCGGGCCTTGTCAGGATTCAGGCCCAGTTCCTTCCGTGGTAATTCCAGGATGTCTTCACGAAAGCGCTGATAGCGCGTGCCAGTCTCCGTCTGGGAAACATAGCGGAGGCCCTGCGTCTCTATCAGGGACTTCGTTGTGGGCTGTGTTTCAGCTGTCGACGAGAGGGCGTAGCACAGGGTGAGGGGAATCAATAGGGTCTTCATCATGCTTTGATCAGCTTGGGGTTTGCTGTTCCTTTGCCTGACATGTTTGCCTCGAGGTTGTTCGGGACAACCCAGAACTCCACTGAGTTGGTCGCCGATTGTGATGAATTAGCGAACAGGTTGGCAATCGGCCTTCTGTGGTCCAAAGGAAATCGGCAAGGCACGCGGAAACCCTCATTTGAATTGATTATGACCGATCCTGATCCACTTCTTCACCTGCACAGCAATTTCGACCATTTTCTGCGGGAGGCCGCCGCCTGGCCAATGTCCTTGCAACTCTTGATGGACAGCCCGCCGCCTGCGCTTCTGTCTGTGTGAAGGACGGCGCAGCCGGTATCTATTGTGTCGCTACACTGGAGGAGTTCCGCGGCCGGGGCCTGGGCTTCGCCATCACCCGCGCCGCCATGGTGGAGGGTACGCGCAAGGGCGCCTCCCACGCGCTTCTCCACGCCACCGAGATGGGCATTCCCATCTACAGGAAAATCGGCTTTACCGAGCAGTGCCGGGCCCCGATCTACGGATTCGGGATGTAGGGTGGGGGTCTGCTTAATCCAATCCCTCAAATGTATCCGTGAGGGCAATCCGAAAAAAGAGGGGATTTTCCGCGAGGGGATACTTTGCCGTAACAACAGTGCCCTCACGCGTCACCACATGCGGCAACCCAAATGCGGGATCATCGATATTAACGAAGTCGCTCCAATCCTGACCATCGGTCGATACCTGTGGCATGATATTCAGCCCGGAAGTGCGGGCCTCCTCCCCGACCGGATACGAAAAAACGACATAGTCGGTATCGTCTATTTTCTCAAAGCCGGACTCGGCGAACTGGATCACCTGAAAGCCCTTGGGAAGTTTTTCAAGACCCAGCCCATGGGCAAATCGCTCAAGATTCGTCACCCCATCATCGAAGAGATGAACCTGTGGTCCGCGAAAGCCCTCGGGCAAGTTATCAACCGCCCATGATTCAAAAGCGGACAGGGGGCGGGGCCCCTTGACGAAGACCCGGTTCAAATGGGTGGCCCGTTGCTTGCCATTTGTGTCTAAAACAACTGCCGTGAAGACGTGAAATCCTCCGGATGATTCATCGACGGTAATCTGTGGAGTGGTGCTATCGGGAGGATCCGATACCCCGACGAGCTCTCCATCGTAGTAAAACGTTGTCTCGGCAGCAACAAAGGGATCCGCCCTGCTATTCTTGATGCTGAAGGCATGGGTGAGCTCGGCCGGTGACTCGACGACCCCGAAGTTGGTCCATGAATTGGGGAGGCTTGCCTTGTTGTAGGAAGCAAAAGCCTGGTAATAGCGGGCGATCTTTTCACTGGGCACCCAGCCATACTGTCGCTTGTCCCCGGGAGCCTCATCGTAAGGATACACTTTAACCGACCCGCCTTCCCAATCGGACTGGTCAACGAGCCACCCATCGGATTCATGGAGATTTTTCAAGGTCACCGGCCCATTGACCGGAGATTGATTGGCGGGATATCGCAAGCGCACGCATTCGGCCAGGAAAGGAAGAATGAGGTATTCGGAATCACCGATCGTGTGACCCTTATCCTCCTCCTCTGTCCATGCCCATAACGCCCCTCGGGGCCGGTTGATATCGAAGAGTGCTTGGTTAGCGAGACGGCGATTATCCAAGTCAAACTCACCGGTGAAAAGCATCCCGGGAGTGAGCAGGGCGGCCGTCTGGGGTTCCGGGATATTCAAGCGCAATTTGAAAGTATTTGAAAACTCCCCTTCAGTGACCAAACGCTCCAGGTCATAGACTTCTGCCCGGGTAAGCGGGATCAGGATACAGATTTGTGCCGCTAATAGAAAGAGGGATTGCTTTGTCATATGCCAGGTTCTCATGTTATTGGGGTTGGGGAACTACGACCAACACGGTCTGATTTTGCGTCGCTGCTACGCGGCTCAATTAACTCTAATCGCTGCCCTCAAGCTCAGGGCAGATCCACATTGAGCTGCAGGAAGTAGCGCTCCCCCGGAAGGAGGGAAACTGTACTCACAAGTCGGATACGTTCACGCTCATCGGGAAGGACCTCCATGACCTCAAGAGTGAAGGGGGCTTCAGTCCACACTTCCAAGTCTGGGGAGCCATCCATCCAGAATACGACTTCAGCGGTAGTGGATCGGATAAACTCGACAGCCAACAGGAACTGGGCGGGATTTGAAGGATCCGGGTGGCTCGCCAAATGCGGCCAGGCATCAGGTGATGATTCCAGCGGAAGCAACCCAAAGGCGTACTTGAAGAGATTGCTCACGCCATCGCCGGCTGGCTCGTCAAGCGGACCGCGTAAGCCTTCCGGAGGCTTGTCCACGGGTGCCAGGCTGTTCATCCAGTTGGTGAATCCATCGCCCGCCGGTGGAAGCTGGACAATGAGCACCACATTCCAGAAGCCTGAGCGCAGGACGTAGGGTCCGTCCGCCGATGTTTCCACGAGGGGTTGCCCGATTGTTCCATTCAGGGCGTAGACGCTGCCGCCGGCCCCGCCGCCACAGGTTCCACCACCGCCGGCGATCACACCGGCGGAGAGGGCACCCGGAAGCGCAAGGATAATCAGCCAGCAGCTCAATAGCCGTGCCGGGAAAAGCGGGAGAAGGGTGTTTGAATGTATCGTCTTCATCGGTGATCCTTCTCAGGGGCACCCGCCATTTGCGGATCCGGGTGTGCCAAAGTCACCTGCCCCGTATTGGCTGGTGGCTGTACACCACGAGCTGCCTGAGTTGTTCTGCAAGGCATCGAGCTTTGTGGGATCGAGGCTTATCGAGGCACCGCTCGGATCAGGGAATGCGAAGCCTCCATCATAGTCGACTCTATCGATTTCAACCAGATTGTAGGAAAGGATGATCGTATCCCCAGCGTTGCTCAGGGGAAAAATCGCGCCATAAGCATAATCGACTGGTGCGCCGCCATTGATTACCGGATCACCGTTGATTCCGAAGACGACATAATCTCCAGCTGCAACGATAAGAGAGCCCGACACGGTGAATCCGGACGCAAAATTATCAAAAATTCCCAAGCCGGATAAATCGACCACCGAACCGGTCGCATTGTAGACCTCAAACCACTCGCCCTGACTGTCCGAAACGACAGCGGGATTTTGCATGATCTCTGTGATGACCAGATCACCGGGGGACAGGTCCGCCACGCCCAGCGGAGGAGGGGCACAGGTGTCGTTTGCGGATCCAGGTGTGCCAAGGTCACCTGCCCCGAATGGACTGGTGGCAGCACACCACGCGCTGCCTGCGTTGTTCTGCAAGGCATCGAGCATCGTGGGATTGAGGCTCATCGAGGCACCGCTCGGATCAGGAAAAGCGATGCCTCCATCGTAGTCGACTCGATCGAATTCCACAAGGTTGTAGGAAAGGATGATCGTATCGCTGGCGTTGCCCAGGGGAAAATTCACATAAGCATAATCGACGGGTGCGCCACCATTGGTCACCGGATCGCCATTGTTTCCGAAGACGACATAATCTCCAGGTGCAACGCTGAGGGAGCCCGTCACGGTGAATCCGGCCGCGAGGTCGTCAACAATTTCCAAGCCGGATAAATCGACCACCACACCGGTCGCATTGTAGACCTCAAACCACTCGCCCTGGCTGTCCGAAACGACAGCGGGATTTTGCATGATCTCGGTGATGACCAGATCACCGGGGGACAGGTTCGCCACGCCCAGTCCGGTCGAGTCAATCCCGTCACAGTCTTGATCTATTCCGTCGAGAGGAATTTCAGGAGCACCTGGGAAAACTGTGGGATCCAGATCATTGCAATCACTGCCGCCGTGGGCGCCTGAATCGTACCCGTCGTAATCCTGATCGTAATCGCTCAGGCCGTCGCAATCCTGATCGACGCCGTCGTACCAGATTTCCGTGGCTTCGGGATTAATCGCCGGATCGCCGTCATCACAATCGCCGCTCGTCCGGATCAAAGCTGAACCGGCAAAATATCCGGGTGGTTGGTCATAGCTGTCAATACTCACACCGTCGGAGTAGAGATCGCCGTCAAGGTCGCGGTACCAGGATTTCATGAGACTGCCATTGCCCACCGCAGTCCAATTGAAGGTGTAGGTTTTGCTGGGATAGGCGATATCGACCGGGTTGATGACCACCAGCTCGAACCCGTCGTTGTCGATGTTGGTCACTTGCGGAAGCAGCAGGATTGGATTAGCGGCATCATATATGCCTGTTACCGTCACCACCGGGGGTGACGCGAAATTGTAGTCGAAAGCAACCCGTCCAAGGCTTGTCGCTTCCGATGGCAGCATCGGGTCAGTGGTCCGCGATTCCGTTCCGTGGCGGACCGTGCCAGCGGCCAGCGAGTACAGGGCATAGGGAGTCGGGCTGATCTTTTGCCGTGGTCCAAGAAGGGCGAAGTCCGCCGGATCAACACTGGCGCCCGGTCGTACCTCAATCTCCAGCCAGGCTTGCTCGCCAGTGAATATTGCCGCGCTGAAGTCCAGCTCCACCGAAAATACGCCGCCGGCCACGTCGACATTGTCCAGCACCAGGGTGCCGTTCAGTTGATTGCCGGCAAAGGCATTATCATAGGCCGTGAAGGTCATGTCATACGGCCCGTCCGCCGGTGCCCCAGCATCTTCAAGCACGCCTTGGTAAGTGAAGCCCGGATGCATGGGCTCCGCTTGTAGTCCACTCACCAGCACGCCCATTAATACCACAAATAGCCCGCTCCCTGTACATCCGTTCGATTTCATGAATCTGAGATATCAAGCAGCGGTCCCACTGGCAACCTTAATATAAATAACAGGAATATGGATTATTAAGTGCGCTTATGTGGTGGGTTGGTTTTATTTAGAAACTACGAAATGCACGAATCGAGCGAAAGGGTGATCCTCACCCCTCCTCCAGCGCCTCGATTTGCTCCTCCACCCATGCCTCAATCTGGTCGGCCGCCCAGCGGCTTGCTTAACGACGCATCGGCGTCAACAGAACCCCAGGTCTTTGATCCAACTGACGGCCGAAGGCCGGAATCCATACCAGCCCCGGCCAACGGCCGGGGTGAAGGAGGCATCATCATCGCAAGGGCTGGAAGCCCGCCTCCATGCCATTGTCATTCCCGGTCAAGTAACCCAGCCCTCCGGCCCGCTGCGCAGGCCTACAAGCTGGGCTGGTATGGCATGGGCCGTTGGCCCATTCGGCCAGGCGGGCCGTGAGGATTTTTGGCGTGTTGGGGGGCATGGGTTCCGGGGGCGTAGCTTTAGTGATTCATTCACCAGATATGCTCAAATTTCTCTATCAATTTTCATTCAGGCCTATCGCTCGACTCCCGTGCTTTATCTTTTCCATACTCTCTATCTGGATCACATCCCTTGGGGCCATAGTGGTGGAAAGGGTGCGGACGATTGACCAGCGGAAATTTCCGGGTTTTCGCTCTTTCAGAAGCTTGTTTCCACCGTGCCCGGTCTTGGCATAGGTTCCCCATCGTCCCCATAGGCCGTCGCTGCCGTAGGCGGAGCCAATGTAGGTTTCCCCGGTCGACATGTCCACGATCCGGTAAATCCCGGCATTCGCTTTCAGGGCCGCCTTCCAATCGCGGTGTGCCCGGGGATCCGCGAAGATGGACCGTAACTGTTCGTAGCTCAGAGAGACTTCCTGATAGCCGGGGAAAAGTGTGGATACCGTGACAGGCAGTATTTCGTAGATGTCCAGGTCCTTCCATTGATGCCACCCGCGTGGATTTCTCCACTGAACGATAAGTCGGTCCCGGTAGGATCTAAGGGATTCAATCTCTTCTAGATCGTAATGTATCCTCGGTATTGTATCTTCATGGGCTTTAAGCATCCATTCGGGCATGTTGGGCCAGTCGGATTTTTTTAAGGGTCGGCTTCCATTAACCCGGTAAGCGCCATAAAACTGGGCCTTGTTAGATTCGATACCAAGGAAGGAAAGCAAAACTTGGCAGCCATGAAATGGCCGAACCGTTTCTTTTTGTTCAGCTTGGTATAGGTCAAATAGGCCTTCTTTTATTATTTGTCTGATTGACCGACCTTGGTGATCTACGTGACGAACAAGTTTAATCTGATTCCCCGGGACATTAAGGCCATCGGCAATGAAGAGCTCTTTAACACTTAGCATAATCTACGCTCAATTCGTTTTAAGTTTAGTTCCCGAAAACCATGCCTTTCCGAAAACTTTTGCTGCATCGATGGATCAATCCTCAAAATAATCGGAATCGAGGCGCTTGAGCTCAACAGTACGGATGGTTGATACGCCGATGTTATGTTCTATCATGAGGTCGGCCAGACGTTGACCGTTGATGAGGATGACTTTTTGTTGAACATTATCGGCATATTCAATCGCAGTTGTTTTGAAGCCACTTGTTGTTATGAATACACCTTTGTCCGCTTGTTTTCCCGCAAGCGCCCCCACAAAACTTTGGATTTCCTTCCGTCCTATTGTTGATTCTGCTTGGTAGCGTTTGGCTTGGATGTAAATCACATCCAGGCCGAGTCGGTCTTCGCTGATGATGCCGTCGATCCCTCCGTCGTTGGATTTCTGGGTCACTTGGGCGGCTTCCTCGCGGGAACCGCCGTAGCCCATGGCGAAGAGGAGGTCGACGACGAGCTGCTCGAAATGGTACGGGTTCATTGCCTGCATATTTTCCAATAGCTCTCCGGCCAGGGAATCATTGAGCTCGTTGTAGGCTGTGTCGATGCGATCATCTGGTGTGGTTGTTTCCAGTTCAACTACTGTTTCTGAACCCGTTCGTCCTTTCTTTTTGCGCTTTGCTGAAGCTTCCTCCCATGCTTCCACATATCCATCAAGATTCTTCAAGTCTGCAGGAGTTATTGGCCCTTGATGCTGTCTCAGGTAATCCTTGCCGGCCTGAGTTATCTCGTAGGTGAATTTTTCCGTGGGATGTTTGGAAATGAATTTTGCTTTCACCAAAGAACTCATCGCCCAGCCAGCCCGATTCTGGATACGGAGATGACCGCTATTAAGACGAGAGTTACGGATTTCATCCGGGAAAGCATATCGATCGGCGATCTTTTGAGCAGCTGTTCGTCTAATGATGGGTTCCTGTTCTGCTAACTCCAGAAGGGGTCTTAGGAATTCGTCCCAGGTAGGGCATTGGGTTGGTTTGTTTTGCATAATCTTAGCGCTCCTCACGCACTCTTGTACTTCTTAAAATTCTCGGCCTGTTCAAAGACCTCCTTGTAGACCTCGTCCCGGTCGACGGGCGGGTAGTCGTTTTCTTGGGCATGGGGGGATTAAATGAATTGAGAGCTGAATCCCGAGCTGATCGGTCCGGGGTATACGTCTAATGATTAGATTCCCTATTTTGAAGAAAAATCGCGTCTAAATGGTAAAAACTTCCTCCTGGACAAAAGCCTACGCAGCAAATACTCCTCTTTTCGATGTCGGGGTACATGGATAGGGAGGCGCGCAAGGCGACTTTTCAGCGGATTCTTCCGTATTTAGGGAAGGCCGTGCCCGCGTCGTTTATTCAAAAGACAGGTGAAGCCCTTCCAGGTCTTGATCGACTCCACAATCTTATTGAAGGCATCTACAAACCTGCAGGCGGTGACTACGCACTGAGCATCGCCAGCATGTTGAAGAATCCCTATGCGGACCGGGTTGAGTACAATCCTGACCGATCCTGGTATTTTGATTACAGTCCAAAGGCCGGCTCGCTGAAATCGGCGGTCAATGCATCCTTGTTCAATTGCCTGGGGGACAAGGAACCGGTTTTGGTACTGAAGCAGCTCAGTGATAAGACTGGACCGAACGGAACCCGTTATCGTCTTCTCGGACTGGGGCTGCTTGAAGGATATGATGAGCAAGTCCGCCTCTTCCGCATTCGGGGCATGCGGATTGAGGAAATCTATGAGTACCTGGGCGAGGGGATGGTCATGGAAGATGACCTGATCGATACAGCAATACAGCTTGAGGCACTGGAGGCATGGAATCCCTTCGAGGATCCAAATCGCCGCCTCTATCGGGTAAATGCCCAGAAGAGGAGCCAGCATTTCCGGCGTATCGTCCTTGGCAACTACAACTCCACCTGCGCGGTGACGGGTCAGCGCTTTGAATTGAATGACATTGTCGAAGCCGAGGCGGCGCATGTCATTTCAAAGGAACAGAACGGTACGGATAATCCAAAGAACGGAATTGCGATGAGCCGATCCGTTCACTGGGCCTTCGATAAAGGGCTCTTTACCTTGTCAGACCAGTATGAGGTGCTGATCCATCCCGAAGCGAAGGCTGCAAAAATTCAAAATTTCCCACTTTTTGAATTGGATCGAAAGAAAATTTATCTACCCGATGAAGAATACTTCCATCCCCACCAGGAAGCCCTTCAGTGGCATCGGGATGAGATTTGGGGCAAGTTTGCGGGGTAAGGCCAACTGAGTTTCCTGTTTAAAACTCCGGGACTTTCTCCTTTTTCTTCTCACTCTTTTTTAGGGCCTTATCGAATTCTTCAAGAACTAGCGGGCTAAGGATTGTAAGCTTCATTGTGTATGGGGAATAATAGGCTAATTTCCCATCGTTGCTAACAAGGACCTCTTGGCGGATCAGTCGAGAGAAGACGCTTGCATCGTGCGAGTGGGTGGCCTTCCAGAAATTGGCATAGGGCTTTAGGGCTGCCTCCAGTTGCTTTTCTGTCCAGCGATGCGGAAGACGGTATTCCACCGCAATTGCTCGGAGGTCAGGACGATTGAAATAAACAGTCGCCGTCAGCTTCCCCTCTTTAAATGTGCGGACCTTGTAAGGACCTTTGATCCTCGGTGAAATGGACCCATTCCATGGAATCCCAAAATGCAGGTATTGCGGAACACTGTCAGCAACCTGTGATCCGTACAGGTCATAGTAATATCGAGTATCGTATCCTAAATCTTCTGAGGCAGCGGACAGCATCCAGGGAAACAAAATGGAAATAGAGATTCCTGCCTTCAGAATTCTAAACCAGTAGTTTTGGGAGGTTGAAATAAAAGTAGAGTGGTCCGGCATGGGCTGCACCCTATTTTCAGGATTTCGTATTGTCCAGATGATTGGAGTTACCCTTTTACTGAAAGTCCCCTGGTATTAATTAAGTGAGCCCGCTTCTGCTCACCTCACCCCTCCACTCGCCGCTCCGCCTCAGGGATGAGCTCATTCAAATCCTCGACCAAGGGCAAGAGGACAGTGTCGGCTGCGGACGTCGGCGATGACGAAGAGCTTGAGGAGGGTGAATTGGAGACGTTCAAAAAAATATTGTAAAGGATACTTGACATGTTAAGTCTGCTTTACATGTTAAGGATACTTTACATCTAAAATCAATTAACACGAATAAGAAAACGAATAGGAAATGATTATGGAAACCATGTGCGAACCGAACAAAACTTACCGCAGACAGATGCTGATCTGGGCCATCACATATTGCGTGGTGACCTATGGTTCCGTCTATACTTTGAAGAACGCGGGAATCGAGCATTTCGGTCTGCGGACCCTGATTGCCCTGCTACCGATGTTACCCATTGCCTGGGTGGGGATCATCATCATGCGGTTCATCCGTTCCCTTGATGAACTGCAGCGGAAGATGCAATTTGAAGCTGTTGTCTTCTCCGCGGTCATGACCGGCCTTCTCACGGGGGCCTATGGCTTCATGGAAGGGGTGGGCTATCCCGAGCTGGATACCGTTTGGGTCCTTCCGATGTTGATGGTCCTCTGGGTTGTTGGACAGGCTCTTGCACGAAAGCGTTACCAATGAAGAACTCACTGAAAGAATTGCGCAATGAGGCGGGTTGGTCGCAGGCTACGCTCGGGGAGAAGCTGGGCGTATCGCGGCAGACCATCATTGCGCTGGAAAACGGAAAATACGATCCCAGCCTGAAGCTGGCCTTTTCCCTGGCGCATGTCTTCGAGCGCCGGATCGAGGACATCTTCACCCACGAATCCGGCGATGAAGGTTGAGGGAAAATAACTACCCTGTCCCCATTTCCCGTTTGAACCACCATCGGGAAGAGATCTTTCTAAGGTCAGCATCGTAGGGCGGAAAGGTATTGATTCATCTTTCTGAGATGCTTATCAGGCCTTTATGCGCTTGGATAGGTTTTGCAAATTAGTCGGAGTATCGCTCCTTTTATTTATCTGGTTGCCGATGCTGTGGGCATTCATTGCATCCAGCCTTTTTTCCTACGATCTGGAACAAATAATTGGGCCAATCGGTGGAGGACCAGCGCCGTCGTCACTTTTTCCCCTCTTTATGACGGTATCCATTTTTATGACCTGGTTTGGTGTCTTCGCCTTGGCGATCTGGACATTCTTCCCGGGTAATTGGTTGGAACGGATCATCCGTTGGCTGAATCACGGTGGAAATGAAATTCATCTAACCAAAATTGTCCTTGATGAGATTCAAGAGGAGACTGCTCTGCCTATACTCGAAGAGTCTTCCTCCGTAGCAGAAATTCCAGAGGTAGAAGGTCATCCAGACCAACGGTACATGCCGCCGGGATCTCGGTCATAGGCGATAATCTCTGCAGTGCCTTACCGCGCCCCTTTCGCCCACGCCTGCTAGGCTTCGGGGGACTTTTCGGGGCGCCAACTTTTTACTGCGCGTCACCCCCTGTTTAGCTCTTCCATGCGCGACTCCATGCGTGCAAGCGTCCTGAAAATAATTGCCACGGAGTCGTGTAAGCGGCAATGAGTCCCTATGAGGATTGCCCTACAAGCTGTTGTTTTGATGTCTGTAATTGTGCTTGCGGGGTGCGGTCGTCGGGAGGGGGACGAAGTGGCCGCCTACGACAACACGGAAGAGGTGGAGGCGTATTATGAGGCGCACCCGGAGCGCTTTGTCTTTGCCAGCCCTGAGGACCTGCCGGAGGGCCTTGACTGGCAGGACGGATCGGAGTTGGCTTCGTTCGGTGATCCGCGGGCCAAGCGGGGAGGGCATCTGCGGTTGAGACTACCCCGGTTGCAGGCGACGCTGCGTGTCCTTGGACCTGATGCCAATGGCAGCCTGCGCGGCCCCTTATGGAACGCCAATTCGGTTTTTCTCGTCTCCGGACATCCATGGGAAGACGGCTACATCCCCGGCCTTGCCCGGCGCTGGGCTGTGGAGAACACGACTCCCCAACGGATTTACTTTGAGCTGGATCCGGATGCCCGATGGAGCGATGGCCGCCCGGTGACGACGGAGGACTTCCTGTTTTCCCTTTACGTCCTCTTGTCCCCGCACGTCCAGGACCCTGCGGTGAACCGGGTGTATGATGAGAACATCGCGAACATCACCCGCTACGACGAACGGACCTTTTCCTTAACCCTCGCGAAGCCGACCCCCAGTCCGCTTGCATGGGGGGCATCCTACATTCTGTTCCAGCGCGAGTTCTACCGTGAATTCGGCCCGGATTACACCGATCGCTACCATTCGCGGTTCGCGCCTGTCACGGGTGCTTACACATTGGATACAGAGGATATCCGGCGCGGTGAGCAGGTCACCTTCCGGCGGCTGACCAATTGGTGGGCGGATGACAAGCCGTTCTACCGGTACCGTTACAATGTGGATAAACTCACCTACGTCGTGGTCCGCGATGACTTCAAGGCGTTTGAGGCCTTTCTCAATGGGACCCTTGACCTGTTCCCGATCAATGAAACCGAACTCTGGTATGACCGCGCAGACGTTGATCCCATCAAGAATGGATATATTGAACGGGCACAGGTTTACCACCTGCTCCCGACGGGAAGCATGGGGCTTTTTATAAATTCAATGAGCCCCCTCCTGGATAACCGGGATATCCGGGTCGGCATTCAACACGCCACCAACTACGAGCGGGTAAACAAGGATATTCATCGCGGCGACCAGCGGCGCATCCGCTCCTTTGTCGACGGATATGGACCCTATGACCATACCGACATGCGCGCCCGTGATTTCAGTATAGACAAGGCATTGGAGGAGTTTGCCAAGGCCGGCTTCACAGAGCGGGGACCTGACGGGATTCTGGTCAATGATGCCGGACAGCGACTTTCCTTCACTTTTTCAATAAGCAGTCGCTCTGAGGAAAGCCGCATCGCCCTTGTCCTGCGGGAGGAAGCCGCCCAGGCCGGATTGGACCTGCGCATCGAGGAAATGGATCCCACCGCTTTCTTCACCAAGGTCTTCGAGAAAAACCACGAGATCTGTCTCTTCGGATGGAATACCGGCTATGCCAAAGTTCCGACCTTTGAATGGGAAATGCGTGGTGAAGATGCTGGAAAGCCAAAGAACTTCAACTCGACGAATATCCGTGACGACAGGCTGGATGCCTTGCTCGAGGAGTGGGATCAGCTTCGGGATCCGGAGAAGGCGTATCAGGTTTCTCATGACATACAGGAGCGCCTCTACGAATACGCCGCCTGGGTGCCCGGCTTGAGTGCCGACTTCACCCGCTGGGGCTGCTGGCGATGGATGCAATGGCCGGAGTACTTCCAGGTGCCCAAGTATTTCATGTTCACCGCCTCGGGTGTCTTCTGGATCGATGAGGACATCCGGGAGCAAACCCTTGAGGCCCGGCGCAAGGGCCAGGGATTTCCCCCGAAGACGACCGTCTACGATCGCTGGAAGCAGTAGCGGGCGGGGACAATTACAGCCCCGAGTCCGGCTTCCCGCGGCCATTCAGGCCGCCAACGCATATCCATTCATATACATCCCCATTCACATACGTCCCCATTCACATTCATACCCAGGCATCGGGTTCGGCGTTGCGGAACCCTCAACCTGGGCT
>NZ_JAAGNX010000003.1:600000-840122 GCF_010500615.1 Oceanipulchritudo coccoides
CCGTTGGATATTGGGGAGACATGGGAGAAATTTACAACAATTGGGCAGAAGCCGACCACTTTCAGCCAAACAGGTCGGCTGAAGAGATACAGCCGCTCCTTGATAGCTGGAATGATGCCGTCTCGCGCAGCCTGGGCTGGAAGCACTAACTAGCCTGATGCAGCCTCAACTGGGCTGATGCCAAAGCTCATATATTTCGTCTGGAGACCGGCACAAATTGGTCTAAACTAGCCACCCCCGCAGCAATTGCACCTAATTGCACCTTTGCGGTTGACAGTTATGAAACGGGACGGGAGGCTCTAGGTCCGATCGGACTATCTGATCAGTTTAAACCCCGCTACCCCAATCACCGGCATCAGGAAAACCCTCTATTTAACGGCTGCCCGAGCGGCCAGACACCGGTAAGCTTCCTTGGCAAACACAGGTAAGGCAATTTTATGCATATGAAAGCAACAATACTCAATCTCGCGATGCTGTTTCTCGCTGGCACCTCAGCTCATTCCGCAATCGTGTGGCAGGATGAATTCAACGGAACGGAGATCGATACGGAAACCTGGACATGGGATGTGGCTTCCCATGGCTTTGGCAACGGTCAGCTTGAATATGACACCTCGCGGGCAAAGAATTCGTATATCGACAACGGCAACCTGGTCATCGAGGCATTTCGCGAGGACTATTTTGGAAAAGCGTTCACCTCTGCACGTCTGAACACGCAGGGCCGCTTTGCATTCAAATATGGGACGCTCGAAGCCCGTATTAAAATGCCCGATACCGCCAATGGCTTGTGGCCGGCATTCTGGCTGCTCGGGAATAATTTCCCTGGCATTCTGTGGCCGGCCGCCGGCGAGATCGACATTGTCGAGATGGGTGCTGCAAGCGGAATCACGGATGGAAAACAACAGGAGCGCATTAACAGCGCGATACACTATTCAAATGCCGCGGATGAATATGAATTTGCAGCGGAGTGGATCGATGCGGCAGTTGACCTGAGCCAAGATTACCATCTTTATAGAATTGATTGGACCCCGTCCTCGCTGACCTTCTTTCTCGATGGTGTCCAATTCGCGAGCTGGGACATCACACCGGCCTACCTGACCGAGTTTCACCAGCCGCACTTTCCGATTCTGAACCTTGCCATTGGCGGTTGGGAAGGCTCCTACACCGGGGTTACCGATCCATCCGGCGTGACGGCCTTGCCAACCGCAGGATCCAGTGCCAAAATGTACATCGACTGGATTCGTCTTCAGGACAATCCGGATACAGAAATCTTCCTAAGTGCCGATACGGAAGAGACCGGTCTCTTTGGCGTCTTCACAGAAACCACGCCCGTCGATAACTCCCTCGCGTACCTGACAGGTGACGAACCGGGGTTTGAATACGGATCTGAGGCAGCGCTGTTTACCTGGAACAACATGACCGAGGCGGCGGTGCCCGGGGATACTTCTGAAGGCAGCGAGGTATGGACATTTGATATCGCTGGGGGCCAGTGGTTCGGCATGGGGGTCTTTCTCCCCAACTTCCGCAATATGAAAAACTATTCGGACGGGTTCCTCCATTTTGATATCAAGACGACTTTGACCGATGACATTAAAATCGGTGTCAAGAGTTCCCGTGGTGGCGAATCCTGGCAATGGATTGGGGACGGGACTGCCGGCCTCGGATTTGCCCGTGACGGTCTTTGGCACACCGTGAGCATTCCGCTGAACGGATATGCTAACGCGGACTTCAATACAATACATCAGATTTTCATGATCGCCGCGGACTCGGCTTCCGCTTCCACGACCTTGTCAATCGACAATGTTTACTGGGAACCGAGCGTTGTCAGGCCGAGACCTTCGAGCGGCAATTTCGGCGTGTACACTGAAACGCCTGCCAACAAAACTGCCGGCGAATACCTGCTGGGCGTTGATGGTGAGTTTTTCATCTGGAGCGAGACGCTGAATCCGGTAGCGCAAAGTCCATACGAGGGTACTGAGAGCCTGAGCTTTACCTCAGCACCGGGTCTTCAGTGGTTTGGTGCGGCCTTTACCCCGGCAGTCAAGTATGACCTTTCGGCCTGGGATAATCCGAACGGAAAACTCAATTTTTCAATGAAGACCAATTCTTCCACGACGTTTTATGTCGGCATGAAGAGCGGAAACGTCATTGGACCACCCTCCCCGGAAGGATGGGCCAATGAGGGACCCGCCGGTGTCGGGCAAGTCTGGATCAAGTTTGCTCCGGGCAGCGATCCGTACGGATTTATCCGCGACGGAAATTGGCACAACATTGAGATCCCGATAGCCGACATTGTTGGCGATACGGATCTCACCCAGGTCAGCCAGCTCTTCCAGATTTTGGGAGTCGATACGGCGATCTCAGACATTGAGTTGGACGACATCTACTACTCAGGCGGCATCGCCTTCGTAACCACTGTTGTTCCGTCAGTTGTCGAAAGGGGTTTTGGCATCAGTTGGCCCTCTACCGACGGATCGACCTACACCATGGAATGGGCAACTGAGTTCGGCCCCGGCGCAGTTTGGACCGATATGGGTCAGGTCATTGAGGGCGACTGGACTAGAAAAACCATTTTTGATCCTTTTGGCCCCGGGGATACCAAAAGGTTCTACCGGGTCATTGAAACGCCGTAAAGGGTATGAGCCCGATAAATTTTAAACAGTATGAGTTGGTGAATATTATGAAGAGTTTAAACAAATTTCAATCGAGTCTCGCCTCCCTGACCGTGAGTCTGGTGCTCCTGATGATGACAAGCATTGCAAGCGCTGACATCCTCGCCTACGAGCCCTTTGATTACCCGCTGGGAGCCCTCAATGGAGGCACCCCCACCACGGCAACAGGCGTCCCCACCGCGACAACGGGCGGGGGATTCACAGCCACATGGTTTTCAGGCGGAGCGGGAACCACTATTGTGGACGGACTGACGTATCCCGGTCTACAGGTCTCCAATAATGCCTTACAGTGGAGCACCTCAGTGCCTTACCACGGTGAAAATCTCGCCACTGCAATCCTCCCATCCACGACTCCTTCAGTGTATGTAAGTTTTCTATACAATGCCCCCTCCTACACGGCCAACAAAAGTGGGTTTGCTGTCGATAACGGTGCTGCTTCCAACGAAGGGTATTACATGGGAATGACTTCCTCCGGGACTTTCGGTGTGGCCACGGTCGCCAATGGAAGTGGGACCGTTCTGGGAACGGCCTCCGAAACCATCAACTTTAATACCACCTATTTCATCGTGGTGAAATTCGATAAGGATTCTGCCGGTACCTATTATAAAAGCGGAAGTATCTGGATCAATCCAACCCCCGGCGCTTCAGAGCCAGCGGCAAGCGGAACGTTTACCGGTTCATATACCGCGATGAACAAGATCCAGGACTTCCTGACGGCATTGGGTGGTTCGATTGTGAAAACCGACGAGATTCGCCTGGGTACAACGTGGGCTGATGTGACGCCTTCCAATGGGGCTTCCCCTCCCGCGACCCCAACCGGGTTGATGGTCGATTCGTCCGGCGACAACTCTGTCAGCTTGAGCTGGAACCCAGCCACGGGCAGTCCAACCAGCTACAACGTAAAACGCGCGACCACAAGCGGAGGGAGCTACAGTACAATCGGCACCACAACCTCACCGACTGTGAGCTACACCGATTCAGTAACGGGTGGTGCGACTTACTTCTACGTCGTGTCGGCGGTGAATGTGGGCGGCGAAAGCGCGGACAGCAGTCCGCCGGTTTCCGCAACGCCCACCCTTGGAGTGCCAACCGCTCCAGCCGACCTGGAAGCAAACTCAGGCGACAGCCAAATCACTTTGACCTGGACCGCGCCTGCCATCGGAAATCCTTCCAGCTACAATGTGAAGCGGTCCACCATCGACGGGGGGCCTTACACGGATATTATTGGCACCACAACCGCCCCCACCACGAGCTATGTCGATACAACGGCCATTAACGGTACGGCTTATCACTATGTCGTGTCTGGAGTAAACGCGACTGGAGAGGGAATCAACTCCACTCAAGCCAGCGCCACACCTTCCACTTACACAGGCGCCTATGAGCCTTTTGACTATCCCGTCGAGGATAATCTGGACAACGGCACCCCCACCACCGGTGACGGATTTACCGGTAACTGGACTTGCGGGGTATCCGGCTGGATTCTATCCGGCCTGACCTATACCGGGCTTCCGGTGGCCAACAATGCCATGCGCACGCCTGCTGGCCGGCAAACGGTGAGTCTCGCAGAACCCCTCTCCAGCGGAGAAAGGTGGATCAGCTTTCTTTATAAAACCAGCCCTGGAAATCCGGGCGCAAATATTAATGGTGTGTACTTTCCAAACGGAGGGTCGGGACTTTTCTTTGGTTTCGGGTTGAATCCCAATTCCGCAACAGACGGATACTTGAGTCTGGCTTCCATAAACACCACAGGCACCGGTGTTCAGGGTGCTACCAAACTGAAGGATCTGGCTCTGGGCACCTATGGTGCAACATATCTGGTCGTCTTGAGGATCCAATTTGATACTTCGGGCAACAACGATACCATTACAGCCTATTTGAATCCGACAATGAATGCCGCAGGTGAGCCTACAGCGTCCGAAGTCGGGATCCTTACCACCTTCGATGTCGGTACCATTTCCGGCATCGGCATGCAGGTTGCAGGAGGCGGGGAGATCATTGTTGATGAAATACGCGTTGCTGAGAATTACAATAAGGTCGTGGATGCGGTTACAGCTCCTCCGAGCGTACCCACCGGATTGAGTGCGACTCCGGGCGATAATCAGGTTTCCTTGAGCTGGACCGGATCCACAAGCGGCTATCCGACCAGTTATAACGTGAAGCGGTCTGATACCTCCGGTGGGACTTACGAGATCATCGGATCCACAACCCCCCCGAACGTCAGCTACATCGACACGATTCTGGGTGGGACCACTTATTACTACGCAGTGTCGGCGGTGAACATTGAAGGGGAGAGCGCTGATACGCCGTTTGTTTCTGCCACGCCCATCCTCGCGCCCCCAGTTGCTCCCGGTGGAGTGTCGGGCCTTGAAGGCGATTCACAGGTATCCTTAAGCTGGTCAGCCAGCCCATTTGCAACCAGCTACGAGGTGTTCAGGGCCTTCGATGTTGGCGGTCCTTATGACTCCATCGGTACCACGACCGATCTGACATACATCGATTCCGGACTCCTCAATGGCCAGACCTACCACTATGTCGTCGTTGCGATTGGCGCGGGTGGAGCGAGCCTTGATAGTTCATCCGTGAGTGTATCCCCTTTCGGTCCTTTGCCTTTGGTGCTCAGCATTGAACCCGGCGTGGGCATTTCCTGGTTTGCCGCCAGTGGGGTTATCTATCAGGTCCAATGGGCCAGCGAAGATCTCGGGACCGAAACCGTCTGGAACGACCTGGGTGATCAAATCATTGGCGACGACTCCACCATCACGGTGTTTGATCCAATGGCACCGACAGATTATATCTATCAAGTGATCTCCTTCTGATTCGTATCATCTTCAAGAAACGGGTAATCAATACCCGCCCTTGATCATTTCGCGGTTCCTTTTGGGTACAACAGGTCCAACCTGATCAAACAAATGACAGGCTGGCCTTGGGTGCGACCGCACTGAAAGCGTGTGCCAGATCAGCGATGATATCATCCGGGTGCTCAATGCCGACGGAGAGGCGGATCGTGTTCGGCTTGATCGAGGCCAGCGAGCGGCCCTCCTCCCCTTGTTGCTGATGCGTGGAAATTGCGTTCCAAGTGGCAACTGTCTTCACACGACCCAGATCCGTGGCGCGCCAGATCATATTCAGCCCATCGTAGAACTTCCTCGTGTTAGCAGTATCCCCGGGAACCGTTTCCTTCACTTCAAAGGAAAGCATGAACCCGAATGTGGGTTCGCCGGAGTCCACCAGTTGCATGGTCTCGCGGGCAAGCTCATGATTGGGGAAGCTTTTCAAGCCCGGATAATTCACGCGATCAACAAGGTCATGCTCTTCCAGCCATCGGGCCACTGTGTCTGCGGTACTGCTCATCTGCGCCATCCGCATGCGAAGTGAACGCAAGTCATTCAGGATGAGGATGGCCGTCATCGGGCTGATATTGGGTCCATTATCCCGGAACGGCCAGAGCTTGGCCCATGTGGCAAAGTCGGCCCGCATCTCATCAGGTCCGACTTTGCTGGGGATATTCATCTTGGAGACAATCAATCCGGCAATGGCATACCCGGAGGCACCGATTACCTTGGAGGCTGAATGAATGACAATGTCCGCGCCATGGGCAATCGGTCGGGTCAGGGCCGGAGAAGCACAGGTTGAGTCGACAATGAGCGGAATCCCCTTGTCGTGAGCCAGGCTCGCCACCATGCGGATATCAAATATGGAAAGGGATGGATTGGAGGGGAACTCGCCATAGACAAAGCGTGTCCCTTCATCGATCAGCTCCGCCCATTCCTCGAAGATGGCCGGATTGCGGACCCACCGCACTTCTATCCCCTGCTCCTCAAAACGCCGGACCCGGAATTGCTGGAAAGTTCCCCCGTATACTTGAGCGGAGGTGACGATGTTCGCCGGCGGAAGGGAATCATCACGGACAAGAAAGGGATCCGTCGCGGTGCGAATCGCACTCATCCCGCTGGAGGTCGCCAGACCCGAACACACATGATCTGTCCCATACCCTTCCAAAAGGGCAATGGTCTCTTCCAGGAAAAAGCTCGATGGGTTCGCGATGCGCGAGTAACACCATGTCGGCATCTGGTAAGAAAGCGCAGCCTCCATATGGCCCGAATCGGCATAGGCCTGCGCCGGACTCAGGTAAACCGGTTCCATGATCGAACCACTGTGGGAACCCAGGGCCTGCTCAAGATCGTACAACCCGTGAGTCGCCACTGTATCGAATTTCCATGACATGGCGTTCTTCAACCGCTCCTCGCGTTTCGCGGACATTTCCTTTCCGCGGGCAATCCAATATTCTGCGCTTTTCATTTTCACTCCTTGTCTTTTGATTCAATTGGTATCGGAAGCCGTGTCTCCTGTTTCAAGGTGGAGAGCACCACCAGGGTCTTCAAATGCTGGACGTCGGCCAGCGCAGTCAGCTTCCGCAGGACAAAATCCTCATAGGCCGGAATGTCCCGACTGACGACTTTCAAAAGGAAATCCGCATCGCCCGTGATGTGATGGCACTCCAGCACTTCACTCATCGCCGTCACGTCGGCAATAAATCGCTCCACCCCTGCCCGTCCATGGCGGCCCAGCGTCACTTCGACAAAACTGGTGCAGCTCAGCCCGAGCGATTGCGGATTCGTCAAGGCAGCATAGCCGTTGATCACGCCTGCCTGCTCAAGCTTCTTCACCCGCTCCAGGGTCGCTGGCGGCGAGATGCCAATCTTGCGCGACAAATCGACATTGCTCATACGCCCGTCCCCCTGCAACAGGGTCAGGATTTCACCATCGAGGGCATCCAGCTTGGCTTTCATAAATACTGTTTTTATCAGAAAAACAGTATTTTATAAAGGAAATTAGATATATTTCCGAATAACAGGCAATTTTTTGGTATCTAGAATCGCCTATGACCCTGAAGAACTCCCTGGCTAAAGAGCCTTGATCGAGACCTCCAGAACCAGGAACAATGAACCTGATTCGAGGGGAAGCGTGACGATCTCCATACGCTCGCCGGCGTTGTTCGGGCTGGCGTCCAACGAGGAATCATAGAGCGTTGTGGTCAATTGGCTTGGATTTGTCCCGGAGTTCACCCGATAAATTACATCGGCCAGATTAGGGTTCCGGGGGAAAGAATAGCGTAGGGAGGAATCCATACTAATAAGAATGGGGATCTTACCGGCATGTACGCCGCTTTGGGGATCTGAACCAAGGGCATATTCAACCAGAAGCGATAGCCCGTCCTTGTCCGAGTCATCGTCGTAACCGGGGGTTGCATCGCCAAAGTAACTGGCGCGCCAGACAGGAAAGATGTCCAAATGTCGACTCGACTCAGCATCTCCCGGCCCGGTGGGAGATGTGGCACTGGTCGTCAGGAGAATCCTGTCGACAATTGATCCCGCTTCGCGCATCCAGATGGAAATCCGGTGCGACCCCGCCACCAGATTGAAGGGAGTGGTGGCACGTGCCCACGAAAAATCCACTTCCGGGAGGTGGATCACTTGAGCCTGGTTCATGGATTGGTTGACACTGACAAAGAGGGAGTTGCTTGAGCTGTTGGGCCCTGCGCCCAGAACATGAATGTAGTACGTTCCGCCAAGCGAGATATCGACATTGTAGTCCACCAATACGCCGTTTTCGATACTGACAATACCAGAGTTATTCGGCAATGCCTGGATCGCGTTCAAAGCATCGGTCCCCGTTGCCCCAGAATTGAAAACCGGTGTCCATTCCTTCCCCAACAAAGGTATGGATTCGCTGAAGTGTTCAGCTTCGATGGTGACGCTTCCTCCGCTTTCGATAAAAGCTCCGTAATGGGGGAACGGTTCCGTAATGGTGAGGGTCAGCGTTTGGATATCGCTGTCACCGTCAGCATCAACTACAGCCACCGTGAAAGTCTCATATCCCAAGGCAGTTGGTATTCCACTAATCGTTCCGCTCTCGCTCAAGACCAGACCCGCCGGTAGAATTCCTGATTGAATGGACCACACCAAGGGCTCATTGCCGCCGAACGAGTGGAGCGTAAATGTGTATGCAGTGTTTAATCTCCCATCATCCAACGATACCTCTTCAATTCCCGGCAAGGTATCAACAACGAAGGGATAGCTGGCCCAGGAAGGCCCCACATCAGCGGAGGTCAGGGGGGCATTGGTCGGGGAATCCAGGGAAAGCTCGTCGGCACCGACATCCTTGAATCCATCAACCCTTGGCTGACCATCGATGTCGCTGACAATTGTGGCATAGGTGCCAACTGAGGCATCGATGGCAGGCGAACCGGCCGTGGGCCGGAAGACACTGTCACTACCAGCAACGAGAAGAGGATCAACAAGAGTGATGCCTGCGGGCACGGGAATCCCGAGCGAGGGACCAAAGAATAGGTTTCCCTCATAGATGGGATTGATGATGTCCTCGTTTACGTAAATGATCGCTGCAGCTGTCGTGGAAACAATATTATTGGCCAGGGTGATGGCCTCCGGAGGCACGACATGTCCATTGCCGTAATTGAAACTCCGGTCACAATCGACAAGCGTATTGAAAGCAATCAGGCAATTCTCAGCGGCCTGCGCACCGGATGGATTTTCTTCCGGGGGTAGCAGGTCGCCCGAATGGATTGAGATACCTCCCCGGGTTTTGGAAGTTCCCTCAGCTCCATAAATATAGTTATTTACTATGCGATGATCCTTGCCGTAGATCCGGACTCCACCCGCTCCACTCTTCTGATTGCAGAAGAAAAAATTCCCCTCAATGGTGGAGCCGTTGCCATGCCGCAGGGTAAAAAGGCCGGCGCAATCAACCACCGTGTTGTAGCGGAGTGTGTTTCCTCCCGACTTGACGGAAATAATTTCGATTTCCCCGTCGAGGTTCTCGAACAGATTGTGTTCAACCGTGGTCAAGGAATCGGCATACTGGGTTTGGCTAAGGCCGATCTGTATGGTCTCGCCGCCGTTCACCCCCAGTGGAACACGATCGAGAAAATAGTTATGATCGATTAAATGGCGATCCGCCTGATCCGCGACCCTTCGAATGCGCAGGGTTTGTCCCGCGTGGACTTTACCTTGGAGCAAACAGTGGTCGACCCGGTTGTCGGTGCCATAAATATTCACCCATGAATGGATTGAGCTCTGGGCCGTTGGATTAAACCCGACAATAGCCGTGTCGTGGAGCCGGGAATTGGAGGAATTGGCGGTGAAGGTGACGGCTGTGTTCTTCGTGCTACTCTCTCCAGCGAAGACAACTCCCGACACTTCGATGTAGTCTCCATTGATCTCGATAGATGAGGTACCAAGGAAGACTGTTTTTCCCGGAATTGCTGCCCGGACAATGATTGGATTGCCCGCAGTGCCATTAAAATTCAGATAAAGACGCTGATTGATCCATTGACCTGATTCCAGAATCAGGGTGTCGCCGGCGACGGGTGAGAGGGCGGAGACCTCAGCGGCGGAAGAGACTGTGTACTCCATTGCCAGTCCCGCAAGGGGGAGTCCGGCAAGAAGGCTTAAATATCCAAAAAGTTGAGTCGGTGAACGCATTGATGGAGGGGGATTCTCCTCGGAAGAAGTCCCGAAAAAGGAGTTGTGAGTTACTGGAGTAAAGGAAATGGGTTAATCTCGCAGCCCTTCCCTGAATCAAGGGGTAAGCTGTCTTAGGCTCGCCAGCAACTAATAATTATTATGCGATGGGGCCGTATTTCATTCAATTCAACATCTGCAGATCCATGAAAGATAATATTCGACGCACACTTGGCTTAGCCATTTCCCCGTTGCTTCTAGCCTGCCTCTCAGCTTGCTCAACAGGCGAGACGACCACAGCGTCCGCTCCCAAGGCCGCTCCCGAAGGGCGTTTTCCGTCCGTCGAGGTCGTTAATGTATTCGAGCCGGAAGGTGAATCCAATGTGCGTTCCTCGTTCCCCTTGGCAACGGATAGCGGCCTCATCGGCACCGAGGAGTCAGCGGATATCTTCAAGACGGTAGACGGCGGCCTGTCCTGGCGGAAGGTCTTCGACGGGGGAACCGAGTGGGGAATTGCTGATGTGCGCAATTATATCCGCGGGCAAGATGGCAACATCTACATAACGACCACCGAACCCGCCACCATCGGCCGATCGACGGACGAGGGCGAAACCTGGCAACTGGTGACAACTGCCAAGGCCTCCCGTACAGTCGGTCTGGTCCAACTTGACAACGGGGCCATGCTGGTCGGCCTGCGACGCTCGCAAAACGGAAAAACCAGCCTCCTCCGGTCGGAGGACTATTTCGCCACCGATCAATGGATTGTCGTTTCAGAGGACGAGCCACGACAAAATGTGACCTGCTTCGGCTACTGGGGCGGCGCGGAAGTGTTCGCCGGCATTGGATTCGAAGGCTCAGGAAAGGTTTACAAGTCAACAGACTACGGACTGACTTGGTCCTTGAAGGCAGACATTCCGGAAGCCCGGGACGTCATGGATTTCTTCAAGGCGGGTGATGACATCTGCGTCCTTGTCTCGGGTACTGGATCCATTTTCAAGAGCAGCGACAACGGCGAGAGTTGGTCAAAGACCCGGCAATTTTATCCAAAAGGATTCCTCGGTCAATGCGTTCCCTACGAGCGGGACGGCAAAGCCTACCTCCTCATGTCGGCCACCGATCAGTCGCGGGAGATCTACCGTCATCTTGTCCTCATTTCAGACGACCTCGGCGCATCCTGGCATGAATGGGTTGATCTCGCCCAGGAGGCAAAGGGAAAGGTCAAGGGCAGCAATGAGACCGGCGGCGGGGCCAGCAACATCAGCGTCCTCTCCGAAGACGCCATCGTTATCGGGGTCGGCAACCATGCCGTCCAGGGACGCGCCTATACCCTGCGCGTGGGTGGTTGATCAGCGCGCGAGCTCTTCAAGGACGGGTCTGGCGTTCCCTGCAAGCTCCCTTAAGGATACACCGCTTCGAGAGCGGGCACTGATTTCATTCGACAATAATGGTTATTCAGGCGGGAACTTGGACAGGCGGACCTGTTGTGGGCAATTCTGTGCGGCGCAGTCGAGACACAAGTGTAGAGCTTAGTTGATTTCTGTTACATTGAGGGTTTTTCTGGCAACTCCGGACCGCCGGACATTGTCTGGAATCAACCCGAATCTCAATTCCCGTTGCTGGCGACGCCCGTTGAGGGTTTTCCCAATCAGGGAAGACCGGACAAAAAGATCGTAGGTGAGGAGGGAAATGCCAATTGTCACAACCGACAGGAATCCCCATTTTGGAAACCAGTGTATCGGCCATTCCGATACAGCAACTTGCAACCAGACCACCACCGGCAAGTGAATAAGGTACATCCAATAGGAGGCATCCGCCAAATACCGGACCCATGCCCGGGAACGGCTCATCCACCGGCGGAACAAGCCGATTGTCAGGAAGACCAGCAACCACATCATCAGGGCATAACTGACGACAAATCCCGTGCGGAAAAGCAGCAGGCGTGGATGGCTGGGATCCGCCTGGTACCCGACCAGCCAAAGCGAGCATCCAAAAGCCAGCGACAAGAGGACCCACTGGAACCAACCCGGTCGTGCCCAGCCATCCAATACAGACGGATTCCGTTGTATAATCCAACCCAACTGGAAGGCTCCGCCATAAACAAGGAGGACGGGGATGTGCGGTATAAGGGTTTTGTCAGGTGTATCCATTCCCCACCCACGCATAAACCAGAGCACCAGGGCCGCCGGCAATGCGACCAGCAGAACGCCCCATGGACGGGAAAGGCATTCCACCAGTTTGTCGCCTGCTTTCACAAGGCGTGGACGAATGGGACCCGCCAATCCGGTTAGCTTGCGCAGGACCAGCGACAGGAGTGTGATCAGGATCAGATAATAGAGAAACCAGAGATGGGTCTGAACAAAAAGGCCTTTGGGAAATTGGCCGAATGAGGCAAACCCGCCCATCAGGGCCTTCCATACATCAACTTCTCCGCGCATGCTCGCACCACCCATTATCCAGCCGGATATGATAAGCGGCCAGAGTATCCACCAACCAACCACAAACGGAATACCAAGGCGAACTGCCCGGCTTCGCAGGAAAGTCCCTACCCCTTTCCGGTGGAAGGCCATCCGGCCGAAGAATCCCGCAATCAGGAAGAACAGGGGCATCCGGAAAGAATGACTGACAAGTACGAAAGCCAGAATCGACTGACTCGCGGATATATCCATTACCGCCCAGCCGATCGGGACTGGCACGAAGGATAGGCAAGCATGGAAAACCACGCCCAGCAGGAGCGCAAACGCGCGCACCGCGTCGAGGTCATGAATTCGGTCATTAGTACTCATCAGAAATTCTCCTTTTGCATTGGTTTATCTCTTCCGGCAAAGACTCAGTCTTTATAGAAGCCGACAGAATCGATCTCGAAGACAAAGCCGCCCGCCTGCATCCCGGAGGCGACAAGGTTAATGCTTGTTATTGTCTGTAGATTCAGGGCTGTGGGTTCCGACCACACCCGTTTCAGACTCTTGAAAGGGATCCGGACCACCTGGAATTCCTTGGAACGGGTGATAGTTTTGGCATGGAAGTCGAAATTCTGGATTTCCGAACTTGCCGCAAGCACGTTGAGAGTGCCCTTCAGCAGGCGTATCCGCATTTCGATACCCTCGTAGCCGCTCAAATCCTGCGGCTGCCCTTGCGGACCAAGCAACATCACGAAGCTGACAAATCCGGGTTGGCCACGAGCCGGCTCTATTGTGCCTTCCATGCGCATGACGCCGTCCTGATAGACTTGTGTCGCTGTCGAGTTTCCCCCGAGTTCCGCATCAGTGATGACAAATCTTGGTGTCTCAACCGATGTGCTCCCGGCATCCTCGAAGGCATCCAAGATTGGCGGAAAGTCCGTGGCACCCACGGTGCCTGCCATGGCGATGGATCCCAGCAAAAGCAGATTGCGGAGCGCGTTAATGGTTTTTGTGATTACGATACTTTTCTTCATTTTGTATATTTCTGTTAAGGTTCACTAATCAAGTGCCCCTAAAACGCCCGTCGGTTACAAAAATTCCCGAATTATTTTTTGGGACCCAACCGCGTGCGCACGCCCTTGGCATACAAATAGACCGGAACCAGTGTCATCAGGGTCACAGTCACGAAGAAAATCAGCATCAGGGTATCCCCGTGTGGGTTTGCAAAAAAGGCCTCCGCAACTGCGTCATTAGCATGCTCAGCCAATGCGATTGGGCCCATTGCAAAATCGCGGGCGAGGACAAACCCTCCCCCAAGGGCGGATTTCCACCCCATTGCCGAAAGTGAGCCGATGGCATGCTGGCCGATCGCCATTGCCCCAACGGAAAGGTAGCCAAAAGCCACCGACCCCAGAGAGAGGAGCCCTACCCCGACCGCTCCCAGCGTGAATACACCAACAGAAACTGCTCCCACGCTGACAAGCCCGCACGAGAAAGCTCCCCACGCGAATAAAATCCCAATTGCCCGGTCGCCCCCTGCGATCCAACCCACAACCGGCTTGGAACCGGGCTCAGGGCCAGCAAAGCGAATATGAACAAACGGAATTCCGAGTAGCTCAAAATGGCTCCTGTAGGTTCCCGCCTTGGAGTCGACCGAATCCCTTGGATCCGCGAAGGCCTCGGGATTCTCCCGACGTTCCCTTCCCCGGAGGTTCCGGGCATGGGTTAATAACGATTTCAGCAATAGCGGCCATGACAGGGCAAAGCCCAAAACCACGACCTGGCTCAAAACCGCAAGGCCGACTGAGTGTTCCGTCCAGCGGGCGGCCGCAAACCGCAATCCAAGAACGGCTAGTATCAGCACGACAAAGCTCCCGAATAGCAGGGCCGCCGTCCACACCGTGGCCCGGCGTTCGTTTTGCGTGCGTGATTGATCCAATCCCGCGCGGACGCTGAAAACCGCGGAAATGGCTCCGGAAAACATGGCCAGCAAGCCAGCGAGGCTCGCCGTCTTGGCCGTGGCGGAGACATGGGTAGCAGCGGCACCCAGCCCAATCGTGACCGCCGCCTTCGCCGGCGGCGAGAGGGTCGCGATCGCCGCAATCACACCTGCCGTAAAAACCGGTCCCGGGGTGCTCCGTTCCAGCGCGCCCTCGACGAATTGGAGAAGCTTTTGCTTCAGGAGCGCCCGGCCGCGAGTAAGACGCTGCTTTACGGCTGACTCGGTGAGATCCAATGAGGCCGCGACTGCCTTTACGGAATGCTCCTCGCGATAATACAGGACCAGCGGCTCACGGTAACGCTCGGGAACGCTTTGCAAGGCTTTCCAGAGCAACTGCTGCTCCTCCTTTTCCATCGCCTCACCGGCCGCACAATTTTCCCCCGAAGCCAGGTTGGGAATCGTTTCCTCCCCCTCAGAAAGGGCTACAGGATCCCGTTCAGCGGAACGCCATGTCCGCCGGATGCGGTTTCTCACAATCCCACTGAGCCAGGAGCGCAACTTTTCCGGCTCCCTCAGCTTGC
The DNA here is from genome assembly GCF_010500615.1 of Oceanipulchritudo coccoides. NCBI lineage: Bacteria > Pseudomonadati > Verrucomicrobiota > Opitutia > Puniceicoccales > Oceanipulchritudinaceae > Oceanipulchritudo > Oceanipulchritudo coccoides. Next base: position 615,073 of record NZ_JAAGNX010000003.1, read on the forward strand.
CCAATTGCTGCCATGCCGTGACAAACGCGTCTTGGGCAATGTCCTCGCTTTTGGACAAATCGCCCGTCGCCGAAAAGGCCAGCGAGCACAGCAACCGCTGATAACGCTCTACGATGCGTGCAAACGACTCCCGGTCGCCCTCAAGGCAACCGGCAACCAGTTCCGCATCACTTTGTTCCTGAACTACCGCCATCGAATTCCGTGTTTTTTCATTCATACAGGAATAAGTGCCTGCTGCGCCAGCATCGGTTACATTTAATTTTTCATGAAGGGAGAAGATGCTCCATCCTTGGTCTGACTAATCAATGCTCAACCATCCTCGAACGCATCCTTCATAAGCGGACCAAAGAGGATCGCATTCAGCAGGAGCTTCTCCGTGCCCCGCCAATAGGAACGGAATACCGGCTTCATTCCAAACAGGACAACAGCACCTCTACCCTGCGGCTCAACCACAACTGCCGCCGCCCCGGCCATCAGGGAAAGGTTTTCCCCTGAGGCATAGCCGGCCAACAGGGGCTGCTCGGCGAAAACCAAGGGTGTCTGGTACGGACTGCTCGAGGGAGCGAGAATAAAGTCCTCGTCAACAAAGACCGGAAGGCTCATGGCATTGAGCCCGTAGGCAATCGGATGGGAAAGATCAACGACTGTATCGAAGATGGCACCGCGAATCCGCGTCAGGGCCTTGTCGTCCGACGCTGCCTCAAAGGGCCTTCTCTCGGGGGCAGGGACCGGGATTGGGGTTGCTGCGACGGAAGCAGCAGCCAGGTCTGTGGGATCTGTAGGCTCCGTGGAGACAGTCCTCTCTGGAGGTTCGGTAACCCCGAGAAGGGACAGCTCAACCAATTGGTTTTCAATGGACCATTTGGCACTCTTCCCGAGAAAGACAAGACTCCCGCCTCTCGCGACCCACCCTTTCAACTTGTCGCACAATTCGGCGGAGAATTCGACTGTGTCGGCCCCGGGAACCACGAGTACGGTGTATTCATCGAGATTCAGTTTATCCAACTGTCTGGCCTTCACCAATGTCACCGGATAATCATGCAACACGTCGAGCAGATGCCAGACCTCGCCCGTTTGCGTCGAGCTGAAGACGCCACCACTGGCGAGGAGGATCTTCGGCTTTTTGACCGTGACCAGTTGGTTGCTTCCAAGGTCAATGCCCTCCTCGGTGAGGAAGGTCCAAACTGCCCGGACACGTGTTGCGTGGTCTTCCATTGAAGCGGATAAAATTTCATGGATCTGCGCAGCTTTTTCAAACTGACCGGCGAGCGAAACGAACAATGTCCCATACCCGAATTTTTCCGCTGCCATGGTGAACGGCTCCTTTGCCACCATCACCTGGACATCCTCTTCCAGAAGATCAAACAGGAGGCGCGGCGCGTTCAAGGAGGCCCAGTCGATCAGATAGCCGAGATCACTCTCAGGCAGGGTTCGCGGTGGAGGCGGATCCGCAAGTTTAGGGGCTTTGCCCACTTGCTCCCATTCCAGATTGTAGGCAAGCGGAAGCGTCCACGCCGTGATGTCGTAAAAGATGTTCTCGTCAAATTCCGTCTGCTGCTCGATGAGGGCTTGCAGGTAACGGTACTGCGGTTGCTCCGCCGGAATAAACCATAGGTTTCCGTCACCCGTGCGGGAGACCTCAATATCATGCCCTTGCAAAACTTCCGCAAAGAGCTGGGCGCGGTCCGGATCTCCGGGAGACGAGAAGGTAAAGCCCGCACCGTCAGCGTTGCGACCCTCTTCGAGGCTGTCCTCGAAAAAGTCACGCATGTAGGCGAGTAGATCTGCCCTTTGCTCGCGCGCCGCCTCAAGGACAGCGAGGGAAATCGTGACCTGATTCTGCACCGTGAAGGCAAATGAGATATCGCCCGTTTTGCTTTTCTGCAAAAGTCCGCGCGAACTGGCCTGCTCAAAGAGAAAACCGACTGCCCCCTTCAAGTCGGAGATCGTGGAGGCCTTGCCCATGTAAAAGTCATCGAAGCGCTCCTTGGAAAAGTATAGGGAACCCGCTTCATCAAGCGCTTGGGCAAAGTAATGGGAAATCCTCTCCGTAAGGGCGACGTTTTCAGGCGTGATGAGGGGATGTGTCCGTTCCGGCACACCCGGCTGGAAGAAGTAAGTCGAAGCCGTCCCCATTTCATGAAAATCAAACAAGAGATTGGGCAACCAATGGTGATATAGCTGCAAACGGGCAACGGATTCGGGTTGCGTGAGGAGCATCCAATCCCGGTTCAAGTCGAAAAAGTAATAGTTGCCACGACCACCCGGCCAATCCTCGACGTGCTCGCGCGTGTTTGGGTCCGGATTCGGGTTTTTACCAACATTGTTGCGGGACCAGTTGGCAAAACGGTCGAGGCCGTCCGGATTCAGGCAAGGATCGAGCAGAATTACCGTCTTGTCCAGGAACTCCTCGAATTCAGGCCCGGTCCCAGCGGCAAGATGATAGGCAATCAGCAGCGCCGCGTTCGCTCCACTTGGCTCGTTGCCATGGATGCTGTAGTACATGCCGACCACAAGCGGCAGCTCCTCAAGGTTCAAATTCCCCGATCGACGCGGATCCGCAAGCTGGAGGTGTTGCTCGCGCAGGGATTCCAGATTGGCAAGGTTCTCCGGCGAGGAAATGATGAGCGTGATGAGTGGCCGGCCACCATGGGTTTTTCCGGTCTCAACAAGCTGGATTCGATCACTTTCAGCGGCCAACAGGCGCAGGTATCCAATCAGCTCCCCGTGTGTCAGAAGACGGTTGCCGATTTCATATCCAAGGTAAGTCTCCGACTTTGTGATCGATGAGGCATAGGCCATCTCCTGCGGCAGGAAATTCCCACCTGCGACAAGGGAATCGCCAGCCGCATCAGGTGCGAGAGGGAAGAGTACCAGGAAAATTATTACCGTTGCGAGGCGGCAACAGAGACAACTTTGCAGGCTCTTTACGAAGGAATTGGAGTCGGTTTTCATAAGAGTTCGTGGGTCTGGAATTACGCATCCTGAGATTTATGGGGACGGTTATGACTGATGTGTCGGTTGAATTTCCTTCGCCTTAATTTTGCGGAGTCAAGGAACTTGGACTCCAACTGTCTTTCCAGCGCAAGACAGGCTGATCATTTCCATCAAAGGTAAGGGGAAGCCAGATATATCGGGAGTCGCCAAGGTCATCACGTGTCCAACGATCCCCCATATAAAGGAAGATTCCCTTGTCGGGCTGCAACGGCTGAACAAATGTGCTTTGGCTGTTAAAGGTGGTTTCCGACAGCTCCCCCAGACAAGGGTTCCCCAGCGAAGAATAAGGGCCCAAAATTTGGCCGCTCGTATACATCCGCGCCGCATTCGGTGTCCATCCGGTTGCACCAGAAGTCAAGATGTAGTAATTATTTCTATACTTGAACATCGCAGGTGCTTCCCGGTGCTCTCCTATGAGAATGCGATTCCAGGTCTTTCCCAGCACGAGGGGCTTTACCCCGCAAAAATCATCGGTGAGTTCAATGATGTGCATGGTGTAGTTGCTCTCGGCAGCATAAATGACATAGGCTCTGCCATCATCATCCTTAAACAGTGTCATATCCCGGAATGTTGATCCGCGAACCATCTGGTCTGCCGAGGTCTCCTCACAAAATGTCTTATGCAGCTCAGCGGGAACAGGACGAAAAAAATCGACAAATTCAAAGGGGCCAACTGGCGAGTCACTGAAAGCAACCCCTGCGCTTGAAATTTGATATCGGGGATCTCCATCAGCATATCCTTCCAGATGTACCCACATGAGAAATTTTTTCGTCTTGTCGTTGTAGATGACCTTGGGGCGCTCCATTACCGCACGTCTTGTGGATGACTGGAATTCCGCTGGCGTGTTGGGAACTATCGATTCCCCGTCCCGGACCCAAATCGGGCAGACAACCCCTTCATTTTTCCAGTTTATCAAGTCATTGGATGAATAGCAGGAAACCCCGGGAGACGGGAAATAGCCATTGCGCTTGTCTTCTCCATACCAGTACCAGAGGTCACCGTGTTTCAACAATCCACCACCGTGTGCCTGTATCGGATCGCCGGCGGTATCTTCCCAACTTGTCCCTGATGTGATCATTGTATTCCAGGATTTTGCCTCGGCAGAGCCTAAGGCCATCAGGCTTGTTACGGCGAGTATAACCACGCTTTGCATATATCGCTTTGTACGCATAATTTGTCAGGTCGCCCCGGCTATTCAACCAGCAACCGGTAATTCCTGTTTCCCACACCCTGAACAGCGATAGCCCAACCGTCAGCAAGAAAGCATACCGGCTCAGTCGGACTCCAGACCGAGGCCCCGTTCCAGTCGCCGCCCTGTTGCCACTCATTCTATCATCGGACCCAGGCCCTTTCAGATAAATTAATCATTATAAATTCACAGGAGCCTTACTTTCGCAGGGAATTCATCGAAAAGAAAGCGGGCATGATTAATATTTATTAATTGATTTCTCCGTCAGATATCCAATAGTCCGAAAAGTGCCAATAACGCGCTCCTGCGCCCGATAAAAGGCTCCCACCGCAAGCAGATCAATCCATGTCCGACACAACCCTACTCCAGCGCCTGAACATCCTTCTGGAACGCCCATTCCCAGATCTTGAGGCCTGCCTTGAGCACTTCCGTGAAATTTTTCCATCGCGGGTCGGCAACTACCATCAGGAAGAAGTGGGTCCGATCTATCATCACGACCTTCCCGGAGAAGCGGACCGCTTTGTGGCGAAGGAATTCCATTTGGGGGAAGCGACGATGGACATGTCCGACGGGCTTGACTGGTATGCCGCCCCTGCTGGCGATTTAGAGTGGAACGGGGGTCTCGTACGCCACGGGTATTTCATGCTTCTGGCAACAGAGTACGAGAAAACCGGCCGGGAGGTTTACGCGGAAACCATTCTGGAGCACATGCTGCACTACATTGAGCATGTACCGGTCTTTGATCCGGCGGGAAAGGCTTATCTGGATTACAAGAAGTCGACCTGGCGTCCCTTTGAAGCGGCGGGGCGGGTGGCCGAAACCTGGCCCGAAGCACTTTCAAAGGTCATCGGCAGCGGGGCAATGACGGCGGATGCGTGGGCCCGGATACTCATTTCAGTGCACGAACATGCCGTATTTCTCCGGAAGGAGCATTGGAAAACAGGCAACCATGCAACCCTTGAAGTCGCTGCGCTGGGGATCATTGCCTGCTTCTACCCGGAATTCAAGGAAAGCCCTGAGTGGCTGGCCTACGCAGTGAAATTTCTTGATGGAATGTGGCCCGACCTCTTTGCGGAGGACGGATACTCGAAGGAAATGTCGGGAAGTTACCACTGGGTGGCAATGCGGAGCTATTTCAGCTTTTTCGAGGTCGCCTGCGCGAACGGCCATGACGGAATTTTTCCGGCCCACTACCGGGAACGGTTAATTCTCAACAGCTATGCTGAACTGTATCAGGACAAGCCGGATGGCTCGACCCCCATCAGCAACGATTCCAGTTCCACGATCAACCGGCGGGAACAACTTCTGCGCATCCACCGTCTTCTGGAAATTCCAGAGATTGGATTTTTCCTGAACGGTGGCAAAGAAGGGCCTGTCCCAGCGGTGACATCCTACTTTTACCCGCACTCAAGGATCGGCGTCATGCGAAGCGCATGGACCCCGGATGGCAACTACCTCTATTTTGACATGGGGGCATGGGGCGACAACCACATGAACCAGGACCAGCTCTCAATCGAGGTCTCCGCAAAGGGCCGCCATTTCCTCATCAATGGCGGAAAGTGGCGCTACACAACATCAGATCCCAATGCGGAGTGGATGCCCTTGGCCAAGTACTTCAAGGCCACGGCTTCTTACAATTGTGTCCTCGTCAATGGACTCGGCCAGATCTTCGGTGATGCGGAGGGACGGATGGTTATCTCGGATAATTGTGATTATGCCGATGGAACTTTCGGGGCGGGTTTCGGAGAGGAAGTTCCGGGCCGCGATGAGAAGCTGTTCCGCGAGCGAGGACTCTCGACCCTGATGGAAAACCGGTTACCCGGGGTTGTCCACCGCCGCCAGGTCTTCTTTGCCAAACCGTACGGCTGGATCATCCGGGACACGATTGAAGGTCCCGGCATAACGCATGCCGATCAGCTTTGGCATTTCTTCGAAGGGCCACTCAAACCCCTCAATGAGGAGCGCAGTGCCTGGTCCACTGATTTTCCCGACAGCAACCTGATCATTCTCTCGCCAGGCCGAGCCACTGTCTATGAAGGGCAGAAGGAACCGTTTATTGCCGGTTGGCACTGCCCCTATTACGATCAGTTACGGCCTGCGCCAGAACTTCGCTTTACCCAGCAGGGAAGTAAGCGGATTACCTTTCACACTCTACTCCTTCCGGTGGACGGACCCGTCACCTCCATGCCCGATTTTTCCTGGTCAGAGAATGCCTATACGGTCCAACACGGGCCGGTTGGATTCCAGGTAAGCGCACCTTGCAGCGGAATTTGGACCATTCAATAGAGCTTCACCCGACCTTTCATTCACCAACTGAATGCACCATGTACAAACAAATTGACCTCTCCTCCGACTGGAGAATTTTTCCCCTCGACCTGGACCATGGCCTGCTCGGAAACGCTGGCCGCGCTTATCAATGTGGTTACTCGCCTTCCGACTGCGTCACGGCCAATGTTCCCGTAACCGCTCCAACAGCATGGCTTCAGGACAAACGCATTGAGGATCCCTATGTGGGCATGAACAGCCGTGACATTCTCTGGATGGAGAAAAAGGAGTGGTGGTACCTGAAAGATTTTGATCTTCCGCGTACCGACGGTTGCTACCGCCTCACTTTTGAAGGGGTGAATTACCGGGCCGAAGCCTGGTTGAATGATGTCCAGATTGCCGTCTGGGAAGGCAGCTTCCTCCGCAAATCAATCGATCTTGACCCGGACTTGATCAAGGCATCCGGAAATCGTCTCGCCATCCGGGTTCGCACGCAGGAGCGTGCATGGGAGGATGGCACCCAGCCCGATCCGAGAGGATTCCAGAACAGTTCAGCCCATATCCGTACACAACGTCCAACCCCGCAATATGCTTATGGATGGAATTGGTCCCCTCACCTCATTGCCGTTGGAATCTGGCGCCCGGTTATTCTCGAATGGATGGAGTCAGCACGCTTCGCGGACACGCGCGTGCATGCCGAACTTCCCAGTGACTTAAAGACAGGCAGCATCCGGTTTACCGGTTCTATCGAAAACCTGGGCAAAGGAACCAAAGCACTGGCGGTCGAGGTCTCCATCCGCCATCCCAATGGCACAACAACGCAGGCACTGGAGGAAATTTCTGGAAGCGAAGTGGACTTGCAACTGGAAATCCCGGATCCGGAACTCTGGTATCCGAACGGCTTTGGTGACCAACCGCTCTACAATTTTGAAGCCCGCCTTATCACAAAGGACGGCACAACCTGCGACGAGCGCCACCGAAGGCTGGGATTCCGCCACATCGAGTTTGTCCCCAATCCCAATGACGTCGAAGTCCAGGCTGAGAGTGGCCAGTCCAACCGCATGTGGTCGATTGTTGGCAAGCCCTATCCCTGGACACTGAAAGTGAACGGTCTTCGGATTTTTTCCAAAGGAACCAACTGGTGTCCGGTCGACAACCTTTACCGAAACCGTGACAAGCATGTGACCCGTCTACTTGAGCTCGCGCGGGACGCACATTATGTGTTCATTCGCGTTTGGGGTGGCGGCCTGACTGAGTCTGATCACTTCTACGACTGCTGCGATGAGATGGGGTTGCTCTGCCTGCAGGAATTCTGGTTTGCCTGCGGGTCCGCACCCGCAATGGATTACCGCGTATTTCTCGAAAACGCGGAAAGCGAGTTGATCCGCCTCCGTGAACGCACCTCGATCGCCCTGTGGGGCGGGGGGAACGAATTCAATCCGGACAATCACGAGAATCGCCCGATTATTGATCTTATCGGCAAGCTTGTCGACCAGGTTGACGGAACCCGGGAATTCCGACGCGGCTCACCCTACAAGGGAGACAGGCATGGGGGTCTTGTATCGACACCTCACTACACGACGAACAAGTATCGTGATCTCCTTCCGGGTCGCAAACGTCTGGTTCTTTTGCGCAGCGAATGCGCCGTGGGGCGCTCCCCGACCCGTCCGGACAATATCCGCAAATTCGTGCCGGGGGACAAGCTGTGGCCGATCGACTGGGAAGTCTATCAGAACCACCACGCACAACGACCGGAATGGGAAATGGTTTCAAAGCCCTTCGGACCTGCGGAAACCTGGGAACAAGCCCTTTTGCACGCGTCCGTTTTCCACTGCATGGACAGCCGGATGAACATGGAGTTTGCCCGTGCCAGCAAATACGAGAGCTCCGGCTGCTGGACTTGGCAGCTAAACGCCTCATGGCCTTCCTTCCACCGCGAACACGTGGATTGGTATGGAGCCCCAAAGCCTGTCTACTACTGGTATAAGAACGCCTGCAAACCGGTCATCACACTGGCTGATTTCGAGCGCTTCGTCTATCATCCCGGAGAGCAGTTGAACCCGGAAATCATTGCCGTCAATGACACCCACACTCCTGTCCAGGTTGACGTGACAATTCGCATTTTTTCGCTGGATGGCCGTGAACTGCACAGCCAATTGCACTCCGCATTGGTTTCACCGGATGACCGCCACTCCTTCGGCAAGTTGGATTTCAGCATACCGTCGGAACTCGCCTGCAAGGCTCTCTATCTTTCCTTGAAGACCGTAATCGATGGCTCCCCTGTGCACCGGAATACCTACTACATAGCCGTTTCTCCCGACACCCGGCAGGCAAACGCGATGGAACTGGGAACTCACCTCAAGTTGCAATACATGGGGAAATCTTCGGTGGTCAACGCACCGCACTACTACACCCTCGCTGAAATTGTCGATGAGCCGACTGAGCATGACAAGGAGCAGAAACAGGCGGCAGCCGATGAGCTGGATGGCATCTACTCCCGGGACTTCGACGTTCCACAAAACCTTAATGGAAAAGAGCTGGAAATTTACCTCCCGGGCCTTTCCGCAGACGATGTCGTCTTACTGAACGGGACACAAATCGGCAAAGGACTGATCGACCTCGAGAGCGAATGGAATTACGAGGCTGATCCCCTGCGCTGGCCCAACCTCCCGCGCCGCCACTATCCTGTTCCTGGTTCCCTGCTTAAGCCAACAGGCAATAGCCTGGAAATACAGCTCAGTGGTCGCCGCATCGCTTCCGCAACCGACAAGCGCTTCGGACTCACCATGATGATCTACTTGCGCGAAGCCACTCCAGCCGATCTGCAGAAGGAGTTGACCGATTACAACCGGCGCATGGAATTTTTCCGCCCGATTGTCGAAGGACCACGTGCATCGCTCAGTGCGGAGATTCAGCCAGAAGACCAGAACGGTTCCAGATCAGTCCGTATCTCCAATGCCGGACCTGCAAGCGCCGCTTTCCTCGTACTGGACCTGACAAACGAGGGCTCGGCCCGGTTCACGTTTGAGGAGGGTGCGCCCGCCGCACTCGACCCGGATGAGACCGTCACTGTGGCTTTGAAAATCGAAGGTTCCGTATCACCCGATGCCGCTCTCTCCGTTCGCTGCCTCAACGCAGAAACCCTAATCGTTCCACTCGCCTGACCCATGTTGAAGACAATTATTACTCATCCCCAGATCCTCGAGGCCCTTGGCCAAAGCGGCCACTTTGCACAGGTTGTCATCGCTGACGGCAATTTCCCTTTCAAGGCAATGGGCGGTCCAAATGCGAGCACTGTTTACCTGAATTTCCGCCCGGGACTACTCGACGCGGAACAGGTCCTTGATGGCCTGCTTGAAATGGTCAACATCCAGGGTGCTATCGTCATGCAACCGCCAGCGGGTATCGAGCCTGATATCCACCTCAGATACCGGGAAAAACTGGGGACCCAAGTCGAGTGGAAAACCATGGAGCGATGGGCCTTTTATGACCAGATCAAGTCCCCTCAAACCACGCTTCTAATTGCCACCGGTGAACAGCGTCGATTCGCAAACCTTATCCTTACCGTGGGGGTCGTCAAACTCCCTGAAGAAAGCGGTTTCTGATCAAGGCGCGGTGGCGAACCCCCCCACCGCAAACCGGGATTCTTTCTCGATTGGATGTATTTCACTGAACCGGTGAAATAGTTTTAATCAAAGTTGAATGGAAGACGGGCCTTTACCACGGTTGGCAAACCGTTCCGGGTTGGCGGTTCAAATCGCAGACCCTCGATCCGGTGCAGAGCCGCCTTCGTAATCGCCGGATGATCACTGACAAGAATTTTGGGGAGGCGCGGAATTCCCTGGGCATCGACGTAAAGCTCAATCACAGCTCGTCCCTTGACGGGTTGGTCATCGGCGTCCACGGGCACCAGGATCTCACCGTCCCCGGACACTGAAAGCGGTTTGTCGAGCTCATCAGGAAGGCTCATTTGCATCGCTGGCTGGGTGTGCGCCAGACCTTGGATATTTTCATCGATGTGATCTGTAACCGACATGGCTATTGTTCCGGCAATTTCCCGGCCAGGGTCGCGGAAATGTACCTCCAGATTCAAGTCGGCAACAAGTGTGCCGGTTTCATCGTGGGCTGGTTGAAACCGAGCGAACTTGAGAGCCCGTTCGGCTGGTCCAATAAGCTGCGCATGGCTAGCGCTGATAACAACATGATCCAGGATTTCGCCATCAGTTCCAATCCGGACGATCGCCGTCACGGAAGGATTGCGTATGTTGAGATGGCGTAAATTAACCGGCATAAGAAGATCTGGAAAGGTCTCAGCCACAGGCGGGTGATAGCCTTCACTGCCTGCGGGTAAAGGTGGCGCCAGAACCTGGGTTACCAAAAGGGTCAACAATATGTATGGTAACTTCTTCATTATCTTTTTTCTCCTGAGTAGCAGACTTGATTTAAAGATTAAAGGCGCGCCCTTGCGCTGAATGGTTACCGATCCCGGATCTACTCGATCCGAATTGACAGTAATTGGCCAGCCTGTTTCCGATAAGCATTGGGTTTTCAACTCGAGTACCTGCCTGCGGCAAAGCCGGTTTGCCGCAACAAAAAGGCAGGCCCCGAAAGGGCCTGCCGGGTAATATAATAACCAAGGTGGATTTTCTATCCCGTAAAGCATTACGGGTTAACGATTGCTACAACCCTGTAGAAAAGTTTCTCGCCCGGGGAGGTCGGTCCGGACGTTGTGAATTCCAAGTCCGCCCCGGTGCCGTCAAGGCTGGAAACAGTTCCCCACGAAGTTGAGGAAAGATCCGTTGAGACCTGCAGGTGATAACGGGCTCCTGACTGGCTTGGGACGACTACCTTCATGTCCCCTCCGCTAAGGATCTCGCCGGAGATCAATTCCTGGGAAAGGTTGACCGAGCTCAGCTTGTGAACCTCCACCCGGTCCAATGTGAACCCGTCCGCAACACGGCTGTTGAGGTGGAACGCCACGGTGTCAAAAGTCAGGTTGGGACTGGTCGAGTCAGTTCGCGTCAGGAGCGCATAGTTGATGCTCCCCTGATCCAATGAGTAAGTGAGGGTCAGGTCGCTGCCTGTGTTTGCAAGGCTCAGGCTTCCCGTGTAGATCACACCATCGGAAATCGTGGTATGCTCACTGTTGGAAGTGGATCCCAGGGAGGTGTAGACGGAGGTCGAGCCGATCAGAATTGGATCAGAAGGAACAATCTTTTTCCTGAGGGAAATATTTCGCGCCGAGTCTAAACCGCCCGAAAACATGTAGCCCGTATAGTCAACAAAGTCGGGGTTCGGGCTTGATGTAGAGGTACCCTTGAAATTGTCCATCATCGTAGTGTCCCGATTGCCATGGCTGTCCCAAGTCCCCATCCGGAAATCATTCTCCGTCCCGTCGAAAACCAAGACCGTGGTTCCGGCAAAAAAACGGATTTCAAAACGGATGAGCAAAGTTTCGCCGGCTGCCAGCGAAACCGGACTACCCGAATCCGCAAAGAAGGCCAGAAGCCCCCGCCCGCTGTTCCCAGTCAGCTGGGTCAGCTCCGGTACGCCGGCTGACGGATCAATCACATTCGATGTCCCCGATGAGGAATACCACGCCATCGAGTTATTGGACAAATCCTGCGTTGCCCGCTCTTCGTCCGCAAAGGTTTCGTCAACTATTAAAGTTTCCTGCGTCTGGACTGTGATACTAAATGGTTTGTCGGAGAAGTCCCCGTCATTATCGCTAACCCTCAGGGAAAACGGAAAGACACCGGGCGCAGTTGCCGTCCCCGAAATGGTTCCGCTGACCGAATCGAGGGTAAGCCCGACGGGCAGGGAACCAACGCTGACGGAATAGCTCAAAGGAGCGTCTCCACCTATGGAGACAACGCTCACGGAGTAGGCCCCGTTGAGCGGTGCCTCCGGAAACGAAGCTGTCAGGATTTCCGGGATTGAACCCGGAGGTGAATAACTGCCGGATGGGCCTCCATAATAGGCAGGTCCCACTTCAGCCCTGGCCAGAGGCGCTCCAATTGGAGTTCCAGCGGCACCGACCTCATACGCCCCGATATCCGGGTTGCCGTCAGTTCGTGGAAGGCCCCGTATATCATTAAAAATCAGTGGATCCACTAGACCGGAATCCAGACAGGGGCTGGTTCCGGAAGGAATAGAATACCCCAGTCCAACGTCGGGAACAAGATCGGGAAAAACACCATAAGTCACCCCGGAAAGACCTGTTGTCCCGTAATTGCCACCAATGTCATAGACAAGGTTACCACCAAATTCCATCAGGGATGTGGCATATTGGAGATCAAAGACAATTCCGGATATACCTGAGTTCTGGACAACATTGTTCAAGATCCGCACATCATCCGGAACAACGCCGTCTGACTTGTCTTCTCCTATGTTGATCGGGCGCTTACAATCCACGAACGTGTTGTTGGCAATGACGGCCCGGTCTGCCGCCTCGTAGCCATTGCTGTCATCGCTTGCTGGCCAGTCGTTGTCCCCTGCCATGACCACAACCGTTGAACGCAGCCCAGTCCCTTGGATTCCCTCGAAATAATTGTTCCTGACCACGTGATCCTGCCCGATTACACGTACACCCGAGTCGCGACCGGTTCCGCTGCCAAAGAAGAAATTCCCCTCCACGATGCACTCGTCACCATGCCGCAGGGTAAGTTGTCCATCGTTGTCCATAAACGTGTTGTACCGGAAAATGTTCCCCGCTGACTTGTTTGAAATGACCTCCATTTCGTCCGCGCTCAAATTCTTGATCGTCTGGAAAAACAGATTGTGTTCCACCGTCACTTCCATCCGGTAGACTTGCCTGCTGCTGTCGCTGATCCGGATACCCTCGTAGCCGTTTGTTCCAATGACGGTCCGTGGACCCATGTAATTGTGGTCAAACCGATGGTTCCGGGTGACCGATGCCCCACCCTCCGAACTGTCTGGCTTGAAATTGACCGTCACATTCTCGGTTGTTTTTCCCTCGAAACTGCAGTGGTCAATCCGGTGGTTGAACCCGTAGGCAAAAAGCCAATACGAAGATGCCGGGCCTGCATTGAAGTCCTTGAATTGGCAGTTTGTCACACGGCAGGAATCCGATGCCTTCGCAAGCTGGACAACTCCGTTACTGGATACAGGCCCGCCGTTGCCATCAAAAACAAGCCCAGCCAGAATGATGTGTGATCCATCAAGGGTGAACCGAGTCAATCCCTCGAATACGGCTCCGCCCAGCGGCTCGGCATACACGCTTATGGGACTCCCCGCGGTGCCAGTTCCCTTGAGAGTCCGTTGGATATCCGTGTAAGTCCCGGCTTGAATCCTGACGGTGTCTCCAGCTTGCAAGGTCGTCGGCAAGGCTGAGAAATCAGCTTCACTCGATACCACATAGTCGGCACCCATGGCATACGTGCAGGGAATCACCAAAACACCATAGCTTAGCAAGCGAAGGAAATGTTTCTTCACCGCAAGCAACCTCTTGAATTCAAGGAGATTCCTTCGCCCACGCCCATGACAGCTAAAGCGAAAACCAGGGGTTGAGAAGACCTGCAACAGGTCCAGAATTCTAGGATTTAAGCCACTCATAAACGGGATAACCCGGGAACGGAACCGGATTTTCATAATTATTATTTTGGGTTGTGCCGACGCGAAGACGGCGGGAAGTACATGTTTGGACTACTTGCAAAAGGCTGCCCGAACAGTGATTCAGCAAGGGGAATTCGGAGACTCGGGATTTCCCTCATAGTCTCTCAGGCACACGACCGGGGTCAATACTATATTAATAATTATTATTAATATATTAACCCCATTTCACACCTGGGAGAGGGAGAAAGACGGCCCGCCTCAAGCGTCGACCAGGGTAGTATTAGTGGGGACGGACACGGGAGCGGGGCCTGTTGAATCGCGAACAACCAGTTTAACGGGAAGGACGATGTCCTGAAGGGGCTGGTCGTCCCCTTGTTGCGCCTCAATAAGGAGGCGTCCTGCTTCCCATCCGAGGTCTTCGGGAATCGCGGAAGCGGAGGTCAGTGTGGGAATTTCCTCCCAGCAGACGCGTGTCATATCGATAGCCGCTACGCTGACTTCCCCGCCAATTTTGATCCCCTGTTGGAACAGCCTGCTACAGACCCCGCGGGCCATGGTTCCATTCCCGACAATCCAGGCAGTTGGCAAGTCCTTGCCCGCGCATTCCCTGATCAATTGATCAGCTGCCTTGAAGCCCTCGGCCCGGTCCGCACCGCTGGCCTCCTCAATAAACCGGCACCTGGCTGGATCAACACCTGCTTGCTGGAAGCTTTGAATAACCGCTTCGCGCCGCTCGAGGTAGCGTCCTTTGGGGGCCAATCCCCCGAGAAAAGCAAATTGGCGGTGCCCCAATTCAAAAAGATGATGGGTGAGGAGCTGGGCGGCCTTCACCTCATTCGAATTAACCGAGTGAAAAATGCCGGTGGCCCGCGAGCTCACGATGACTGTCGGCATCTGCATATCATCTACAAATGATTGGAACTCGGGGGCGATCTCGCCCAGAATAACCAGCCCACGCAAAGTGGGAAGCGTCTCCTTGACCCGTCGCAGCATGCGGTCATCCGCATCCGACTCGGGCCCAAGAAAAATCAAGTTAAGGTCATTCTCCGAGGCATAGTCATGCAGTCCTTGGGTCACATGGCTGAAAAAATTGGTTTTTGTCGCGAGTTTGAATGGGGACCGCAGAAAATAACCGATAGCGGTGCGGCGAACCGCTCCGCCAGACACATGATCCACTTTCATTCCCTTTGGGGTGTACCCGGCGGTGATGGCATAATTCCAAATCCGGTCAAAAGTCGTCGGGGAAATCCCTTCCTTGCGACCATTCAAAACCATTGAAACGAGGGCCTGTGAAACACCAAGGTGTTTCGCGATGGCAGCTTGGCTGGGAGTCTTCTTGCTCATATGTTGAAATTTGTCTGGTTGGCGGACACGGCGCGGAGGCCATCAAGAACCCCAGTGCGGTCCGAACAAGTTGTTCCTACCAATGGCCGCACCCATCAGATTTGCAATCTTCTTTTTATAATTATCGGAAGAATTATAAATTCCCCTGAGAGGGCCTCGTTAAAGCTCTAAAGCGCACCCCGCCGACGGTTCCGCCGATCTCCTGAGGTGTCCTTCGGGTGCCCCCACTTCTCTCGGGTCGGCTCGCTTGCCAGCGCTGAAAATTCATCCCGGGGTGCCGAAAAGTCTTGCCAGCTCCAGAAGCTCCTGATCAGAATTTAATAATTATTAACGGAGAGCGGTCTGATCCTCCGGGATTGAGGCCGGCAAGCCCAGATCACCCCATTCAACCAACTGCTCTATGTTTGGCACGAACCTCAACTCTTGGGACCTCCTTGTGGTGGTCTTCTATTTTGGCTTTCAACTCAGCCTGGGTCTCATCTTCCGGGCATTCAGCAAGGATGCCAGCGATTACTTTCGCGCCGGCGGGAGTATCCTCTGGTGGCTGGTCGGGGCATCGGCGTTCATGACGCAATTCAGCGCCTGGACCTTCACCGGGGCGGCCGGCAAAGCCTATCTGGACGGTTCGCTGGTGGCGGCCGTCTTCTTTGGAAATGCGGTCGGCTACCTGGGGAACTATTTCCTGACCGCCCACCGGTTTCGCCGTCTGCGGGTGATCACTCCGATCGAGGCGGTCCGAGACCGCTATGGAAACAAGAATGAGCAGGTTTTCACATGGATTCAGGTTCCGATGAGTATAGTCTATGCCGGGATCTGGTTGAACGGCTTAGGCATCGTGGCCTCGAGCTTTTTCAATATTCCGATGAGCGTGACGATCATCATCGTGGGCGTGGTCGTGGTATTCATGAGCGTGACCGGAGGATCCTGGGCCATCATTGCCTCGGACTTCATGCAGACTGTGCTTCTGATGAGCATCACCATAGTGGCATGTTTTTTAGCGCTGAGTCACCCGGCGGTTGGCGGACTTTCTGGCTTTATTGAGAAAGTGCCGGAGCACCACTTCAAGGTGTGGGAGTCCGAGGATGCATCTTTTGTCTACCTCTGGATATTTGCTGCTTTTGTCATCCAATCCTTCAAATTGAACAACATGTTCGAGTCTTACCGCTACCTTGCGGTGAAAGACGACAAGCAAGCCAAGAAGGCGGCTTTGATGGCAGCTACCCTCATGTTCGTGGGACCTTTCATCTGGTTCATTCCGCCGATGGCGGCCTCAATCATCCAGCCGGACTTGAGTCTTGTCTTCCCCCACTTGGGAGAGAAAGCACACGAAGGGGCATTTGTTTTCATCGGACTGGAGCTAATGCCAGCGGGAATGCTTGGGTTGCTTCTCTGTGCGCTCTTTGCCGCAACCATCTCCTCGATGGATTCGGGCCTCAATCGCAACGCCGGCATAATCGTTAAGAACTTCTACAATCCGGTTTTCCGGCCGGACGCATCAGGGAAGGAACTTCTCGTTGCGGGCAAGATCGCTTCCGCACTTTTTGGTGTCCTGATCATATGCTCAGCTCTGATGATAAGCCAAATCCAGCAGTATGATCTATTTGAAATCATGGTCCTCTTCGGGGCGCTTATCGCGATCCCATATGCCATGCCATTGGTTTGGGGGATCTTTTTCAAAGGGGCCCCAAGATGGGCGGCATGGTCGAGCCTGATCGTCGGCCTGACCTTCTCCTACATCGCCAAATTCCAATTTGATCCTTCCTGGCTGGGATACACGGACCTGAGCGGCCGTGAAGCATCCGATCTTCTCTATATAATCAGTGGATTGGGAAACATATTTGTCTGTTCCGTCTGGTTCTTCCTCACGATCTGGATCGGCCGTCTCACCGGTTACAAGGAAAAGCCAGCCACTGAAAAGCTCTTCGAAAACCTGAAGAAACCGGTCAATTATACGGGCGAAGGAGGCGTTGAATCGGACGGGAAGCAGGCCAGGATTCTGGGATTACTCTGTTTTGTCTACGGAGGTTTCATCACCTTGCTGGGTGTCGCCATTCCCAACCAGCTCTCCGGCCGCCTCTGCTTTGCCTTTTGCGGACTTTTGATTGTCGCGATCGGGACCCTTCTGTACCAAGCTTCCAAGAAAGTAAATCCGGGCGACCGGAAACCCTGATTACGATGGAACTATCCGGTAGAATCCTGACCTTCCAGCCAGAGCGAGTGTGGCGCAGCTATCCCGGAGGCGCCACATTGGACCGACTTCAAGGTAAATCCAATCCACGTGATGACCATTGGCCTGAGGACTGGGTGGGCTCAACAACCGAGGCTGTCAACCCGGTCAAACGACCCGACGGGGAAGGCCTTGCACGAGTGGTTGAAGGAGACCAGCCAAGGTTCCGCGACCTTCTTGCCCGGGATCCTGTTGCCTTTTTGGGGAAAGACCACACCGGAGCCTATGGGGCAAACTTGCCGGTTCTTGTAAAATTGCTTGATTCAGCTATCCGCCTGCACTTCCAGGCTCATCCGACCGCAGAATTCGCGAGAAGGCACAAGCTTGGTCCCTCAGGGAAAGCCGAGGCTTACCATATTCTGGCAATGAGGCCTGAGATCAAGGATCCCTACATCTATATCGGCTTCCAGCGCCCACCATCGCGGGCCGAGTTCAAGCGCATGATTGAAGAGCAGGACATTGCCGCAATCGAAGCCTGCTTTGATCGTATCCCCGTCAAGGTCGGGGAAACGTACTTTATTCCGGGTGGCCGTCCGCACGCCATCGGGCCAGGCATCCTCATGGTTGAGGTGATGGAACCCTCTGATCTTGCCGTTCGATTTGAGTTCGAACGCGGCGGCTATGTCCTGCCTGAATCAGCTCGCTTCATGCAGCGCGATCTCGACTTCTGTCTTGATGTTTTTGACTACGATCCGTTGCCACTTGAACAAGCAATTGCCCGCTATCGCTGCAATCCCCTGGCACGCCGTGAATGGTCGGGGGGAGGACACCAGTTCTCGCTTCTCGAAAAAGACCGGAATCCGCGCTTCACTCTGCGCCAGTCCACATTCACCAGAAATGCTGTATGGGAAGGAGCCCAAGCTTTCATCGGGATCGTGACCTCTGGAACCGGCGTTATCGACGACAGTCAAGGGCAGCGCGCAGTCGGTCCTTACGATCGCTTCTTTTGTCCCGCGGATCTGGAAAAATTTCAAATTGAACCGGGCCCGGACGGGCTGACTCTCCTTGAATGCTATCCGCCCGCCCCAGAGGATTCCCTCGCTGATTTTAAACACCCTGGTTGAAGATGAATTTCCCTACCATCATTGTCGGCGGCATTTGCCTGACCGGAAAGACAACCCTGATCAAGCGCCTCACAAGCCGCGGCGGGTTTGATTTTAAATACATCGAAGGAGATGATTTACACACGAAGGAATCCATTGAATCGATGACCTTCGGAAGGCCCCTCACAGACGCAGATCGCCGTATCTGGAAAGCGAAGATTGGAGATATCATACGCAACCGGGAGGAGGGACCAGTCAGCATCATTTCGTGCTCCGCCCTCACCCGGGCCTTCCGCGATGAGCTTCGCAGCTATGGGGAAGTTCGCTTTATTTTTCTTGTTTTTAGCCGTGCCAGTGCTGAGAAGCGTGCCATAAAGCGCCTTCGCGACGATTGGGAGCGTCTCCAGCGGGAACCGTCTTACCGTCCCCATTATTTCCAGCCGGCCATTTATCCAGAGTTGCTGGATGGCCAGTATCGCGACCTTCAAGTCCCCGGAGGAAAGAATACTCCGGGTGAACCCGAGGGCGATTGTTTCGTCGTCGACCTCGACCAGTTTCCCTCCGGTGACTCGGGCCCGGAAACAGACTACGCAAGCCTAGCAGGGCAAATCGCGGACTGGCTTCAGGTCAGGAAACCCTAAGCCTCAAGACTGGTTACTTTTGCCGGATGGCTCGCTCTGGCCCCTACATCCTGTAGATACCACCGTTGATGTCTATTGTCGCTCCGGAAATGAAGCCATCATACTCGCTGGCGAGGAAAGTGATTGTGCGGGCAATATCTCCGGCGTTACCGGCTCGCTGCAGGGGAATTTGTGAAATCGTGGCATCAGCGGACTCCTTCGTCGTGTGCTTGTCGTGAAAACGGGTTCCGAGGATCAAGCCCGGGGCCACCGCATTTACCCGAATGCCCTTGCCTCCAAGCTCGGCGGCAAGGGAACGCGTCCAAGTGAGTACCGCTCCCTTTGTTGTAGAATACGCCAGTGAGCCGGAGTGGCCTCCACAGCGACCGGCAAGTGAAGCAAGGTTTACCACGCTCGCCCCGTCCTGCGCCTTTTCAAGTGCTGGAAGGGATGCCTGCGTGACGTGAAGCATCGTTGTCATGTTCACATCCAGAACCGTCTGCCAGAACTTTACGTCGATCTCACCAAGGTATTTTCGGCCGATTATGCCACCCACATTATTCACCAGCACATCCATACCACCGAGGAACTCAATGGCCTCCTGCACACAAGCTGTGGCTTCGCCTTCATCGGTCAGGTCGCCCCGTCCGTAAGCGGCCCGCTGCCCTCTCGCCTCGGCTCGGGCGACCAGCTCCTTCGGCCCCTCCTCACCCATGAAATAATGGATGAAAATATCGCAACCCGCATCAATCAGATGCTCCGCCACCGCTTTACCAATTCCTTGTTCCGCACCGGAAACAAAGGCATTCTTTTTGAGTAATGATCCCATTTTATAATTATGAATTGACTCCTGTTTGAAACGCAAGCACAGAAAACTCACCTGGGCAAATTAGCTGCCAATGAGGGGTTCACCGGTACAATTGGGGTTGACCGGAAGGCCCCAGCCCACCGAATTCCCCGATTTGGAAATGCGCTAAATACAGAACAGGGATTACGGACGATAGACCCAGATCCAGGCGCCGTCTTCAGAGGCACTCGTTTCTTCCAGATACATCCAGCCCGTGAGAGCTTCGTTGTATATCCACGGGGCGTTGACTACATTGACCAAGCCCAACCAGTTGCCTGTGTCAGCATAGCCATCCTCAACCATGTAACCGAGCCAGCCGGAAGATCCCCCTTCGCCAATCGAATCACCAGTCTTGAGGACCACATTGTCAAAATAGACTTCGGCGCCACCCTTGGCGTCGCTGTCTCCAAGGAAACCAAAGCGGCTGATACCGGCGGCTGGATCATAATCAGCGGTTCCGGTCTGCAGAAGGATATCCTGGTCGGCAAGGACGCCGTCGACAAAGATCGAGTACGTAAGCGGTTGGAGCGTGTAGGCTACCCCACCCATGGTGAAGTCCAACGTATTGACAGTGGAATTGTTGGCCACGAGAGAAACCGAATAGGTTGTTCCACCATCGTGTTCGCCGGACACACTGCTTGTGCTCAAACCACCATTGTCGCCGTTGTCATAACCAAAACGGAAATCCGTGTCCCATTTGAAACCAAGTTGTAGCCCGGTCTTGCTGTTGGAAGTGGGATCGATGTCATTGCCAAAGCGGAATCGAATTTCACCATTCGAAGCGGTTCCCGGGGCACTGCCATCCGCATTGTAGGTAGGCTGGCTTTCATTACGGAAATCGAAGTCCAACTGGAATCCGTCCATAAGAGGACTAGTTAGGTAGACATAAGCTTCCGGCTTGTCCGCAGTGCTGAAATCAGCAATCCGCAATTCACCGGAAGAATCATCCGGGGTGGAACTGGCGTCGCCCTTGATTGTGGAAAAGTTTGCCGCAAGGTCGCCTGTATCCATGAAGATACTTGTGACTTCAGCGAAGGCCACACAGGCCGACGCGCTAGCAATTGTGAAGGTAATGAGCTTTTTCATATTCATCTGATTAGGGATTGGATTAGTTAGAAAATTTGATGGTTCTTGACAGAGAACACGCAGTCAAAGGTTCTAGATAGAGATATTTATAAATATGAATAGAGATTTCTGAGGCAAGGACAATCGAATATATTCTCTCCAACCAAAGGTGAATCAGAGGCGGCATACAAATTCATAAGCCTTTATGCTTAATGTACTTATCGAAATATTTAACGATATCCCCAAACAGAATAAGATGTTTAATAATAATTTCCATCGCCAGACCTAAACGCCGGTTAGGCTTATCTGGCGGAGCTTCGGTTCTACCAACTCTACGGAATCAGGTGATCATTTCATCGAATGCGACTTGGATGCATCCATAGGTCACACTCCTGACCGAGAGTCGCCTTCAAGGCTGTCGTTGCTGCAGAGAGGGAGTCAAGTTGCTGACGATCCAACCGTAATTTGGCCACAGCCAGGTTTTCGGCCAACTGCGAGGGTGAGCGTACTCCAACAATTATACTCCCCACCGCCTCCTGGTGGAGAAGCCAAGCGAGGGCCAGGGGAGCCATATCCAAACCCCATTCGCCGGCTAGGGCGCGAATTGCCTCCAGCGTGGCAAAGGTCAGATCTTCACAACCCGGTTCATTGTGACTGCTGTATGGACGATCGGCACGGAAGTGGCGGCTGCGGGCCCGGCGATCGGGAACTTCATCCGCGTCGGAAAACTTTCCCGTGAGCAATCCCTGCATAAGTGGACTGTATGCAAGGATGCGCATCCCTTTGTTGATCATCGGCGGAATCACATCAAATTCAACTGCCCGCGCCAGGAGAGAATAAGGGAACTGGTTCGTCGTTGCCGGTCCCCCGCCGGAAAACCAGTCTGACAAATCCCGCGGACCGAAATTACAGACCCCGAATGCGCGGATTTTTCCCTCTGATTGGAGATCTCGAAGCGTCGCGAGCGTCTCATCGAGTGGAAGGACATGGCTCGGCCAATGCACTTGGTACAGGTCGATGATGTCCGTTTGAAGACGGCGTAGACTCTCCTCGCAGGATTGACGCATGCCAGTTTCCGTCAGGTCATGGCGGCCAACCTTGGTTGCGATCACCACCTCATCCCGACATCCGCGGAAGACATCCCCAAGAAGTTCTTCTGAAGCGCCGTCTCCGTAAACGGGCGCTGTATCAAAAAAGTTGATACCTGCTTCCAAAGCCGCATGCAGGGTTGCAGTGGATTCTTTCCGGTCCTGTTGACCCCAGTATTCGCGGCCAGCCATGGCCCAGCATCCGATCGCCACCCGGCTCACGTGGAGTCTGGAACCATCCCCGCACTCAATTGGAATTTTCATTTATAGTCCCTCATCAATTCCTCTTGGGATGCGTCCAAAGTTTGTGCGGCCTTCATCCAGAAAAACATCCGGGGAGTCATTTCATCCAAGGGAATGCGCAAAGACCAAACTTCTCCCTCC
This sequence comes from Oceanipulchritudo coccoides, assembly GCF_010500615.1. Lineage (NCBI taxonomy): Bacteria > Pseudomonadati > Verrucomicrobiota > Opitutia > Puniceicoccales > Oceanipulchritudinaceae > Oceanipulchritudo > Oceanipulchritudo coccoides. Next base: position 637,717 of record NZ_JAAGNX010000003.1, read on the forward strand.
CGGCTTGCTTCAAAAAGCGCTGGCCAGGCTGTGCTGCCGTCCAGTTCACCGCGGCGCAGGTCAAGCTCACCCACCAAGGGGATGGCCCCCAGATTCAGTTTCCATACCAGCTCACTGGCGCTGGAAAATTCAACTGCATGAGCGGTGTCCAGAACAGACTCGGACAGCCAGCTCGGTCCGGCTGTGTCGGGAGAAACCGGTGCCAGCAACTGTGTCCGCTCAGTTCTTTCATCAGCGCCAATATCAGCTCCATCTGACCGCAGGTCACCATCCAGATCAGACTCGAGTCCTGCGTAAAGTATATCCGCAGTATCAATCGCGGCACCCGTCATGCCCGGCTGCATCAGCCAGTCCTTGCGCAACTCCAAATTTGGGTTTGCCTCCATAAAACCCGGGTCACTGATGCCGGCGGTCGCTCCGTGAAGAAGGTTGCCAGCATAGGTCATTGCCGATGGCGGTTCATCCCACTGCACAAGCGGACCGGTCGCCGATACAATCAGGTTGTTCGCAATAATGGTATCAGTTGGCCTGTAATTGTTATCCTTTGAGCCCAGTTCACAGAGCTGCAGCGATTCCCGGGCATCAAGCACAGTGTTATGGACGACCTCGACATTGCGCACTTGCTCGTACCCTCCGTTTGTGTCCGCTCCGGTTACACGCCCCGCTGCCCGCAAGGTGATTCCCGCTCGAAGTCCGGTCCCACGGATGCCCTCAATATAATTGCCACGTATGAGGTGGCCTTCGCCGTTGAGACGGATCCCACCCGTGCCGCTACGCCCCATGCCAAGGATCAGGTTGTTTTCGACGACACAATGGTCACCATGGCGCAGGACCAAGGATCCCTTGCAGCCTATCAACACGTTGTTGCGATACGTGTTATAGCTGCTTTTGTTCGAGATCACTTCAATCTCCCCGTCGCATTGAAAGAACCGGTTGTGCTCCACAACGATATCCCCGCGAAAATTGGCATAATTGCTGGTCCCCACTCGTACTGTTTCAAATTCATTATCGGACCAGCCAACCGGATTTGGACCAAAGCTGTTGTGGTCAATCCGATGGGCAAACGAGGCGTAGGGTGTTCCGTCATCCCCGTCTTGCGGGACCATTTCCACAACGATCAGGGCTCCACGGACAATCTTCCCCGAAAAGTGACAATGATCCACCCGGTTGTTTGTTCCGTAAATCTGCACCCATTTGGAATTTGCCCAGATCTTTTCCGTGGTATCCCCGTCCTCGTCGTCATCATCACTGTCCACTTCCCAAAAGTTGTAGTCGACGAATGCACATTCCGTCAGACGGCAGTGGTGTGCGTGCCGGTTGCCATTGTTGGAACGGAATTGCACCAACGATGATGGAATATCCCGGTCGTGGTCATCTCCATTGTAGAAATAAAACCCGGAAACCTCAATGTAGTCGCCCCCAAACTTGATCGCGCTTTCACCTTTGAACATCACTCCGCCAGGCGTTTCCGCCCGGAGAAGAATCGGCGCCCCCGCAATTCCACTCGCCGACACATGGATCCGTTGGTCGAGGTAAACACCATCCCGCCATATGATCGTGTCACCAGGCCCCACCTGCCCCCCGTCAAAGAGATTCGCCAGCTCGTCATCGGAGCCAATCCAATGCTCCGCAGCCCACCCAGTCAGTGGCATAAGCACCACCCACAACATGATCCGATAAAGTTCTTTCCATATCATGCTTTCAAGCCTGATTTATATTTATAAACCGGGCAAGGAGAAAGCCGATGGGGCACGGATCATCGAATTCTTTTTCAAAATTGGACAAATCCCCTGTGTTTTCGGTTTTCAGCAAACTTCTGGACGTAATCCCGTTCGCGAACACAATCACCTCGTTCGCGACAATAAGAAAACGCATATGCCGTTATGAATAAAGGTCAGGACATGCAGACAACCCAAGAGCTTCCTCAAACCGAACGCTTCCACTCGCTTGATGCTCTGCGTGGATTCGCGCTGCTCCTTGGGGTATTTTTTCATGCGGCTGAATCCTTTTGTCCGGAACGTTTGTCATGGGCTGTTCTCGACAAAAATACTCATTGGATAGCCGATTGGTTCCAGTTCTTGAGTCACTCTTTCCGAATGGAACTTTTCTTCCTGATTGCCGGATTTTTCGCCCATCTCGTCTATCATCGAGCAGGTGCCCGGCATTTCATCCTTAACCGCCTGTCCCGCATTTTCCTTCCTTTCATGATGGGGTGGTTAATCCTGTTTCCTGTTTTATCGTGGATCTGGATCTCAGGATTTGCTCAAGCGGGACGGTTATCCGACATGGGCATCCCTGAGGAATTCCACTCCATGCCTGCCTGGAAACTCACCATAGGTGCCCTCATGCAAAAGGATTTCTGGATCGAGAACTTTAGCTTGATGCACCTCTGGTTCCTCCATCAATTGCTTGTTATCTACGGAGTTATTCTGGTCGCCCGGGCGCTGGTCAGCAGCACGGCTGGACGTAGCTTCAATCACCGATTGCGCAGGGCTGCCGATAACGGTTTTGCAATGCTCTTCAACGCTCGCTTTGGCTGGCTCGTTCTCGTCGTTGTGACTGTTCCGATTCTTTGGACCATGAATGAATGGACCGTTGATACGCCGAATGAATCGCTGATTCCTCACCTGCCAACGACTCTGCTCTACGGGCTATTCTTTCTGGTTGGCTGGATGCTTCATCGGAACACAGGTCTCCTTGGCAAACTCAAGTGTGCCTCAAGCGGGTTTTTCCTGGTCGGGTTGGGAATTGGGCTTTCATTCCTCGTCTACTTCCTGAACGACGCGTTGGTCCTGCTCGGACTGGTGTCGCTGAAAGGTGAGCTTTACAAGCACGTGTACCAGCTTGCCTATGTGACGATGATGTGGGCCTTCGTTATCGGGACAATCACCCTCTTCCAGCGATTTGCGCAGACCCGGTCTGCATTTTGGAAGTATATCGCGGACGCCTCCTACTGGATTTACCTGGTCCACCTCGTCGTTGTCGTTCCCGTGCAAATCGCCATAGCGGAGCAACCGTGGCCGGCAGCACTCAAGTATTTCATTATTCTGGCAGTTTCCCTTCCGATTCTGTTTGCCAGTTACCACCTCTTCGTAAGGAGCACGATTATAGGGAAATGGCTCAATGGTAAAAAGCACGCGTCTCCTAAACGTCAGCCTCTCAAACCGGTCCCCAACTTTAATTGACGATAACGGTCAACCTGCTTCCTCTTCGGGAGGAACATAGGAGGAACATAGGGACAGGTAAACAGTTACGGTACGGTGCGGGTGGGAGCCGAATCAAAGGGAGCTACTGTCTGATTGATTAGTTCTCTACGATCAAGCAGGCGGGGGTTCGCGACTTGACTGTCTCATTCGAATCGGATACATTTATTAAACTTCGCCCCCGTATTTCGTACACAGATTACACACAACATTAGAGCGATTGGCAGATCCCATGAGGATAGCGCGTTTCAGGGCCAGGTTTACCGGGTTGCTTTTTACCGTAGTACTGTTTTTGGCGACGCTCGCGACGGCTCGCCAGCACCTCGTGGAAATCCAGACATCGCACAACAGGTGGCCGGATCCGGAAGCTGACTGCCAAGCGAGCCCCCTCGTATGGCCCGCGTTGCCCAATATCATTGTCCAGGTCCTCAAGGACGGGGCACCTGTTGCCCTTGTCAGAACAGAACGCGGCCGGGATCCGGAAACCAACACACACCTCGCCCTCGCGTATGTCACACTTGAGCCGGGCACCTACAGCGTGCGTGCCTGGGATATGACAGGTGGTTCGGAGGTTGTTGCCGCGGCTGTCCGTGGCAGGAACGATTTGCATCCGGGCAGCATCACCCCTCCCTACGGGGATTTCAGGCTCTTTATCCATGACGACAGTGCCTACGATGGCGATTACTACAAATGGGACTTCCGGGCAATTATCGGGATATGCCCGGGGGCGGCTGTTACCGGTGGCAACTCACCCGTCATCAAGAGTGTCGATGCGCCCGGTGTCTGGATCGCGGAGGACACCTATCAGGTCGAAATTACCTATGAAGACCCGGACGGGGACATCACATGGATTCAATTCCTCGAAGTGAATCCATTTGAGCCCGGATTGAGAGTCTTTGATGAATACGATCCTGGGGTTTCCGGCAGCAAGGAGGGGATCATCTACCGCAATACGGGTTGCACGGCTATTGATTTCCCGCCCGATTTCACTTCCGGCAAGGCCGGATTCCTCGTGAGGCTTCGGGACAGCGAGAGCAACGTGGGACAAAACCAGTTCTTCTACACCTGCAGCAGGGACCCGGCCACCATCACCCCACCCCCGGGCGGCTATTCCATGGATGGACAATGGGATACGGAGCTTGGCAAGCTTGAGGCGAGTCAGAGCGGTGACGGAGTGGCGGGCTCCTTTGCTATGGATGGCGCCGAGGCACGCTTTGATGGCGTACTGGACGGGCAAACCGTTTTCGGCACTTGGTCACGAGCCCCCTCGTTTGGGCCTCCAGATGACTGTGGGGATCTCTGCCTGACCATTCATCCCGATGGAACAGAGTTCATGGCCGTCTATCGAGTTGGTTTCACCAGTGATGACTGGCAAACCTTGTCGGGAAGGAAATCTCTCTGGACCGGCGCAATCGGGCTCGCCAACAACTGGTTCTGGCTGGACTGGTTTGGGTACTTCAACGTGGCGCACGAATCGTGGACTTACCACCAGCAAAACCACTGGCTACACCCGATTGGCGACAATCCGGAGAACATCGTTTTCTGGGACAGCGGAATGGAGGCCTTCTGGTGGACTTCATCCAGCTTCTACCCCTTTGCCTTCAGGTTTTCCGATGGCTGCTGGTTGTATTACCAAAAGGACTCGATGGATCCTCGAAGATTCTACAACTATTGCACCCTCAGCTGGGAAGAGTGGTAGGGCTTCCAGCGCTTCCGTAAGACCGTTTGCCGGTCGCTTTATACTTCCTTGTTGATAATATGGATATCCCTCTGGGGGAACGGGATCGCGATGTTCTCCTTCTGGAGTGCCTGGAAAATGGCCAAGTTAATCCCGTATCGGGTCTTATGGTAAATCTGGGTAGGCACCCAGACCCGGTAACCGATGTTGATTGAGGAGTCGGCAAACGCGTCAATCCCCACATCTGGTTGGCGGTCAGGGGCCACTTCCTTAACAGAATGGATGGCATCGCGGACACATCGTATCGCTGCTTCAGGGTCCTCGCTGTAGGCAATTCCCACGACACCTTCGACAATCTTGAATTCCTGTGAATTGACAAAGATCTCCCCCAGCACCTTCCGGTTGGGGATCGTGATTTTTTCATCATCCTCATTGTAGAGTTGCGTGTGCCCAAGGGCGATGTTGTCAACGATTCCCGATTGCCCGCTGACGCTGAGCGTATCGCCAACCTTGAAGGGCCGCGTCACGATAAGGACAATCCCAGCTCCGTAATTGGAGATCGGACCCTGCACAGCAAGGGAGAGCCCGAAGGCGCTGGCACCGAGGAGCGCGACAAACGGGGTAATCTCAATGCCCGCCTTGCTGAGAGCAATGATGACAGCGAAGACAATGACGATGAGCTTGGTGAATCCGGCAAAAAACCGGGCGAGGGTCACATCGAGCCCGCGCTTGTCGCAGATCTTCAGAATCAGCTTGGACAGCGATTTCCCAACCCAGAATCCGACGAGGATAATGACCACCGCCAGAAAGAGGCGCATGCCGTTTTCCACTAGGTAGAGGATCAATTGATCTTTGAGGCCTTGTAGTTTTTCCAATTCTTCTTCCATAGCTCGTGCACGGGAATATTGGCGAATTCTTCATCTTTTCCAAGATAAGTTTTCCGGCCCAGACGCGGTTCCGTGCGGCTATGTACCGGACTATTTCCCTGTCCCTCCTGCCATGAGCTAGACGATTGGGGGAGAGAGGGACTCGAACTGGGTTTTATAAAGCTCTTATTCACTGCTACTTACCAAATTGGTAATTTTTCCGTGGAGGCATAATCAATGCACCAGAGTAGCGATTAGTCGTGTTCTGTTGGATTCCCCGGGGAAAAATAGGCATGAACAATCAATTGACAGGCGTAGCCAGTAGGCTACATATTGAATCATGCGAATAATCCGCAAGACAGAAGTTTTCGGCAAGTGGCTGGATGGACTAAAGGACATCCGTGCTCGGGCCCGCATCCTGGTGAGAATCCAAAGACTGGAAGCGGGTAACACGGGCGATGTAAAACCGGTTGGGTCGGGAGTTTCTGAAATGCGGATTGATTACGGACCGGGCTACCGGGTCTACTATTGCCAGCAAGGGCGGGAGATCGTGATTTTGCTGGCAGGAGGTACCAAACGAACGCAGTCCACGGATATCAAACGAGCTATTCACTTATCAAAAAATTTGGAGGAACCATCATGAAAAAGATTCAAACCAGTCGATTCGATGTCGCCGAACATTTGCGCACTCCGGAGGAGATGGCTGCCTATCTTGAAGCTGTCATGGAAGATGCTCCCGGAGATGCCGCCCGCATTGCCAAGGCCCTCGGAGATATTGCCCGGGCTAAGGGGATGACTCAGGTCGCCCGCGATGCCGGCTTATCCCGCGAAAGTCTCTATAAGGCTTTGTCCGGTGAACGATCTCCCGGCTTTGAAACGATCCTCAAGGTCATCAACGCACTGGGACTGAAAATCCATGCTGAACCCGCGAGCGTCTAAATCCAATTGACCTCAGCTTGCTTGGAGCACTGCTGCGGAGCTCATAGCTTGAACAGCGGTGCCCTCCGCAGTGTGGCGAAGGATGGGTCGCGCGATTACCGGTTTCCCACAGCCTGTCCGCCGAAGCCTGCAAGGCGAAGGAGGAAGGCGGGCTGGGTGTTTCGTTGTTTAGTCAGATGTAGGTGACGTTAGCTCCTGGAAAGATTGGAGGGTTGATAACCGAGAAGCTGTTCAAGTGCCATTTTATTTATGCCCGGTGTACGTCTGGCACACCCTCGGCTATGGCTGGCCTGTAGGTTGGATCTTGAGCCCGTGCTTCGCTCTCACTGCGTTCGAGCTACGCAGGGCATCCTTGCTCTAGCCTCACTCCGAATGGCTGCGCCATCCGAAGCTCGGAGAGCGAAGGATGGCGGAGAGAGAGGGATTCGAACCCCCGGTACCATTGCTGGTACAACTGATTTCGAGTCAGTCACGATCGGCCACTCTGCCATCTCTCCGTCAAAGGGAAGGAAATTGGCCAAAAGGGGGGTAAGATGGCAAGCCTAAGAACGAAGAAAAGGCACTGGGCGGACCGAATCCACAGCTGCTATTGTCCCGAGGGGATCTTTTCCTGCCAGGGATACTTGTCTTCGCTGAGCGGGCCCCAAAACAGATCCCCTGAATCGCGCCAGGCATCGAGGACAATTCCCTCGCTGAGCGGCTGGTTCCTGGCGGTCACAACGACCGCATTGTGCTCACGAATAGTATTCTCCCGGGCAATGATCTGGCGCACTTCGAGGGTAAACAGGGTAAGTCCGATCAGGGCGGCTTCCATATCCTCGGCCCAGTGGTAACAGAGTCCCCGGTCACGCAAGCCCGCATTGACGAGCATGTTGTGGACAATGGGAGAAGCCCCCACTCCATACTCCTCAGCCAATATACTTGATGTCCTGAGGGCGGTTTCGGCAACGCGATAGGCTTCATCGTAGGCCACATCCGGACCAAGCGCGAGCAAAGCTGTCCGGAGTGAGGAGGATTCGATCTGCTCCACCTGGCCGATCTGGTCGCGAGGCCCTGCTGAAGTGCTCGCACATCCGGAAAAGCAGATAAGGAGACAAGCCAGCCCGGCCAGCAGGCCAATTGCTGGGCATAATGAAGCTCGTGGGCGGTTTATCTGCATATCCACACTGATCCAGTGCGACAGAATCCCGCCAATTGTCGATTCTTGATCACTAGGAGGCATTTAGGCAGGGACCCCACATCATCCCGCGTTGACTTCCGACCGGAGCTTTCGCAAGTTGACGGCAATTCTCACTCCCTACTCCTGAAGAAACATGACTGAAAAAATTTCTGGTTTTGAAGAGCGCCAATCGGTGGTGGTGCGGTTCGCGGGTGATTCCGGCGACGGCATGCAAACGGTTGGGGAACGGTTTACCGACAGCAGCGTCGTGGTCCCGAATGCCATTGCCACTTTCCCGGATTTCCCGGCGGAAATCCGCGCACCCGCAGGGACGATCCCAGGCGTGTCCGCCTTTCAGGTGCACTTTGGGAGCCGCGAAATCCTCACCCCCGGTGATGAGCCGGATGCGCTTATCGCGATGAATCCGGCGGCCCTGAAGGTCCATCTGGACGACCTCACACAAGGCGGCATGCTGGTCGTCAATACGGGGGCGTTCACGCCCGAGAACCTGAAAATGGCGGGCTACGAGAGCAACCCGCTTGAGGATCCGGAGCTGGCCAAGAAGTACGAGCTTGTCCCGATTGATATCACCGAACTGACCAAGGAAGCTCTCAAGGACAGCGCCTTGAAGACCCGCGACAAGCTGCGCTGCAAGAATTTCTTCGCCCTTGGATTCACCTACTGGGTGTATGGTCGCCCGCTCGATCCGACAACCAGGTTTGTCCAGGACAAGTGGGGTAAAAAACTTCCCGAGGTCGCGGAAGCAAATGTCCAGGTCCTGAAGGCCGGCTACTTTTTCGGGGAGACCTCGGAGATTCATCGCAACCGCTATATGGTGACCAAGGCAGTTGTCCGCGCGGGCCGCTACCGGAAGATATCGGGCAACGAAGCGCTTGTCCTCGGCTTGGTTGCGGGGGCTCGTCAGGCGGAAAAGGAACTCGTCTACTCGGGTTATCCGATCACCCCTGCCTCCTCCATTTTGGAGATGGTCTCCACCTACAAGCATTTCGGGATCAAGTCGGTCCAGGCGGAGGATGAGATTGCCGCGATCGGGGTGGCCCTTGGAGCGAGCTTTGCCGGATCCATTGGGATCACCGGAACCAGCGGACCCGGGATGTGCCTCAAATCCGAATTCATGGGGCTCGCGGCCTCGGTCGAATTGCCGCTGGTCATCTGCAACATCCAGCGTGGTGGTCCCAGCACTGGCCTGCCGACCAAGACCGAGCAATCAGACCTCTTGCAGGCGATGTTTGGCCGGCACGGGGAAAGCCCTCTCCCAATCGTCGCGGCGATGTCGCCCTCGGACTGTTTCCCGGTCGCCTACGAGGCAATGCGGATTGCCATCACTTACAGCACTCCGGTGATTATCCTGAGTGACCTCTACGTCGCCAACGGCGCTGAGCCATGGCGCCTGCCTGACCTGAGTGAGTTTAGCCCAATTGAAGTCCCCACGCCCAACACTGACGGCCCTTACCGGCCGTTCGAACGAAATCCTGAAACGCTCGCACGCGCCCAGGCAATCCCTGGAACGAAGGGATTCGAACACCGGCTCGGCGGTCTGGAAAAGAACGATGCTGGGGAAGTCAGTTACGATCCGGAAAATCACGAGCACATGACGGAAATGCGAGCCAGCAAGATCCAGCGGATCGCTGATTCATACGCGCCCCTCATTATAAACGGCGAACCGGAAGGCGATGTCCTTGCCCTTGCATGGGGCGGGACCTTTGGTGCCGTGACCTCTGCCGTGAGAACGCTGCAAGCGGAAGGCTACAAGGTCAGCAGTGTGCACCTGCGCCACCTGAATCCGCTCCCGAATGATCTCGAGGCAACACTACGACAATTCAAAAAAGTGATCATTCCAGAATTGAATACCGGCCAGCTCGCCATGCTGGTCCGCGCACGCTACCTGATCGATGCCGTGCCGCTGAACAAAATGAAGGGCCGCCCCTTCAAGGTCGCGGAAATCCGCGATGCCATCCTTAACCTCATCCCCTCCTGAGCCATGACAACCACACCCGAAGAACCGCTTAAGAAAAAAGATTTTGTCACCGCGAATGATGTACGCTGGTGCCCGGGATGCGGCGACTACGCCATCCTCAACGCCCTGCAACGCACCTTTCCCGAGCTTGGTGTGCCCCGTGAAAACTTTGCCGTGATCAGCGGGATCGGGTGCTCCAGCCGTTTCCCTTATTATATGGAAACCTACGGCTTCCACACCATCCACGGACGCGGACCCGCTGTGGCCACCGGGGTCAAGGTCGCCAATCCGGACCTGAGCGTCTGGCTCATCACCGGTGACGGTGACGGGCTGAGTATTGGCGGCAATCACCTCCTGCACATCCTGCGGCGCAACCTGAACGTCAACATCATCCTCTTCAACAATCGCATCTATGGATTGACCAAGGGGCAGTACAGCCCGACTTCACCCGTTGGCACACGCACCAAGAGCACGCCCATGGGATCAGTCGACAACCCGATCAATCCCCTCCTCTTTGCCCTCGGAGCCGAGGCGACTTTCATCGCCCGGACCTATGACACAAACGTCAAGCACATGGTGGAAATCTTCAAGGCCGCCCACGCTCACCAAGGGGTCTCCTTCATTGAGATCCTTCAGAACTGCGTCATTTTCAATGACAAGACCTGGGACTCCGTCTACAGCAAGCAAACCCGAGAGGAAGAGCTGATGTTCCTGCAGGAGGGTCAGCCACTTCTCTGCGGCAAGGATCGCAACCACGGAATTCGCCTCAATGGACTGACCCCGGAGAAGGTTATCGTGGGCGCTGGTGGGGCCGACATGTCGGAAATCCTCGTCCACCAGTCTGATCATCCAAGCCCTCTCTACACCCAGATGCTGGCCCAGATGACACATCCCGACTACCCGACGCCAATGGGCATCCTGCGCAAAGTTGAGCGTCCGACTTATGATGCCGCTGTCGCGGGCCAGATTGAAGAAGCCCAGTCACGCTTGGGCCATGGCTCGATCGAATCGCTCCTCTACACGGACGACTGCTGGGAAGTGTCCGAGAAAGAAGTGGAAGAAGCCAAGCACTGAGACATGGAGATGTGTGGCAGGCATCCCTGCCTGCTAGGCATTTGGCAGCATCCCTAGCAACAGAATCACAATCGCAGACAGTGCCAGGATTGTGTCGACCACTGCGCGGATCCCCGAAACAGTTTCCTTGCTCTTCATCAAGTGGCTGTAAAGCCCCAGATATAGCACTCCGCAAAAAAGGGCGCCCGACCCAACAGACCAAAAGGGAAAAACGAGGAGAGTGCCGGATACAGCTACGCCGAAGAGGGACCACTTCAGGGCTGGTTCCAGCCAGCTGGGCCGGATACTGTCGCGACTTTCCTGATACGAAATCAGGAACAAGTTGGCGAAGGCGCAGCACAACAAGACGAATAGTGCAGCGAGGCCCTCAGGCGTGCGCCAGCCTTCCGACATCCATCCGACACCTGCCATAAAAATAACTGGCACCGCAATACGCTTGAGGAAGAAGCGGGTGGAGTCCTTCCAGGTGCAGCTTAGCACGGCGAGGTAGCCCACAATTCCAGCGACAAGCACCAAGCCTCCAGCCCACTTCCAGAAGGGAAGAACCAACCACGACAACACCAGCGACCCGACAAACAGTGTGCCCCACAACAGGAAGAATTCCTTGTAGTGGCATTTATAGTACATATGGCGATCTGTCTGCGGCACGGGTCGGCCCGGACGAACGTCCCACAGGCGGTCAGCCACATAGGTCAGCCAAGTCGAAAGGATCAGGACGAGGATGGACCACAAGTCTATATCCCTTGCAGCTGTTCTGCCCACAGCAATCCCCCAGGCACCAGCCACCAGGACTGCATCGAGGGACCACCGCTCCAAATATCTGATTAAGTTCCTTCCCATCTGAAATCAAGGGACACTGGACCTGCCTCCCTAAATCAGGTGCTGCGCATCGACATCGATGATCTCGATCAGCTCGGGGTCCCACTTGAAGGCACGGCGTTGTTCATTCAAAAAGGGCATTATACGGCCAACGTTGGGCGTGAAGTACCAGATCTGGTAACGGAACATGTTCTGAATCCGCTCCACCGGGCAAGGTGCTGGACCCCGGATCTCGACTCCCCTCTTCTGGAGCCCCTTCCCGACCTGCTGGACCCATTGCTTTGCATAGAACTCAACTTTCTCCTGATTCTGTCCGCGGATGAGATGGTGAATCAAATGGCGGTATGGCGGATAACCAAATTCCTTCCGGTGATCCAATTCCTCCTTGGTAAATCCGTCAAAATCCTGCTGACGGCCAAACTGGATTGGCGGGGATGCGGGCATATAAGTTTGCACGACCACTTCCCCGGCACGGTCGCCACGTCCAGCCCGTCCGGATACCTGCACCAACAACTGGAAGGTCCGCTCCGAGGCACGAAAGTCGGGAAGGTGCATCGAGATGTCGGCATCCAAAAGGCCAACAAGGGTCACATTCGGAAAATCCAGTCCCTTTGCGATCATCTGCGTCCCGACAAGAACGTCGATCTTTCCCTGCCGGAAGGCCGTCAGCTGCTCCCGGAAGGCATGGCGTCGGCGCATTGTGTCCGCATCAATGCGTACAATGTTCGCGTGTGGGAGAATCTTTTTGGCAATCGTCTCCACCTTCTGTGTGCCGGAACCCTTGTAGCGGATTTTTGGTGACCGACACTTCGGACACGTTGACGGCACGGAGGTTTCCGATCCGCACATGTGACACCGCATGCGCCGATCGTAGAAGTGATGGGTCATCGTGATGTCGCAGAAATCGCATACCGCGACAAAGCCGCAATCCGGGCAGTGGAGGGAAGCGTCGTAGCCACGTCGATTGAGGAAAAGAATTGCCTGTTCCTTCTTTTCCAACCGGTCCTGCAGTTTGTCAGCGAGCAACTGCGAAAAAACCTTGCCACCCTTCTCCCGGCGCATGTCCACCACATGCATCAAGGGAAGTTGCCGGTCGTCCACCCGTTTGTCCAGGCGGTCCAGTTTGTATTTCTGGATGTCCACGTTATGGAGGGTCTCCAGAGAGGGCGTGGCACTCCCAAGAACGCACAGGGCCTTGTTGATCATGGCCCGGTAAACCGCCACATCCCTTCCGTTGTAGCGGGGCACTTCCTCCTGCTTGTAGGCAGGCTCATGCTCCTCATCGACAACAATCAATTGCAGGTTTTCCACAGGCGCAAAGACCGCTGAGCGAGCTCCGACGACGACCTTCGCTTCGCCCGTGGCCAAGGCGCGCCAGGCATCATAACGCTCGCCGTCCGACAAGTGGCTGTGCCAGACCACGACTTTGTCACCCCCAACCGCTTCAAAGCGTGCCCGGAGTCGTCCCACGGTTTGAGGCGTCAAGGCCACTTCCGGGACGAGGAAAATAATCCCTCCCCCGGCCGCGAGGACGTCCTTCATGATCCGCATGTAGACTTCCGTCTTTCCGGAACCTGTTATCCCGTGGAGCAAGTGTACGTGGAATCCGCCTTCCTTCAGGCTCTCGCGAATACTTGAGGCCGCCGCTGCCTGCTCGCCCGTCAGCTCAAACCCGGTTGTCACCACATGCTCCCCTTCGCTGATCCCATCCGCGTAGGCCACCCGCTCGGATGCTTCCCGGCGCTCCACCAACAGGCCTTTCTCCACCAGCCCGTCGATTACAGTCGGCGACACCTTCAATCGCTTGATTATAAGCCCGCGGGGCCAGCTGTCGCGGGCTACCTGCCCTCGCATGAACTCAACCACCGCGTGCTGCTTGGGAGCACGACGCTCAAGCTGTGCCAGGATTTCTCCATCGAGTTTCTCCGCGAGTGTTACAAAGCGCTCCTGCTTCTGCTGCATCCCCCGGCGAACAGCCCCCGGAATCATCACTTCCAGCACCTGTTCCATCCCGCAGCTGTAATACCCGGCCATCCAGTTCGCCAGCCGGATGCCATCCTCCCGCACCACCGGAAAGGCCTGCTCCAGCCCAAATAACTGCTTCATCCGGCCACGCTCAAATTCACCATCATCCCCCATCCGTACCACTATCCCGTGCTCAGTCCGGTTCCCCAGCGGCATCCGGACAAGGCTCCCCACACCAATCCGGTCCTCCATCCCCTCCGGTATGCAATAAGCCAGTCCGCGCCCCAACCCGCGCAGCGGTACGACCGTTACCGTCTCCTCTCTTCCTCGCATCAGTTTCTCTTATTTCTTCCTTTCTCCTTCCATGCAACCTCTCCCTTCAGCCTTTTTCCCTTGTCTCTTTGAACGTTTTTATTGATTCTTAGTCTCAATTAAAAGTGGCGTATATTTTCACAGTTGAATTCCCGGAATTACCGTTTACCCGACCCGGGGCCCATTTACCGGAAATCCGACCCGTATTCCGCAGTTAGATTTACGCCAGCCGGTAAATTTTTGAGAATATTCCACGTCGCATTAACTCAAACCTTTAAGAACATGAAACTCATAGACACCGCACCCGAGATCGAAGAAATACAGGTAGGCCGCAGTGCTTCCGCCGTCACCCCAGAGGTTGACGATGTCCGCAAGCTTCCGAGTGCGGATAGAAGCACCATCAAGCTATACCTTCAGGAAATCGGGAAAACCCCGCTCTTGAAGCCCTCGGAAGAGGTTGAGTTGGCGGCCTTGATCCAAAAAGGTGACCACAAGGCTCGCGAGAAGATGATCACGGCAAACCTGCGCCTTGTCGTTAAAATAGCGCATGACTATTCCAATTTCGGACTTCCGCTGCTCGATCTGATCAGCGAAGGAAACATCGGCCTGATCAAGGCGGTTGAGCGATTTGACCCTGCCAAAGGCGGGAAATTATCGACCTATGCAGCCTGGTGGATCAAGCAATCCATCAAGCGCGCCTTGGCCAATCAAAGCAAAACGATCCGCCTTCCCGTCCACCTTGTGGACAAAATTGCCCGGATGCGCCGTATTGCCACCGAGCTGGAGGAAGCCCTTGACCGCCCACCCACAGACGAGGAAATCGCCTACGAAATGGAAATGTCGGTGAACAAGGTCGCCCATTTGAAATCCGTGAGCGTGCGTCCGGCAAGTTTGGATGCGCCTATCGGGGACAATGATGGGACCGAATTTGGTGATCTTATTGGAGATGAGAATTCGATCAATCCACTGGACAACCTCCAGAGCAAGAATGTCGTCAACGACCTGAACCAGCTCATTGACGAATTAGACCCACGGGAAGCGGAGATTGTCCGCCTGCGCTTCGGCCTCGGCGGGGACAAGCCAAAGACTTTGGAAGAAGTCGGCGAAATGTTCGAAATCACCCGCGAGCGCGTGCGCCAGCTGCAAAACATGGCCTTGACGCGGATGCGGAAGGCATTGATCGCCAACGAGCGCCAGCGGAGCACCGAGGAGATCGAGGAAGAGATCCTCGAGAAAAAGCGGATGGAAGTCCTCCAGGAATTCTACCAGGAAAACATCGCCAGTTAATGGCGGAAGTGCCGGATTCCGGTAAAGACCATTGCCATGCCGCGCTTGTTTGCCGCGGCAATCACTTCCTCATCTCGAACTGAGCCACCCGGCTGGATGGCGGCAGTAGCGCCAGCGTCAGCGGCTGCCTCGAGCCCGTCGGCGAAGGGGAAAAAGGCATCCGAAGCAATAATTGACCCGGCAAGCGGAAGCTTAGCTTCCCCAGCTTTCCATACCGCAATCCGTGAACTGTCGACGCGGGACATCTGACCTGCCCCAATACCGAGGGTCCGCTCAGCAGCGGCATAGACGATCGCATTGGACTTCACGTGCTTCACGACTTTCCAGCCAAACAACATGGCCGCCCACTCCGCCTCGGTTGGCTGGCGCTCCGTGACCACCTTGCACTCAGCGGGGCGCAAACGTTTCTGGTCACGGTCCTGGACGAGGAAGCCTCCGATTGCTGAACGGATGTCCTGTAATGAATCGGTTCGAACCCCCTCGCGGTTGATCATCAAGCGCAGGTTCTTGCGCTTACCGAATTGCTCGAGCGCATCGTCTGAAAAATGTGGCGCGATAATGACTTCACAGAAAATTTCCCGGATTCTCTGGGCGAGCTCACCGTCAACGGTCTGGTTGACGACAATGATTCCCCCGAAGGGAGCCTGTCGGTCTGTGGCAAAGGCCTGATCCCAAGCCTCGACAAGCGAGTCGGCGCTGGCCACCCCACACGGGTTCGTGTGCTTCAGAATCGCAACGGTCGGGCTCTCAAATTCACCAATGAGGTAGGTCGCGGCGGAAATATCGATGATATTGTTGAAGCTGAGTTCCTTCCCTTGGAGCTGCTCGAAGACCTCAAAAAACCGCCCGTACAACGCTGCCTGCTGGTGTGGGTTTTCCCCATAGCGCAGGGAAGACGCCTTTTCGGCCTCGATTGAAAATGTGTCAGGAAGTCCGGAAATGGCTGACAAGTCGGGTTCGTCTGTCCCGGCCTGACTCAGGAATTTTGTGATGGCCCCATCATATTCACTTGTCCGCGCATAGACTTTGATAGCCAACTCGCGGCGCAGGGCTGCCAATTCACCGGGCTCATCGAGGACTGCCAGCACACGACTGTAGTCCGCCGGATCGGTGATAACAGTGACAGAGGCATGGTTCTTGGCCGCACTCCGCAACATCGAGGGACCGCCAATATCGATCTGCTCGATGGCCTCCTCCCGAGTGACTCCGTCTTTAGCCACGGTCTCCTCAAAGGGATACAGATTCACGACCACCATATCGATCATTTCAATATCATGTGCCGCCGCCTGCTCCATGTGCTCCGATTTCTCCCGCAGGCAGAGAAGCCCGCCGTGGATCTTCGGGTGAAGCGTCTTCACGCGGCCCTCCATCATTTCGGGGAAGCCGGTGTAGTCGCCTACTTCAATCACCTCGATTCCGGCTTCGGCAATGGCCTTGGCCGTTCCTCCAGTGGAGAGAATCCGGAAGCCGTGGCGCGTTACAAGCTCCTTTGCAAAAGGAACTATTCCAGTTTTGTCGCTGACGCTGATGAGGGCTGTTTTCGTCACAATCGAAGACGACAAAGACTGAAGGCGTTTTCGCAAGCGTAAATTCCTGCTCCCGGGAAGAAGCTTTTATTCTTGCCAGTTACCGGGCTGAAGACTGCCCTGACTCATCGATTTATGACGGAACGAGGAGCCAACTAATGGATGAGCAAGGCGCCAGATCCAAACCAAGTCCAGAGGGCCTTTTTGTGACTCTGGATGATTTGAAATACAGCTACAATCCGATCCATGCCCCGGCGGATAAGCCACATCTCTTTGCTTACCACCTGACCATACACAACCATGCGGAAACCAGCGTGACTATCCTGGCCCGCAAATGGATTCTCGAATATGAAGATGGGAAGATGGATGTATTCGAGGGGGACAAGGTGATTGGCCGGACTCCTGAGCTGACCCCCGGGCAGTCCTTTTCCTACACCTCCTTTCACTTGGTTCCAGGCAATGCCCACGCAAGAGGAGCCTTCCATGGAGTTGATGCCGAGGGAGCCCTTTTCTCCGTCGTGATACCGGAGTTCAAGATGACTATTCCCGGAGATGCAGCGTGCAACTGACTGACCTGAACGCTCACGGCGGGATTGGCGCGAATTGTCTCCTGCTTCAATTTGAAGGACTCAACATCATCATCGATGCCGGAATCCATCCAAAGAAAATTGGCCGTGAGGCCCTCCCCCGGTTCGAAAAGCTTTATGGGCTGCATATTGACCTGATATTCGTCACCCATTGCCATCTTGACCATCTGGGGGCCTTGCCAGTCATCGCCAAGGACCATCCAAACACGCCGATCATCATGAGCCATGATACCGCCCAATTCTATCGGCGCATGCTACAGAATTCCTGCAATGTCATGGATCGACAGCGGGCCGAGCTCGGGATTGCGGATTATCCTCTCTATTCCTACGGGGACATCTCAGCCTGTTCACGCCAGGTGATCGGGCTCACACCGGGTCAGGCACGACACTTTGAAGCAGACTCCGGAGACCGGATTTCCTTCACTCTCCATCCATCCGGACACATCCCGGGCGCGATGGGAATCCTCTTTGAATACCGCCATCAGAGGATTTTCCACAGCGGGGATGTCCTCTTTGAGAAAACGATCCTTCTGGACGGTGCGGAATTCCCCCAAGGCGACATGGATACGGTGATCCTTGAGACGACACGGGGATCCACCGAGCGCGCCGCCAGCCGTGAAAGTGAGATTGAGCGCTTGCTTCGCTGCATCATGGATACCGTCTCGCATGGCGGATCCATTCTCATTCCGGTCTTTGCCCTGGGGAGAATGCAGGAACTCCTCGCTGTCTTCCATCATGCGCGATCAACCGGTAAATTAAAAGAACTCCCGATTTATATAAGCGGTCTTGGAATCGACTTGCTGAACCAGTTTGACCGGATTTCACGCAAGAGTCCCCATGTGCGCATCCGGCGCAAAATCCTCCGGGAATTGAATGCCTGCAAGATGCCCGACAAGCATCGCCCGGGTAAGGATCGACCCGGAATTTACTTGCTCAGCAGCGGCATGATGGTGGAAAACACGCCTTCCTACAAGGCGGCTTCCACTCTTCTTGAGTCACACCAGAATACCATCGCCTTCGTCGGTTATTGTGATCCCGATACGCCGGGCGGGAAGATCCTTAAATTGCACCAAGGTGACAAATTCCTTTTCAAGAGCTTGGGCAAAGCCGTCGCGGCAATGGCGAGGATTGAGAAGTTTGATCTGAGCTCCCACGCTGACCGGGAGGAATTACTTGAATTTGCCAAGGCAAGGAATCCCCGATGCGTCGTCCTTCACCACGGTGATCCCGACTCGCGGGATTGGTTCAAGAGCCGACTGACTGAATGGGACCCAAAATGCCAGATCCTGGATCCTGTCCCCTTGAAAGCCGTAACGGTTTGACCAGAATTATTCCTCTGGAGATGGAGGTAAATCCGGGCGTATAAAGGTGCTGTCCAGAATACCTGGATTCAGCTCAACATCCCGTACAACAAGCGTCTGCGTGAGTTTGTCATTCACGTAGGTCTCTATCATAGCCGGGACCTTGAGGCCGCTGATATCCATATGGTCAGAGTTGATTGACCGGGATACGGTCAATGTCCCATCCTCCTCAAATGTCCGCTCCTCGCGTCCAATATCGAGGAAGGTATCCGGATCTATAAAAAAGCGGACAATATGTCTTGGATTCACTTTAACCTCATAACAATAGGCCATTTGATAATTGAACGCCTGCTGGCCAAGATATTCGGTTGTCCAGGAATTATTCATGGCGAGGAATAGCTCGCTCACGACATAGGATGACCGCCTCAAGTTGTCCTGTTCCTTCAGGGCAAGATCTTCCACCTGGATTGGTTTCCCATCCCTCCGGACACTGCGCCAGGCGTCCTCCGGCGTAACAACCATCGTGATTGTCACGTTTTGCCTCTTGTATGAAAGACGGATTCGCTCCCCTTTCTTCTTGGCAATAACAAAGGACATCGACTCTCCATCCGTTAAGTCGATATCGGCCGATACGAGCAAACTGTTGATCGACGTAAGCCGCTTGACCCCACCGATTGCCGCAAAATGGCGTTCGAGGACTGCGCGATTGAGTGATTTCGGCGCCGGAAGAGCATTTGCATCCGGAACCAGCGCTTCGAGGGAGTCGTCTACCTCCAAACTGTTCGTCAATGGTTCATAAACAGGCGGTTCCTCATTCAAGCTGCGGAAGACGGACCAGACAACGGCCGCTAACAATATGAAAATCACGACAGCAGAACCCACTAGGAGTACCTTCGAACGTGGACTTGCTTGCCTCCAGCCATCCTTAGTTCTTTGAAACATAGATAGATCACAATAAGATTCCTGGGTAACCGCAAGCCGATCCTTCCTCATGAGACCGGAAAAGAGATTGCCAATTCAGGCACACATTTCCCATTGTCCAAGGTTTTGTAACAATTATTATGAAATCCTTGAAATTTGCAGTCCTCCCCGGTGATGGAATCGGCCCTGAAGTCATGGAAGTGGCTCTCGAAGTCCTCCAAAAGGCGATCGATGGCTCAGGCTACACCTTGGAAACAACGAATGCCGCCGTCGGCGGGGCGGCTATCGATGAACATGGAGAGGCCCTTCCTCCTTCAACGGTCAAGGTCTGCGAGGATAACGAGGCGATTTTATTTGGCAGTGTAGGCGGCCCCAAATGGGAATCCCTTCCACCTGCCGAACAGCCTGAGCGAGCCGCACTCCTGCCACTTCGCAAGCACTTCCAGTTGTTCGCGAACATCCGCCCTGGACTCCTCTACCCGGATTTGGTCGCCGCCTCCCCTCTCAAGACCGAGCGCATTCCTGAAGGGATCGATATTGTCTGTATCCGGGAATTGACCGGAGGTATTTATTTTGGCCAGCCAAAGGCGCGCCGCGAACTGCCTGATGGTGACATCGAGGCGCTGGATACGATGATTTACAAGCGCAGCGAAATTGAGCGAATTGCTGAAGTCGCAGCCCAGACCGCCCTGAAACGGGATAAGCGAGTCTGCTCAGTCGACAAGGCCAATGTCCTCACCACTTCTGTTCTCTGGCGTGAAGTAGTGACAGCCTTTTTCGCCAAAAACTACCCGGAAATCGAGCTCAGCCACATGTATGTCGATAATGCCGCCATGCAACTGGCCCGAGAGCCCAACCAGTTTGATGTCCTCTTTACCGAAAACATGTTTGGGGACATCCTCAGCGACGAGATGGGAATTGTCTGCGGAAGTCTCGGTATGCTTTGTTCCGCAAGCCTCGGACTGGAAATGAACTCCCTCGGTCATCCTTTCGGACTCTATGAGCCGGCCGGCGGGACGGCTCCCGACATTGCCGGACTTGGCGTGGCCAATCCCTGCGCGCAAATCCTGAGCGGTGCGATGATGCTCCGCTTCAGCTTCGGGCTGGACGAGGTGGCCTCGCGGATTGAGAATGCTGTCCGCCAAACTGTTGAATCAGGCATCCGCACCGGTGACATCGCCTTTGGTCTCGAAGCCGTCAACACGCGCCAAATGGCCGATGCCATTCTGACCCACTTATAAGATGATCGCTTGTTGTAGTGAGCGGGTTTACCCCGCAATTACGGTTTTTGCGGGATAAACCCGCTCACTACGCCACAAAATATTACTATCAAAAGCCATGACCTCCGCTGAAATCCGTCAGTCGTTTCTTGATTTCTTTGCCAGCAAGCAGCACAAGATCGTGCCGTCAGCCTCGCTGATGCCAACCGCGCCCAACTTGCTCTTTACCAATGCCGGCATGAATCCTTTCGTGCCGTATTTTCTCGGTGACCGGGAAGCGGCAGACCGGCGCATCGCAGATACCCAGAAGTGTATCCGGGCAGGCGGTAAACACAACGATCTCGATGATGTCGGACTGGATACCTATCACCAGACATTCTTTGAAATGCTGGGAAACTGGTCATTCGGGGATTACTTCAAAAAAGAGGCCATCGAGTGGGCATGGGAGCTTTTGACCGAAGTGTGGAAATTCCCGACAGACCGGTTGTACGTGACCGTCTACAAGCCCGGCAAGGGCGATCCGGCCGAGTTTGACCAGGAGGCCTACGACATTTGGGCGAAGGTACTCAAGAAGAGCGGTCTTGTCCCGGAAGAGCGGATATTGACCGGCGGCAAGAAAGACAATTTCTGGATGATGGGAGATACGGGCCCCTGCGGTCCCTGCTCGGAGATCCACATTGACCTGACCACTGCCGGCGATACGCAAGGCAAGCTCGTCAATGCCGACTCACCTTACTGCATCGAGCTCTGGAACTTGGTCTTTATCCAGTTTAACGCCGATGAGCATGGCAATTTCAGCCCGTTGAAGAACAAGCACATCGATACCGGCATGGGCTTTGAACGGGTTGCCGGGATTATTGCCACAACCAAGGGATTCACGGATTTCTCAAATCCGCCCAGTAATTACAATTGCGACCTCTTCACGCCAATCTTCGCCCAGATTTCGGAAATGTGCGGGCATTCATACAAGGCCACCCTGCCGGCTAACCCACACGAACCAACTGAGGCGGAAATGCTGGATATCGCCTTCCGTGTCATTGCCGACCATATCCGGACACTGAGCTGTGCCATCGCTGACGGAATCCTGCCCGGAAATGAAGGCCGTAATTACGTCCTTCGACGAATTCTCCGCAGGGCTGTCCTGTATGGACGCCGGCTTGACTTAAAGGATGGCTTTTTCACCAAGTTGGTTGAACCAGTGATAGAAATCCTGGGAGGAGTCTTCCCGGAACTGAAAACCCAGGAAACGATCATCCGGAAAATCATCGCCAGCGAGGAAGCAGCCTTTGAGCGAACGATCGAGCGAGGGCTCCTGATGCTCGAGAAGATTTTCTCTACTGACCCAGACCAGATCTCCGGGGAAGATGCCTTTACCCTCTACGACACACACGGTTTCCCACTTGACCTCACCCAGATCATAGCCGCTGAGAAGGGCCTCACCGTTGATACGGAAGGGTTTCAGAAGGCAATGAATATCCAGCGGGAGCGGGCACGGGCAGCACGACAGACCAGCGTGATCCGCGTTTCGGAAGATTCGGATGACAGCAGCTCCACCGAGTTTATTGGTTTCGACAACGGCAGACTCACCGGCACTGAAGCAGTCGTCACCAATGTGATAACAGACGAAGGAAAGACATTTATTGTCCTGGACAAGACACCTTGCTATGCGGAAATGGGTGGACAAGTCGGTGACAAGGGGAGTTTGTCGATCGATGGCAAAACGTATCCACTCGTCAATACAACCCGTGATGCAAACGGCCATTCCCTGCACGAGGTAAGCGGAAACCTGGATGCTTCCGCTGTCGGCAAGACGGCCAAAGTGAATGTTGATGTCCCTTACCGTAAAGCGGTACAACGCCATCATAGCGCAACGCACATTCTCCATCATGCCTTGCGGTCCATTCTTGGCACCCATGTCCAACAGGCAGGCTCTTTTGTCGGCCCAGACCGCCTTCGCTTCGATTTCAGCCACTTTGAGCAGATCAGTACGGAGGATCTCCGCGCAATCGAGAACTTCTGCCAGGAAAAGATCCTGGAGAACGATCCGGTAAAATGGTATGAAGTCCCCTACTCCGAGAAGCCGGAAGACGTGATTGCATTCTTCGGGGAAAAGTATGGCGACACTGTCCGCATTGTCGATGTGGGAGGATGGAGCAAGGAACTATGTGGAGGCACACACGTTTCAGCAACCGGGGAAATTGGTCCTTTCAAGATTGTCTCCGAATCGGCAATTGCTGCCGGTACGCGCCGAATAGAGGCAGTTTGCGGAAGTGCTGCTTCCGGATTGATTGAGGAGCGCTTCTCGATATTGGCCAACCTGGCGCAAACCTTCGCCTCCAAGCCAGCTGAGCTGCCGGACCGCGTCAAGGACCTGCAAAACCGGCTGACTGAAGCGGAGAAAAGCTTGAAGCAGTTGAAGGCACAGGCACAAAGCAGCCAGACGGCCGAGTTGAAGGATGAAACCAGGCAGATCGGAGGGCTTTGTGTATTGGTTAAGCGACTACAGGTTGATAATCCAAACGACTTGCGCACCTTGGCTGCCAAGGCTTTCAAGGAAATAGAAGGAGATCTTCTCGTATTTGGTGCCCCCTTGGGCGAGAAGGTGACCTTGGTCGCCATGGCTTCCGATGAAGCAATCGCAAAGGGCTTCAAGGCTGGAGATCTGGTCCGTACACTCACCGCCGAACTAGGCGGCAAAGGGGGCGGCAAGCCCGACTTCGCAATGGGTGGCGGCACCATGCCCGACAAGCTGGAGGCCGTTCTGGCCGCCTGGCTAAACAATTTGGAGAAAAGTGAATAATGACATCATCCCTCGCCCTCAGTTCAGCTGAACGTAAACTCTATCGTGGTCGCGCGATGAATCTTAAACCGGCTGTGATGGTAGGTCGCTCTGGTGCCACAGACACTGTGATCAAGGCCGTTGACCAGGCGCTCACACAGGATGGGTTGATCAAGATTCGCCTTGAAGCACCGGACAAGCCAACCCGGAAGCAATGGCTTCAGACCATTGCCGAGTCCACGCGCTCCACGGTGTGCGGGGAAGTCGGCCACACCGCCTCCCTCTACCGGCCTTCGCAGACTAAAAGCCAACCTGAGACCGCCTGAAGGCGGGACTCCAACACAAGATCTACGACTCTCATGAATATCTGGCTGATGAAATCCGAGCCGGACGTGTACTCGTTCGATGACCTGAAAAAGGCTGACAAGCGCACTTCCATGTGGGAAGGCGTGCGCAATTACCAGGCGCGCAATTTCATGCGGGATGACATGTGCAAGGGGGATGTCGTCCTTTTCTACCATTCCAATTGCAAGGAGCCGGGAATCGTCGGCCTCGCGGAAATTTCCAGCTCGAAGGCGTATCCCGATCCAACGCAGTTCGACAAGAAGAGCAACTATTTCGATCCAAAGTCGGATCCGGAAAACCCGCGTTGGCTGGTTGTGGATGTCCGCTACCGCAAAGCGGTCAAGCGTCCGGTTACCTTAAAGGAAATCAAGGCCCATCCGGAGCTTGGTAAAATGAAGGTGGCCCAGCGAGGAATGCGCCTCTCCATCCAGCCCGTTGACAAGGCCCATTACGATATTATACAGAAGGAATTCTGGGGTTGATAAGACTGCCTGAAGGCGGGACTTCAGCCTAGGACTCAGGACAGCTTCACCGGCAGGAGAGCGGCATCGCGCATGCCATGGATGATCTTCTTATCAGCCGGACAAAAGGTGGCCAAAACCCCGCCGGTTTCGACTTGCTCACCCTCGACAAAATAATACGGGCAAAGCCGAAGGCGCCCATTCATTTGAAACAACTCCCCTTCCGGGCTGAATACAGGGTGTTTTAATCTGGCTGGTTTCTTGTATTCCTGAAGTAGATACAGGTTATCCCCGGCACCTTCCAGCGCTTCCTTGATCCCGTCGAGCCATTCCTCCCGGGAGGCATCGCTTCCATATAGCACGCTTCTCGCTCCCCAGGCATTTTCATGAAAACCGCTCAGTTTCATGATCAAGTTTCTTTCCTTCTGTGAGGCATCCGCCAGCTGCTCCCACTTATAGATGGGATTGCCTCCGATATGGGGCGCGTCCAGCACGGCATTGGGGGGCAAATCAACAGGGTCCATGATCCAGCCCTTTGGAATGATCCGGTTCAATAACTTAAAACTGGGCTTGCTGAGGTTCTCACGCCAGAAGTGCTCCAGCCGCGGATGATGGAAGAGAACAAGGTTCAGCTTCTCTTCCTGAAAATGTCTCATGGGCGGGGTTACCGCTAGCGGAGCACCGTCTTCAAGCATTTGCAGGATATGCCGCGAGATTGGAATGTTATCGAGGTCGAACAGCTCCCAGAAGCGATATAGCACATCAATTTCCTCCGGGTTCCCATCGATGTCCGCGCACAATGTATCCCCAACGGGAAAGACATCGCCGGGATGAAGACAATAAACCCGTTTCCCATGCGTCTGGAGGCGTCGGGCCAACCACTCCATTTCCGGACGGTAAGTGGAGGCTTCATCCGAGACAACAATGGCAACAACAGGATACTCCTTGTCCGGACGAAGCGAGGCCATCGATGAGTAGAAGGCATGCACGATTCGCTCCTCTGCGCCGACAATGCCGGGCTCGGGGGCGTACAAGTCATTGAGGAACGCCGTCAGCCCGATACCGCCGGGAACCGAGTCAACCTCAGTCAATGCAAAGCCCTCCTCCGTTGCCAGCAGATCCGGTCGGATAACCATTGGCTGGCTCCGGCGCATGGTCTTTGAGCGCGCATGGCGCACCAGCCAGTCGGGCTTTCCCCGATCCAGATAATCGGCTACCCAGGGAGCCTTCAGCTCGGCATTGCGGAGAAGATTCTTGTTCTCGTGAGAGCGTGTGTAAAGAAGCTCAGAGGCACGGTAAAACTCAAGACATGCCTGCCCTATCTGATGAATCTCCTTGATCTGCTTTTTATCCAAAGGCCATGCCTCTGGAGAAATCCGCCAGGTCTTGTCCTCAAATAGGCTCTGCGCCCCAAAGGCCTTTTTCAGTGCCTCATATGTCAGTCCGTCACTCAATGGTCGCGTTTCCCAATTAAAAATTCCAAACCAGAACCCTAGTCCTCGATCTTGATATCCTTGTTCCGGCTTGTCGGACACCCAGCCCGAAGCCAAGCGTGGATAAACCGGTCCAAGTCACCATCCATCACCTGCTGGATGTTCGACGTGTCGACGCCCGTGCGCAGGTCCTTCACCATTTGGTAGGGTTGAAAAACATATGACCGGATCTGGTTGCCCCAGCCAATTTCGCCCTTGGCCCCGTAGAACTTCTCCATCTCGGCACGCTTTTCATCCTCGTACTTTTCATACAGGCGTGACTTGAGCATCTTCAAGGCGGTCGCCCGGTTCTTCAGCTGTGAGCGCTCGTTCTGGCACTGGACAACAATATTCGTCGGAAGATGGGTCATCCGGACAGCTGAATCAGTCTTGTTGACATGCTGCCCGCCTTTACCGGATGCGCGGTATGTATCAACACGCAGGTCTTCATCCTTGATCTCCACGTCAATGTCATCATCCAACTCGGCGATCACATCCACTGCGCAGAAAGAGGTGTGGCGGCGGGCATTGCTGTCAAAGGGACTGATCCGGACAAGGCGGTGCACTCCGCGCTCAGCCTTGGCATAGCCATAGGCATTGGCTCCGATAATCCGGATGGTGGCATGGCTGATTCCTGCTTCCTCCCCGGGTGAGAGGTCATCCGTTTCCACCGTGTAGCCACTTCGTTCCGCCCAGCGGACGTACATCCGGTAGAGCATATCCGCCCAATCACAGGATTCGGTCCCACCGGCTCCGGCATTAATGGACAAGATCGCGTTATTGCGGTCCATTTTACCTCCCAGGAAGCTCTGGATTTCAAGCGCGTCGAGATCTTTGACCATCTTCCCAACGCTCTCAACGATCTCCTTGAAATACTCCTGACCATCCTCATCATCAGCGTCCTCAACCAACTCCACGAGCGTTTTCACATCGTCTATGCGCTCATGGAATTTCTTGATGGGCTGGATCCGCGCCTTGGTATGGCTGACTTCCGTCACGACCTTGTTGGCCGCCTCTTGATGGTCCCAAAAGTCCTGTTGGGCCATCTTCTCCTCGAGCGAGGCAATTTTTTCCTCCTGCTTGGGGACGTCAAAGATACCTCCACAGGTGTCCGGCACGCCGTGTGATTTCTTCCAGCTGATTTCGAATTTCAGAATCAATAACCATACACCGAGAAGTGATTCAAACTCAGTTGCTTTTCAAGTCCCAATAGGGATTCAGGCAGGATTTACGACAAGGCTTTGACCTCTCGCCAAATTTTAAACTAACTACCTGCGAAAATGAGTGGTCCCCAATTGGCAATTCTCGGTGGAATCTGGCTCAGCCTGCTTTACTCAGCTGCTGTCATGCCTGCTTCCGTTTGGGTTATCCAGGTCACCGTCAGCCGAACATGGATGGCCGGGATTGCTTCGGCCTTGGGACTTTCCCTTGGCCAGTTGCCATGGTGCCTCCTGGCGAGTGTTTTGCTCTTTCAGTATCCCCTTTTCTGGCAGGAAATGGATTTCCACCTCAGGGCAATCGCGGTTCTTTTCCTATTCTGGATGGCATACCGTTGCATCAAGGCCCCCGAAGTCAGGTTACTGAAGACAGCCACCACGGCCAATATCTCAGGCCTCTTCGTCATGAGCTTTTGGCGCAGCTTGATCATGCCCTGGCGTTTCCCACTCTGGGCGGCCTTTATTCTATCGGTCGGAATCCATTTGCGCGGACCCGGATGGATGGCCGCCTGCCTCTTTTCACTCGGAGCGGTTGTCGGGCAGATGCTTTGGCATCTTCACTTCATCGTTGTCGCAGGGCTATTCGGCCATCGCGTCCCGGAAGATATTTCCCTTCGTTCGCTCAACAAGTTACGCCTTCTTTCCGCAACCGTTACCGCGGGTCTGGGTTTTATCATTCTTGCCCCAATTGCCTTTCCTCCCATTTAAGTAATGATGTTTCGAATACATTTCTTGCTGTGCCTTGGTGTGTGTTTCTTCACCGGATGTCGCCCGTTCGGCAAGGCCACGACTGGCTCCATCATCCCCGACCTGGAGCTTGTCTCAGTTTATCCGGTTGAATCCCCCACACTTCTTGAACCGTCGGGAATGACCCTGCATGACGGGCGCCTCTATGCGGTCGCTGACAAGGTTAACAACCAGATATTCCGGGTGGAACTTGAGGGAAATGTGGCAAGGCTCGTTCCGCACATCCAGTTTTCTCCACCGGATCGCCGCACCATGGACTGGGAGGGAATCACATCGGATCCCGGGGGAAGCTTTTACCTGATTTCTGAGGAACGCGGCAGGCTCCTGCGTGTCACCGCGGACGGGACGGCCGTTTGGATAACCCCGGACCTGAGGAATAAGGGACGGTCACTTGGCTTGTTTGCGAAGAGTAATGCCGGTTTTGAAGGCGTAGCATGGCTCGGCCCAAACCACTGGATCGGAGCTGCCGAAAGGGAAAAACGGGGACTGGTCGAATGGAGCGGATTGGACAGCTCCCTGGAGATCGAGGCACAGCTCCACATGGAATCTCCCTACAAAGGGGCTCTCCCGCTCATGCGGTTACCCGATTTTTCAGGCCTGCATGCGGACAATTCAAACCTTTACGCACTATTCAGAAATGCCCATCTGGTCGTTCAGCTGGAGAAGCGGGACGGTGTATGGGAAGAAACAGCGGCCTGGGGCTTTGAAAACATCGAAACTGATCCTCGCTGGGCATACCGGTCACAAACCTATGGTCAGGCCGAGGGGCTTGTTGTCGATGGCTCTGATGTGTTTCTAATCCTTGATAACAATCGAGGTGGAAAGCAATCCGACCCGGCCGACCGGAGGCCGTTGCTGATTCATGCCCGAATACCCGATGGGCACTAGCCCTTGAGCACTTCGTAAACAGGTTCGTAGGGAAGCCCGAACGCTTCCGCAACGCCGTGGTGCGTGATGGTGCCGCGGACAATGTTGGCCCCCATGGCAATGCTCTTGTGCTGCCGTATCGCGGCAGCAAAGCCCTTGTCCGCCAGTTCAAGCGCGTAACGGATCGTGGCATTGGTCAGGGCCATGGTTGATGTCATTGGCATTGCTCCCGGCATGTTGGTGACACAGTAATGAACAATTCCGTCCACCGTGTAAATCGGGTCACGATGCGTTGTTGGACGAGAGGTCTCCGTTGATCCCCCTTGATCAATCGCCACATCCACAATGACCGCCCCGGGTTTCATGATCTTAAGCGTCTCTTTGGTGATCAGTTTTGGGGCCTTGCCTCCAGGTATTAAAACACTCGATACAACCAGATCCGCATCGGCGAGCGTCTTCCGAAGGTTTGCCTTGTTGGACATCATGGTGATCACATTCGACGGCATGACATCGCTGTAGTAGCGAAGCCGTTCCAGGTTGACATCCAGCACATAAACAAGGCTCCCCAGCCCGGCCGCCATCTTGGTTGCATTCATGCCGACGACCCCGGCTCCAAGAACAACCACCGTAGCCGGCGGCACTCCAGGCACCCCGCCCAGAAGTATTCCTCGTCCACCATGTGCCTTCTCAAGATACTTCGCACCCTGTTGCACCGCCATCCGGCCGGCCACTTCGCTCATTGGTGTTAAGAGTGGCAGCTGGCCCTTGTTGTCGACAATTGTCTCGTAGGCAATCGCGATGCACTTGGTCTCGATGATTGCCCGGGTCAGTTCCTCGGAAGCGGCAAAATGGAAATACGTGAAGACAATCTGGTTTTCACGAATATGCCCGAACTCGCTCATTTGTGGCTCTTTGACCTTGAGGACCATCTCCGCGGTTGACCAGACTTCACCAGCTGAGCCCAGGATGGCCGCTCCAGCCTCCGCATACTCCTCATTGCTAAATCCGCTTCCCTCGCCTGCGCCTGCTTCAACCAGTATGCTGTGTCCACGATCGCAGAAGGCTTCCACTCCCGCAGGGGTCAAAGCTACGCGGTTTTCATCCGCCTTCACTTCCTTAACTACACCGACTTTCATAAAACACCTTTTCCTGAGAATACCTTAGCCATCCTCTTCGTCAACGCGGCTCAGATAAAAAAAACCACCGGTGGGAATGTCCCACCGATGGTCGAAACCACAAAGCTGATAAAATACCGCCCGGGATTATTTAGGAGCGTAGGCCCAGCCACCATCGCTGGAGATCGCGCCACCCGGCATGTAGATGTATTTGCCAATGTCCATGACCCAGATCCATGGATCTGCATCCACATTGATCCAGCCCATCCAGTCACCGGTATTGACCCATGGGTCGCTCTGCATGCTGGTCTGAAGCGCCTGGGCATTTTCAAACCCGAGTTCGTAGAAGTTGATGCGGCTTCCCCAAGTATGGCAATCCGTGCAGGTAAGGGCCATTTCCTTTGGAGCCACCATGTGATTCTGGATCCAGAACATTTCCGTATCGACGATGCCAACCGGTCCCACAAAGGTGCGTCCGACATAATCCATACCGGAAGTCAGTGCGGCATCCCAGTCAAAGGCCTTCCAATAGGCAGTCGTGTCTTCCGCATTGTTCGGGAAGAGATTCGGCACGGCAAAGGTGTTCGCCCCAGCGTCGTAAGGCTGACGGCCGACAAAGCGCTTTACCGGGAAAATGTAGGCATTGTCATCATTGATGTCTCCACCAAGCTTGTTGATGGTCACACGGCCTGCTGGTAATTGATCATCGAGAAGTGTGTAAGTGACTGTTCCGTTGAACCACTTTGTTTCCGGGATGACATTTTCCTTCCAGATGAAGGACCCCTTCTTGGTGTCATAGATGACGTTTCCGTCAGCGTCCCTCGTGACAATCTGAGATCCATCAGGATTCTTCTGCCCGGCTGTAGTCCAGTCCCAGTACATTTTGGTTGCCTTGCCGCCGCGAGCATAGGCCGGAATGTGACAGGTCTGACAGGCCACCGTATCGGCGTGCGTGTTGAGGAAGCCGTTTGCGTGAACCGGTCCCTCTGCCTCGTGGCAGTTCTTACACATCATGTTGTCAGGAGCAGCCTGCGAGTAGCGGGAGCCCACGATGTCGTGCGGGTTGTCCTCGTCCGGGGCGTGACAATCCGAGCAGACCATGTTTCCACCGTCGGCACTCATGTGCACGTCAAGCTCGCGGGATGGATTCAAAAGCGATGAATCCATGCTGCCATGTTTCACCCCTTCACCACCACCTCCGTAGAAGTGGCAGATACCACAGTTGTTGCGGTCTGGCAAATCGACACTGCGTGCCACCGCAGTCAAGTCGACTCCTGGATCAGGCGCACCGGCCCCGGTCGGAACCTTCTTGTAGGTACCCGTCTGGTCATGACAAACCAAGCAGTCAATTTTGCTCGGATCATCGAAATCAAATGTATTGTCCGCGTAACCGACACCAATGTGGCAGCTTGTGCAACGCGGCTCGTTCGAGGCAACCGCGATACAGTAGTTGTTAATCACGTTCTTCTTGCCAACAACCTGGCCGGTTGCCGAATCGGTCTTCTCCCAGGTCCAGTGCAGGCTGTTCATGACATCCGACTGCAGGTTCGGGTGGAAGTTCTGGTGGCAGTTCAGACAGGTTGTCGCATCGACGTAGTTCATGCTCCCGTGCTGGGCAATCAGCCCGAGCGGAGCAAGCAACAGAAGGCCACTGGCTATCCGTAACAACATTTGGGGGGTACTTTTCATCTTATTTATTTCGTTTGTGGTTAATTCTTCCGGATTTGCCTGATCGAATCCTTCGACAACCCCGGCTTGGTTACACAACGAATATTTCCCCTGATTCCTAAATTCAAGGCTACTTTGGATGTCTGAACATGTATTAAAGTATTCGATAGATGTGATAATTATGGCTGATAATTACTTAAGTTTTTACTTAAATGATTTTCATTTTATTTATTTTTAAAGTGAAAAGACAAAATCTACCGCACAAGATCACCAAATTCCAAAGGACATAGGACAAGGAATGCGGAGGGATTTAATTGTCAGGCCGCCCGTTCCGGTGCGCGAATAATTGCGCCGGGAATCGCCAAAAGGAGAGCGGAGCTGTCTCCTCAGGAATCGGAGCGACGGAAAAACGGATTGTTCTGTTTCTCCTCCCCGACGGTGGTCGCCGGTCCATGCCCGGGGCAGAGGATTGTCTCATCGGGAAGGCTGAGAATCTTCTTACGGTTGTTCTCCAACGCCCGTTCATAAGCATTTGGCGCTCCACCCTGTGAGCAGCAGAAGAGCGAGTCGCCGACAATCGCCACCGGCTTTGAGAGCCCACTGACGACAAAAGTTGTTCCACCCGGGGAATGCCCATTGGTGAGGCGGCTCTCAATCTCGAGGCCGCCCACCCGGAAAATTCTGCCCTCGCAAAAATGATTTAAGCCCGACAAGGGCTCATTCTCATGAATCCACACGGGAGGATTTCCTGTTTTTTCAAGTAATTCCGAAAGGGCGTGGATGTGATCATCGTGCGAATGGGTTAAAAAAATCCGCTCAATCTTGATATCCAGACGCTGAATGTCGGCCAGCAGGGCACTGACATCGGCCCCCGGATCAAAGACCGCCCCCGATTTTGATTCTGAATCAAGAACGAGGAAGCTATTGACGGTCATTTCCTCGTATCCAGGAACCGGGAAAGGTGTTGTATAACCGGTCAGACCCTTCAGATCAACCGGCTCGGGACGCCAGGTTCCCTTGGCCAACTGCACAACAGACGGCCCATCCAGGTGGAGCTCCCTTGAGACAAGAAGACAAGCTTCCTCATCGAACTTGCCCTCCATCAGCGCGTTCAGGTCTTCAATTGATATGCCGGTTCTTTCACTCAGTTGCAGAAGGTCCAGTCCCAACCCCGAGGCGGCTTTTCCCAGCACATCCTCAAATCCGTCTTCGATACGTTCCGTCATCTTCATTCCTGAATGATTAGACAATTGCCGGTGCGTTGACAATACCATCCTTGAAACCCAGCTTGTCGAATCTGCATGGGCTACATCATTTCAACTTTATTCCCGGTCTTCGCAGTCCTTGGACTGGGCTACATTCTGGCTCGAAAGACATTCCTCTCGCGGGATTTTCTCAATGAGCTGAACCGGTTTGTGTATTATATCTCCCTGCCTGCACTGATTATTAACGGGCTGGCAACTGCACAAAGCCTTCCAAGCGGGACTGTTCCCACTTTCCTCATCTACATGGCGGCCACCTTTCTTGTGATTGGTGCCGCCTTTCTGACAGCGCGCCTGCTGAAGCTCCAGCGCTGGCAATTCGGGACCTTTATCCAAGCTTCATTCCGCGGAAACCTCGCCTTCATCGGCATCCCCGTCCTCGTCTACGCACTTCGGGATTACCCAAAGGAATTCGCGGCCGGTATTGTCGCCCAGGCCATCTTTGTCTTCGCCCCGACGATGATTTTCTATAATGTTGTTTCAGTCCTGCTGCTCATTGGTAGTCGCGATGGGGACGCCTCGGACAGAATGCGGGGCATGCTGAAAAGCATTGCCACAAATCCCCTCATTCTAGCCTCGGTGGGCGGCGTCATTCTTTTTCTGCTTCCCTTCAGCTTGCCGGAGCCGGTTTACAATACACTGGAGTTTGTCGGAAGGATAGCCGCACCGGCGGCCCTTATCTGTGTCGGGGGAGGCATGGCCGTGGTCTCCATGGAAGGCCGTTATCGGAGTGCAACATTTTCGGCCATTTTAAAAACAGCGGTAACCCCGCTTTTTGCATGGGTGATGAGCCTGCCGTTCAACCTTTCAAGCGAAACAACCCTCCTGCTCATGATCTTTGCGGCAACGCCGACGGCTGTGGCCAGCTATGTGATGGCCAAGGAACTGGACGGGGACGAGGCCATGGCCTCCGGGGGAATCGTCCTCAGCACGGTGTTTTCCATTATTTCCCTGAGTATTGTTGTCGGCCTGTTTTAACCAGCAGGGATGATGACCTAGCGCTCGAACCGCGTCCACGCCTCCGCCTTGGCGGAATTGACAGCTGTCTGGATGAACCGCATGCCCTCCACCCCGTCATCGACAGTCGGAAAATCGTAAGGGCCGCCAACAGAAACGCCTTCAACCGCATCCCGGATAGCTCGTGCGGCCTCCAGATAGATGTTGGCAAAGGCCTCGATAAAGGCCTCAGGATGTCCTGCGGGAATGCGGGAAAACTTGTTCGCTTCCTCGCTGAGGTAAGGGTTTCCGCGACGCAACAGCTCCCGCGGTGCTTCCGGGTACTTCATGAGCAAGTCATTGGGATATTCCTGTTTCCACTCAAGGGATGCCTTCTCGCCATAAACCCGGATGGTCAGGCTGTTCTCTTCGCCAACTGAAACCTGCGAGGCGTAAAGGACACCCTTGGCCCCGCCCTTGTAGCGGACGAGAATGTTTCCATCATCCTCGAGTTTCCTTCCCGGTACGAAGGAGGTGAACTCCGCACAGACCGCTTCCAATTCAAGCCCCGTGATGTAGCGTCCGAGATTTTCCGCATGCGTGCCGATATCCCCGATGCAACTGGAGGCTCCCGCTTTCGTCGGGTCGGTCCGCCAGGCCGCCTGCTTCTGGCCCTCCGCATCGATGTTCTTGATCAGCCAGCCCTGTGGATACTCGGCGACAATCTTCAGTATCTTCCCGAGCTTGCCGGATTTAACCAGCTGACGAGCCTCCTTGACCATCGGATAGCCCGTATAGTTGTGCGTCAGGGCGAAGACTTTTCCGGATTTTTCGACAATCTCCTTCAGCATCACGGCCTCTTCGACATCAAATGTCATCGGCTTGTCGCAGACAACATGGAAGCCTGCCTCAAGAAAGCATTTGGCGACCGGAAAATGCATGTGGTTCGGCGTGACAATCGAGACAAAGTCGATGCGCTCCTCCTCTGGAAGAGCCGCCTCCTTCGCGGCCATTTCCTCGTAGCTGCCGTAGACCCGGGATGGATCAAGGAATAGATCCTCACCACTCAAGCGCGACTTCTCAGGATCGGAGGAAAAGGCACCTGCCACCAGTTCAATCTGCCCGTCAAGATTGGCCGCCATGCGGTGTACCGCACCAATGAAGGCATCCCGTCCTCCCCCAACCATTCCCATGCGTAGTTTGCGATTCATATCAAGTCTCCTGAATGGCGGAATGCGCTACTGGTTGCTTTTATCAAAGGCCGCGTCGAAAGCGATCCGGTTCGGGGGAAAATCCACACTCCGGACAAACATGCAGGCCTCCTCTGCTCCATGGATACGATCCATGCGTCCATCTTCCCATTCGACAGAGAGCGGCCCCGTGTACCCAATATCGTTCAAGGCGACAATGATCTCCTCGAAGTCGATATCGCCATGCCCAAGGGAGCGAAAATCCCAGTAGCGGCGCGGATCCGTGAACTCGGTATGCCCCCCGAACACGCCCACTGACCCATCCCCGCGATTCCACCAGACGTCCTTCATGTGGACGTGATAGATCCGCTCGAACATGTCGCGGATGAACTTCACATAATCGACACCCTGGTAGCCAAGGTGGCTGGGATCATAGTTGAATCCAAAGCGCTTGTGTCCGTTGATGGCCTCAAGAGCCCGTTCGGAGCTGGCGATATCAAAGGCAATCTCGGTTGGATGGACCTCAAGGGCGAAATTCACATCCTCTTCCTCGAAAACATCCAGGATCGGCAACCAGCGCTTGGCGAAATCCTCAAATCCCTTGTCGAGGTAGTCCTGGCTTGTTGGCGGAAAGGCGTACAACGCATGCCAGATGGAGGAGCCGGTGAAGCCGTTGACCACAGGCGGAAGGACCTGCTCGTCCGGTCGGGCATCGAAAAACTTTCTCGCGGCGCGCGCGGTGGCTTTCATTTCCTCCGCAGCGCGTTGGCGCACGCCTTCAGGATCACCGTCACCCCAGACACTGTCGGGAAGGATTGCTTTGTGCCGTTCATCGATGAGGTCGCAGACCGCCTGCCCTACAAGGTGCGCGGAAATAGCGTGGCAGGTCAGTCCGTGCTTCTGGAGTAATTCCCATTTTGCCGGGATGTAAGCCTCATCCGAAAGGGCTTTGCTGACATCAAAGTGATCGCCCCAACAGGCCAGTTCAACCCCGTCATAGCCCATATCGGCTACGAGCGGGAGCAGTTCTACCAGGGGCAAGTCGGCCCATTGGCCTGTAAAAAGAGTAACATCGCGTGACATGGTTTGAAACTGAGGCCTTCCGGCCCTCATTTCAAGGTTAACCCCGGCCGACCATGGGAATTTCTTTTGCGAATTTCCGGCCAATGGTCTTGAAGAAAGCCCAGCTCTCCTACACTAGAGACCACATGCCCAAGCACATCCTTATTACAAATGACGATGGAATCGAATCGGGTTTCCTCCACGCCATTGCCCGCGCGCTGAGCGAACACTTTGAAATCACAATCGCCGCACCAGCCAAGGAACAAAGCTGGATTGGCCGCGCTGTCTCAAGGCGCCGCCCGGTCCGCGTCGAGGAGCACCCGGAATTGCCTTGGAAGGCGTGGACCATCGACGGAACGCCTACCGATTGTGTCAATATCGCATTGGGCAACCTGTTGCCAGAGCGGCCAGACGCCGTTGTTTCGGGGATTAATATCGGGTATAACACTTCGATTCCCCTGATTTACTGTTCCGGCACGGTTGCCGGCGCATTGGAAGGAGCCTTCTGGGGACTTCCCTCCTTTGCCATTTCACAGGAAATCCCGGACAACATTTTCGAGCATGTCACACATTCGAAAGGAGCGCTTCCGGATGATTGGCAGTCCCTGCTCGATGCCAGCGCCCAACACGCTTCCGAGCTAATCGGGAAGATCCTGTCCAACGGGGCTGGCGGGGCGGACGCCGTTGTCCACAACCTGAATTACCCAAGTCGCCCTAAAAAACCGTTCAACACGGTGCGTACGGTCCCCGCACCGCTTCAGGAACTCCCATTCTACAAGCGGGATGATTCAGGGGACTACTCCTTCAATTTCCAGCATGGAATAACTGTTGATGCGAAGCAGAAAACTGACCGGGAGGCCCTCATTGAGGGTGAGGTCAGTCACTCAATTTTGAACTTTTCTGCCTTGGGAAGAGACCTAAACCATTGACCCCGAATTAGCGGGGAACAATTATAGAGACAACTGACCATTAAATTCATGAAACATCCCCTTCCCTTCCAGTCCTTCTTGGTTTTCTCCATTTTGCTTTTGGCCCTTCCGCTTGCCGCACAGACCAGCGACGAGGTTGAATCAGTTGACCCGGGGCCCTTTTACGGATTCTGGGAAATCCAGGAACCCGCAGGTGACAAGTGCGTGGTCATCATCAAACGGGGTGGCCGGCTCTCTTGTTTCTGGGCTGGCACCAGCAGCCGCGCCATCCAGAAGGGGACATGGACGAGAGCCGGAGATGTGCTGACCGCCCGTTGGGAAACAGGTCATGTGGATACCTTTAAAAAACTCGGGGACAACGCTGTTGAGCGCAAAAGCTGGCAGCCGGGCAGCTCCCTCATGGAAGACCCCTTCCTGACAATTCGAGGCGTTCGCGTTGATTCACGAATTCCGGGCAGCCTCACCATCAAAAGTGATGAAACCCGTATCCGGGAAGAGGAAATTCCCGATCCACAGCAAGCCCCTGCCATTACGATGGGAAATGCCTTCATTGGCTTTTGGAAGATCGACCAGTCCACCGGGATCTTCGGCATTGGTGGTGGCGAGCCGTTTTTTTACTTGAGGCTGGCCCGCAGCGGGGAAGCAACCGTGGCTCTCCGGGACTGGGAAGGTGATCAGGCCGTGCGCGGCAAGTGGCGGACAGATGGGGACCGTGTCATCGTCTCATGGCCTAACAATCGTCGGGATGTCCTGATGCAAAATAAAAAAGGGGGATATTCCCTCGGGACTTACAAGCCGAAGGACAATCTCACCGACAAGCCGCGCAATCCCGCCACAGCGGAGAAGGTCCAACCAGCTGAGGCAGAACGTTACTTTGATGCCGGTAACTTCAGCCGGCTGACAGTCGTCGATATCCGCGGGACATGGACACCTGTGGAAAAGCAAGGGAGGAGCGAATATATTTCCATTGAAGGATGGGGAAATGCCTACCGCTCACCATCAGTTACAGGAAGTACGGGGACTGACCCGGGCAAATGGCGTCTCCAGAATGACCGCGTCGTCATTACATGGGTCGACAACAGCAAGGACATTATCCGCTTGGATTTTCCCTACATGGTGCAGGAATCCTATTCCAAGAATGAGCCCATCACGGGCGCGCCATTCCGCACGATCAAGGTTAAACGCAATCCGACCAAGGAGTAGGTTTGCTTCACACGCGGAGGGACAACCGCAGTCTCGTCCTCAAGGGAGCCAGGGATACTTCCCGAAATCCGGTTTGCGCTTGTCCACGTAGGCCCGATGCCCTTCCTCGCCTTCCTCGGTGAGATAGTAAAGCAACGTGGCATTTCCGGACAATTCCTGCAGGCCAGCCTGTCCGTCGACATCCGCATTGAACGCGCTTTTCAAGCAACGAATTGCAAGGGGGCTCTTTTCCAGAATATCCAGTGCCCATTCGATGCCTTCCTCTTCCAGTTGGTCGACAGGTACCACCTTGTTCACCAGGCCCATGCGTTCAGCTTCCTCAGCGTTGTATTGACGACATAGATACCAAATTTCCCGCGCCTTTTTCTGTCCGACAATCCGGGCCAGGTAGCTGCTGCCGAATCCTCCATCAAAACTGCCAACCCGAGGACCGGTCTGCCCGAAAATGGCATTGTCAGCGGCAATTGTCAGGTCACAAATGACATGGAGGACATGGCCGCCCCCGATTGCGTAGCCCGCAACCAGCGCAATAACCGGCTTCGGCATGCTCCGGATCAGCCGTTGCAGCTCGAGGACATTGAGGCGCGGAACACCGTCCTTGCCGACGTAGCCGCCCTTCTGCTCGCCACGGATTTTTTGGTCACCACCTGAACAGAAGGCGTACTTCCCGTCGGTGTGCGGTCCTGCACCCGTCAGGAGGACAACCCCCGTCTGCGTGTCATTGGCTGCGTCGCGGAATGCGTCGAGTAATTCATCCACCGTGTCAGGCGTAAAGGCATTGCGCCGATGCGGCCGGTTGATCGTCACCTTGGCGATGCCGTTCCACTTTTCGTAGAGAATATCTGAATACGTTTTAACGGTTTTCCATTGGGCTTTCATATCAAACTCCTATTTTCCAAATCCTGATCCAATAAAGCGGCGATGCAAGTCACGGCTGATTTTCCGGTCAACGGGGATTTCAATGACGGTCACGCCTGCCGGATTCCAGACCTCGATGGCCCACTGCAGCTCGTCGATTGATTCAACCCGCTGATGTCGTGCCCCGTGCGCTTCCGAAAGTTGCTTGAAATCCACTTCCTGTGGCGTGCCAAAGAAGCGCTCAAAGTCGGCGCTCTTCCCGGCCACTGGCAGATGCTCAAAGATGCCACCGCCGGAATTGTTGATAAGGATGACGAGCAGCCCGTTTTCGTCACTGGCCGAGCCGAGGAGCCCGTTTGAATCATGCAAAAAGGCGAGGTCACCCGTGACAAGGCAGACCGGGTGGCCACTACCGGCGGCAATCCCCCGTGCAAGGGATAGGGTCCCGTCTATTCCATTGGCCCCGCGCTGGCTAAACGGTACCAATCCGGATTTGCTGCGCGGCATGAACCACTCGGCATCACGAATGGCCAGACTGCTGGCGAAACAGACAGGTGTACCCGCAGCAAGGGCCTGAGAGAGTACACGATGAATATCACCCTCGAAAAGTGGATGTGGTTCGTCCAATACCGCGGCCAACCGGCTTTCCATCCGACCATCTTCCTCAGCCCAGATAGCGCCAAAAGATCCCGCGGGGCCGTCGACACGCCCGACAAAGGCTTCCAGGGAGGTGCCGGCCCACTCGATTTTTCCGTGGAAAGGGTTCATTCCCGGTTTGCCACTCCCGACTTGAAAGCCTGGCAGATCCAGCTCCGAAAGGCGCTGCCGGAGCAATTTGCTGGTCGGTGGCTCGCCCCAGAGCACAACTGCCTCGGGTGCAAGGGATTTCCATAGCGCGTCATCCCGGACGATGCGGTCGTGATGAACAATGACTTGTGCGGCATCACCAGCTGAATAGCGCAAGGGATTGCTCCCGTCGGTCAGGATGGGAAACCCGCGCTTTGTTGATAGCTCAAGAATGGCATCCAACTCACTTTGCGGATCCTTCCATGGCCTCGGACCAGCAAGGATGAGCGTGCGCTCGGGCAGCTCAAGGGGCAGATCGCTTGTGCTTCTTGCAGCCACCACCGGTTTCAGTCCCTCAAGCAAAGAAGGATCCGGATCACCGGCCTCCTCTTCTTTGGGAAAGAACGGTTCCCGGAAGGGGCAATTCAAGTGAACGGGTCCATTGGGAATTCCAAGCGAAGCCTCAACCGCCCTGCGGCAAATTTCCCGCACCGCGCGCAGAATGGAAGAACCAGTTTCCGGGACAGGTAGCTCCGCGTGGAAAAGCGGATAGCTGCCAAAAAGCTTTTGCTGGTCGATCGTCTGGCCGTGATGACAATACCTTTGCTCAGGTGGCCGGTCAGCAGTCAACACAATCAGGGGCAGTCCTGCCTCCCGTGCCTCAATGACTGCCGGATAGTAATGCGCACCGGCAGTGCCGGAAGTGCAGATCAGGGCGACTGGTCGCCGGGTGGCCTTGATCCGGCCCAGGGCATGAAATGCAGCCGACCGCTCATCGATAAAAACCGTGGACTTGCCCGCACCGAGGGAGCCCACCGCGAGGGCCAGTGGGGTCGACCGGGACCCCGGGGACAGGATAAAATGTTCCACCCCGAGGCGGTCCAATGCCTGAATGACAAGCGTCCCGAAAGGCAGGTTGGCATGGCTGGCAGCCGTTGAGATGTCCTCTGACATTGTGGCAACCGTAGATATCCCTCCTGAAATGGCAACCTTGTCCAATGATTATCCTAAAGGGTTGCGTCGTTGGAATTCATCCTCCAAAACTCCCCAGTGAATCAAGGGATTGGCCGATCACTCCAAGGCGAATCCTCCATCCAAACCATGAATGAATTGATCGCAAATTGGACCCGCAAGGATCTGATCTCCATCGAATCCCTCACACGGGAGGAAATCGACACCGTTCACGCTCTGGCAAAGCATTTCAAGGAGATCATGGCCACGAACCCCGCGTCATTACCTTCGCTCAGGGGACGGACCATCCTGAACCTCTTCATCGAACCAAGCACGCGAACGCGGATTGCCTTTGAAATCGCCGCCAAGCGCCTCGGAGCCGATGTCACCCTCGTCGAGCAGGCTGCCTCGAGCTTGACCAAGGGAGAATCTCTCCGCGACACAGCCCAGGTGGTCGAGGCCCTTCAGGCGGACACGGTGGTCCTGCGACACAGTGCAGCCGGTTCCCCGCTCTACTTAAGCAAAATCCTCAATGTGCCGGTCATCAATGCGGGGGACGGGGCCCACGAGCATCCGACCCAGGCACTGCTCGACACCTTCACGATGCGCGAAAAGCTGGGCCAGTCGCTCGAGGGCAAGAAAATCACCATCCTTGGGGACATCCTTTTCAGCCGCGTTGCCCGATCGAATATATTCGCCCTGAACAAGCTGGGCGCCTCGGTCACATTATCTGGCCCGGCCACTCTTGTCCCGGACGGGTTCCGCCAACTCGGCGTGGAAGTGGATTTGGATCTGAAGTCCGCCCTCGCGGACGCCGATGTGGTCATGCTGCTCCGCATACAGCATGAGCGGCAGACTTCCACCCATTTTCCGAGCCTGGGCGAATACAAGAGCCTCTACGGCTTGAACCAGGAACGGGCCAGTTGGCTCAAGCCGGATGCCATCATTATGCATCCGGGGCCGGTCAACCGCGGCGTTGAGCTGGATTCATCCCTCGCCGACAGCAACCGCTCGGTCATCCTCCAGCAAGTCGCGAATGGCATCTTCAACCGGATGGCAGTCATCTACCTCTGCATGGCCGCCAATAATAAAAACCTGATTTCAGAATGAGCAGCATACTTTGGATTAAGAATGGACGCGTGATCGATCCGGCGAACAAACGGGACGGAACGGGCGACCTGTATGCACGCGATGGAGTCATCGTCGATTCGCTCAGTGAATCGGAGTTGAAGGCGGCCGAGGTCATCGACGCGCAAGGCGCTGTGGTCTGTCCGGGGCTTGTCGATATTCATGTTCATCTGCGCGAACCCGGCCAGACACACAAGGAGGACATTGCCAGCGGGACCCGGGCTGCAGCAGCCGGTGGGTTCACGACAATTGTCTGCATGCCCAATACCAGCCCAGTCGGTGATAATCCGGGAACCATCCGGCGTATCAACGATTCCATTACACGCAACGCCATCGTCAATGTCTACCCGACAGGTTGCCTGACCGTGGAAATGAAGGGCGAGCAGCTCGCTCCGATCGGGTCCCTGAAAAACGAGGGAATCGTCGCGGTGACGGATGACGGGCTTTGCGTGCAGAACAATGAAATCATGCGGCGGGCCGTAGAATACGCCCGCATGTTTGACCTCCCGGTAATGGACCATTGCCAGGATGCCAGCATGACCCAAGGCGCCGTCATGAATGAGGGTTACTGGTCCCTGAAGCTGGGCTTGAAGGGCTGGCCCAGTGCTGCGGAGGACTTGATCATTGCCCGCAATGTCGTCTTCTCCCGACAGTTTGACGCACACATCCACATGCAGCACGTGAGCTCAGCCTATGGGGTCGACATCATTCGCCGGGCCAAGAAACGCGGAATCCGCGTATCGGGCGAAGCAACACCCCACCACATGTATTTTACGGACGAGTGCTGCAAGGACTACGATCCGGTCTTCAAGATGAATCCCCCACTCCGTACTGAGGAAGACCGGCAGGCTGTCATCGAAGGCGTCCTGGATGGCACCCTTGAGGTGATTGCCACCGATCATGCTCCGCACACAGCGGACGAGAAGGACAACGAGTTCGACATTGCCCCGTTCGGCATCATTGGCCTGGAAACCGCCCTTGCCGCTTCGCTTGAGGTCCTTGTCCATTCCGGTCGCTGCGACTTGTCGTTCCTGATCGCCCGCATGACGCACATGGCCGCGGAGATCCTCAATCTTCCCGCGGGCACCCTCTCCACGGGAGCCAAGGCAGACATCACCCTTTTCGATCCCGATGCGGAAATTGTTGTCGATCCAGACCAGTTTCATGGAAAATCCACCAACTGCCCGTGGAACGGAAAGCGCTTGAAGGGCAAGGTCCTTCGCACAATCGTCGCTGGCAAGACTGTCTGGGATGGAAACCAAATTACCGCACAATGACACCGGAAGAGATTGAAGCATGGTTGCTGGAGCAGCCCTTTGTCCTGGCCTATATGATCCTGCTCCTGCTGGGAAGCCTGGTCTCCTTCATCGTCCTCATTCTCAAAGTTGGCCGTGCCCGCCGGATCGGGACACATACCGTTTCCCCTTGGCCCCTCAAGACGAGTGACTTCGCCCTCTTCATGGTGACCCTGACGCTCTGGTTTGTTCTCTCCGGGGCGATGCTCATGCAATTCTATAGCTGGATGAGCGGGGAAGGCTCTGAACCGGGAACAGGCATGATGGTTATGGGCGGGATTCTGCTTCAGGCAGGGATGCTATACGTATTCCTTCGCTTTCGTTTTCACTTCCGCAGTGCAAATGAGGGGCCCATCAGTCCGAAGATCATTTCGCTGGGCCAGAGCCTCTTTCTCGGATTGTTTTACTTTCTCGCCTCCCTCCCGGTTGTCTACGGTGTGGGTGTTGCATGGAATGGTTTGCTCGAGTATCTGCGCCAACAGGGATTTGACATCAATCTGCCTTTGCAGGATGCCGTCGTCCTCTTTCAGGAAGCAAGCAGCCCAATTGTCTTCGTAGGATTGATTCTTCTGGCTGTCGTGGTTGCCCCAGTTGTTGAGGAAACGGTCTTCCGGGCAGGAATTTATCGCTTCTTCAAGGGCAAAACTTCCGTGGCCTTGTCCCTTTTGATCAGTGGAACCCTGTTTGGCCTCGTGCACGGGAATGTGCAAAGCCTTCCGGGCCTCGTTGCAGTGGGGGTCTGTCTCGGCTTTGCTTATGAACTTTCT
The DNA here is from genome assembly GCF_010500615.1 of Oceanipulchritudo coccoides. NCBI lineage: Bacteria > Pseudomonadati > Verrucomicrobiota > Opitutia > Puniceicoccales > Oceanipulchritudinaceae > Oceanipulchritudo > Oceanipulchritudo coccoides. The sequence goes on from NZ_JAAGNX010000003.1 coordinate 681,590, forward strand.
GGAAGTATCCGCGTTCCCATTTTCTTCCACGCCTTCTTCAATCTGAATTCCATTATCTGGATCCTGCTCCTTCCGGCGAATGTCACTGGCTGAGGCCGCCGGTCCCAAACTGATAAAAGGCCATGAGTATTCTGGAGGAATTGAAGGCGGGCATCTGCACCGGCTCTGCCGAGGAAACCGAAGCCCTCGGGGCCAGGTTGGCACAAGCTTTGCCGGATGATGTTGCCCTCGCCCTCAGTGGGGACCTTGGCAGCGGGAAAACAACTTTGGTCCGCGGCATTGCCCACGGCTTGGGAATCAGAAAATCGGTTACCAGTCCCACTTACAATATCTACACGATATATCAAGGGAGGCGACAGTTGGTCCACATGGATGCCTATCGCCTTTCGGACGCCCATGAGCTGGACACCCTCAGCATTGCGGAATTTCTGGCGTCCCCATTCCTGATCGCAGTTGAATGGCCTGAGCACATACCCGGATTTTTCGAGGACTATCCTTGTTATTCAATTGAACTGAAGCTGCTTGAAGACCATCGGCACCACCTCAAGCTGGTGCAGGATTGATTCCGGAATGTTCCGTCAGACCCGAATACTCAAGGGGTCTTGACAAGGGGAACAAACCGGACCGGAAAAAGGGATTGTCGCTCGATGCAGCCGTCACGATCTTTTCGATACACACGAAGCTCCTGGCTCCATCTGCCGACCGGGATAACGAGACGCCCCTCCGGAGCAAGCTGATCAAGGAATACGTTCGGAACAGCCACCGGCGCTGCCGTGACAATAATTCCGTCAAACGGGGCTTCTTCCAGCCAGCCATGACGGCCGTTGCCTGTGCGAAATTCAACGTCCCCATACCCGATTGATCGAAGCCTGCTTTTTGCCTCATCTGCCAAACCCGGCAAGACCTCAATGGTATAGACTTTAAGTCCCATTTCCGCAAGCACCGCCGTCTGGTATCCACAACCCGTTCCAATCTCAAGCACACGCTGACCCGGTTTCAATTGTAGTGCCTCACTCATTACAGCGACAATATAGGGCTGGGAGATTGTCTGGTCTTCGCCGATTGGAAGTGGTCCGTCAGCATAAGCCATTGCCCGGAGCTCCACAGGAACAAAGAGTTGCCTGGGAACACGCGCCATTGCTTCAAGAACAGCCTCATCCTCAATTCCCCTTGGGCGCAGTTGCTGCTCAATCATTTGATCCCTGAGAGCTCGGTGCTCTCCGGAATCCAAGGGGGTTTCCAAATCATTCTTCATGCTGACTTCTTTTTCAGCGGGAACCGGACAACACGGAGCCGTGCGCCATGAGTTGCCGCACCGCAATTGTGAAAGGTAAACCCCTGGTGCTGGAAATCCTCAAAGTGATTATGTGTATGACCAAAGTAGACATGCCGAATGGACCCATTATTCAGCCAGTCCTCGTGGTCGAGATAAGCCAGAATTCGCGATGCGAGCAGTCTCTTGGGAACCATTCGAAGAGCCACCGACGAGACACGCGACCGGTGTATCGCTGAATGTGCCATACGCTGCAGGGCATGACCATTTGCCGGTCGCTGTAGCTTGCTCCTGAAAGTACGCAGGGCATCGTTGGTACAACCCGCATGGATAACATCGCCATGGAGGAATACCCGGTCGGCCACCCGGACGGCAAACTCATGCCAAGTGAGGTTATGATGACTCTGCGCCAGCTCGTCCAAGGCATCCATGTAGGGAGGTACCGCGTCGTGGTTGCCCAATGTAATGAAGAACTGGCAGTCCGGCGCCTGCTCAATCAGTTCCTTGATAAACCGTGTCGCCGCCGTTACGGAACGGCTGAATACGCCATGCTCCGACCACTTGAAATCAAAGATATCCCCGTTCAGGACAAAGACCTTCGCCTTGCCAGCAGTTTCCTCAATGTGCCGCAGGTATTGCTTCGACCGCGAGTGGTGGCTGAAGATGTGCAAATCGGATACGGTTGCCCCGAAGTCCATACTTGGAACCTAGCCCAAGAGACAAGCTGAAGCAACTTATTTTCCCTGGTAAGCGTGCTGGAAATCGTGCAACGCTTCGCTCAATTTAGCCGCATTGGCCAGATCCGTGGTCTGCTTGCACTTCATGGCAAGGACAGTGATCTCGTGCGCTAGTTCAACCAGTTGCGTGTACTTTTCCGGGGCGGTATCTTTCGCTTCCAATTTGATACGCTGGGCGAGAAAATAGGCGGACATGACATCCTGAATATTCTGTGCGTGCGCTTCCTTGTTGGTCACCCAGCGAACAAGCTGGTTATAATTGACGGATTCTTCCCCGCCGAGCCGAACGATCTCTTTCATCGCTTTTTCAATGGTGGCGACATCCGTCGTCAATTCCCCGAATACGACATCATCCCCGTAGATGCCACAAGGGACCTGGCAATGGGCGGATAGCTGGTTCATGGACAGGGTAAAAACTGCGAGGAGAACAAGAAGGAGTTTATTGACTTTCATGAAAAGGAATATGACCGGATTCGGGGAGAAGACAACGCTTCAGTGAAAATTCCATCCAGAACGGCTCGATAGAACACTTGCTTCTGATGGAAAGGAGCCCCTTGCAATTGCAACGCTCAAGTCATAGAACATAGGCATGGTGAAATCTGTTAATCCTGCCACAGAAGGGCTAATCCGTGAATACCCGTCCATGGACTTTGGGCAGGTCGGGGAAATCTTGAATAAAACAACCTCGACCGCACAGGAATGGGCTCAGGTATCGTGTAACAAAAGGGCTCAGTTCGCCCACCAGGCCGCAGAAGTCCTTGAATCAAGATTGGATGAGTTTGCTCTTCTGATCACACGCGAAATGGGCAAGCCGGTCAGCCAGTCGCGCGCGGAAATCGAGAAATGCGCCTGGGTCTGCCGCTATTTTGCAGAAAATGCCCCGACGTTTCTCCAAGACGAGTCAGTTCCTTCGGATGCCGCACTGAGCTATGTCGCTTACCAGCCGCTGGGTGTGGTCCTCGCAGTCATGCCGTGGAACTTTCCATTCTGGCAGGTCTTCCGCTTTGCCGCTCCGGGACTGACTGCTGGAAACGGGGCCATTTTAAAACATGCCTCCAATGTCAGCGGCTGCGCATTGGCCATTGAAGATGTCTTCCGCGAAGCCGGCTACCCGGAAAACTTGTTCCGGACGATCATCACCGGCCCGGAGGAAATCCAACAGGCAATTCAGTCCGACGATATTCAGGCCGTTACATTGACGGGCAGCGAAGCTGCTGGAAGCGCTGTCGCCGCGGCGGCGGGGAAAGCGATTAAGAAGAGTGTCCTCGAGCTCGGCGGGAGCGATCCTTACATCATCCTCGAGGATGCCGACCTGGATCTGGCAGCTGAAAAGTGCGCCCAGAGCCGCCTCTTAAACAGTGGCCAGAGCTGTATCGCGGCAAAACGCTTCATCGTGCTGGATTCCGTCAGGGAGGCGTTTACCGAAAAACTGATTTCCCGCATGACCACGCGTCTCATGGGAGACCCCGAGGAACCCGACACCGATCTCGGGCCGCTTGCGCGGGCCGATCTCAGGGACGACCTGCACAAGCAGGTTACATCAAGTGTGGCGGCTGGAGCCAGGCTGCTCATGGGCGGTCAAATACCCGACCGTCCCGGATATTTTTACCCACCGACCGTGCTCGACGAGGTCAAGCCGGGCATGCCCGCATACGAGGAGGAAACATTTGGCCCAGTGGCGGCAATTATCGCCGCAAGTGATGCTGAGGAGGCCCTGAATATCGCCAATGACTCAGAATTCGGGCTGGGAGCCGCCATATTCAGCAAGGACACGAAAAAGGCCCGCTCAATCGCCTCACGGATCAAGGCGGGCAGTTGCTTCATTAACGATTTTGTCAAATCCGACCCGCGGCTGCCCTTCGGTGGCATCCGTAAAAGCGGATACGGGCGCGAACTGGCCAAGCTGGGAATCCGGGAATTTACCAACATCCAGACCGTGGTTGTGGGGTGACTGAGACAAAATTTTGTTGAGCCACGGGGCGTTTCTTGTAAGAAGAAGAAAGAGGCGGTGTTCGCGCCGTTCTCGGCAGCTCTCAACCAACCATCCCCCCAACGTGACTCAAGTAGCCAAGAGAAAACCCTTCCACCGCACGGATATCCACCTGAAGGAAAAGACCATTGGTGGGATTATTCTCGTTTTGCTGGCTGGAATCGCGGTTGGCATCGTCATGAAAGGCAGTCGCTTTGATCCGGCAACGTACACGGGTGACGCCGGCGCACTTGAATCAACGCGCCAAGCGGTTGAGGGCAAAGCGGCAACATTGCGGAACGAAACAGATTTGAGATCCAATGAGGCGTTTGTCGCACAGAGTAGCGGAAGCGCTACCGCACCGGCAAAGGTTCTGCCGTCATTTGTCGAGTCCCTCGTCCCCATGGGCACTACCGAGCATTACACGGAGGCGACCCTTTACGAGAAAATCAACGGCCGGGCGCCGGCCTACTTTGAGTACAATTTCCAGGAACTGACTGCACGGTCATTCTCCCTCGAGGGTTCAGCAGGCGAATTTGTCGATGTTTTCCTTTTCCGGATGGCCTCCCCGCTGAACGCCTTCGGCATTTTCTCAGCGGAACGCGATCCCTCTGGAATTCCCCTGGAGTTTGCCGGCGACGGTTACCTCAGCGGCATGGGATTTTTTCTCCGGCACGGGCCGGTCTATGTGCAATTGCTCGCCTCCTCGGATGACCCCACCGTTCTGGCGGCCGCGGAATCATTTGCCCGGCAGCTCGTCATCTCACTCCCGAATGATGATTCCGGCATGGAGGGCCGCCTCGCCCTACCCGCTTCCGGCCAGTTACCCGGAACGCTCACCTATATCAATGAAAACGCCTACGGGCAGGAGGTCCTGAACGCGGTCTTTGAGGCCCGTTACAACATTGACGGTACGGAATTGTCCTCCTTTGCCCAGCAGTCTGCCGACTCCTCGACCGCCTTGTCCAATTGGGAATCGCTTCGGGAGTTTTATTCAAAATACGGAACCCTTGACGAGGAATTCAAGGAAGCCGGAACAAGTGTATTCATCGGGGAAGTGTTTGGAGAATGGAGCGTCATCTACACCCGTGACCAACTTGTCTCTGGTGTCATAAATGCCCCTGACCGGGAGCTCGCGCTGGGATTTGTCATGGCACAGCTTGCCGGGGCAGAGACAAGCGAACCCGAAGAAGACTTTAGCTACTAATAAAAGAAACCCATGCCGCGCCAACCCGTAGTCCCCGATCCCAAAGGAATGGATCGCCGCCAGTTTATCCGGCAGCTGACCCTGACCGGTGCCACCTCAGCAGCTGCCCTTGCGGCCGGCTTCTGGCTCTGGGAACGACAGCATTTTGTGCCCGGATTTGGTGACAAGTCCGGCATTATCCTGCCCGGCTTCACCGTCGAAAACACGGGAACTTTCGCCGATCTGGCAATTGCCCACGGGCAGGAACGGATCGCGACTACGCGGGCCGCAATTGAGGCCCTTGGTGGCATGAAGCGCTTTGTGAAAAAAGGTGATGTCGTCATGCTGAAACCGAATGTCGCCTTTGACCGGCCACCCGCACTTGCTGCAACAACGCATCCCGACAGCCTGCGGGCGGTTGCCCAACTGGTCCTCGAAGCCGGCGCGCGCAAGGTGATCGTCGCGGACAATCCCATCAACAGCCCGGCAGGATGTTTCCTGAAAAGCGGATTGGAGGCGGTTGCCAAGGAACTGAATCTCGAATTGATCTACCCGGAACAAGGGGCCTTCACCCACTTGCAACTCGAAGGGGAAATCCTGCGCCATTGGCCACTCTTTCACCGCCCGTTTGAACAGGCGGACAAGGTTATCGGAATTGCCCCCTGCAAGGATCACAACTTGTGCAGCGCTTCCATGACCATGAAGAACTGGTACGGTCTTCTCGGCGGGAGGAGAAACCAATTCCATCAACATATCCACAGCATCATTTCGGACTTTGCCCTGATGATGAAGCCGACGCTCGTCGTCCTCGATGGAATGCACGTCCTCCAAAGCAATGGCCCGACCGGTGGACGCCTCTCCGATGTCAAGGAAATGGGTACTGTTGTCGCTGGCACGGACATGGTCGCTGTAGACAGTTATGGATACACACAATTGCTTGAGCGGGACCTGGCCAATCTGGATTACCTGCACAAGGCGCATGCCCGCGGCCTGGGTAACATCAACTGGAAGGATTCATCCTGGAAGGAGGTGCGCGTATGAGCTGCAACAAGGAAACCTGCGGTTGCGACGGCGGTGGAGGCTCCACGCCGAATCCTCCGCAAACTGATTCGCCGGTCACAGCCTACATTCAATCAGCAAAAAAGAAGGAACACTCAGGTCCGGAAAAAAAGAAGAACCTCTTTTCGCGGGCAGTCAGCTGGTTTATCAAGACGGTCATTGCGGACATGCGCATCACACGCGTCCGCATTGTCTCGCAGACCTTCTTTTTCTGCCTGTTCTTGTTTTTTGTCATCATCACCGACTTGCGTTACCTGAAGGGATATCCGGTCTCGCTCTTTCTTGAGCTGGATCCCCTGGTTGGATTTGCGACCTCCCTGACCACGGGAACGATTTACAAATCCCTGATCTTGGGACTGGTCCTGTTAATCCCAACCCTTGTCCTCGGGCGATTCTTCTGCAACTGGATCTGTCCGTACGGAACCCTGCATCAGTTTACCCGTTTCCTCTTTGGCAGCAGGGACGAACAATGGAACATCGATGCCAACAGGTTCCGCCATCTGCAACAATTGAAGTATGTCTTGCTTGTCGCGATGCTGGTCGCCGCCCTCTTCGGTTCCCTGCAGATCGGCCTGCTGGATCCGATCTGCCTCTTTCACCGGTCGATGAGCACCGCCATCCTTCCCGGGATCAACCTCCTTCTTCCCGATTCATTTTACATCAAGCAATACTTTCACGTCGGCGCGTGGCTGGTGGGATTCATCCTGTTCTTCTTTGTTGGAATGAATGTGATCATTCCGCGCTTTTTCTGCCGCGCGGTCTGTCCCCTGGGCGCTTTCCTCGGATTTCTCTCACGCTTTTCCCTCTGGCGCATTGAGCGCGATCCGAACACCTGCATCGATTGTGATGCCTGCCTGAAAAATTGCCAGGGCGCCAGCGATCCGCATACACAGTTGAGAAAGAGCGAATGCTTTGTCTGCTTTGAATGTATCGACGACTGCCCGGTAGATGCGATTTCCTTCAGCTTCATGCCGAATAAAGCTCACGAAGTGAGCGGTCCCCCACTTCCCGGCCGCCGGGCTGCAATGGGGGCCTTGTTCGGCATGGCCGGTTATGCCGTGGCAAGGGGCTCGGGCGACAGCGATTCCAATTTCAACAAGAAAGTGATTCGCCCACCGGGTTCCGTACACGAGGATGGATTCCTTGAGCGTTGCATCAAATGTGACCAGTGCATCCGGGTCTGCCCCACCAACGTCCTTCAACCCACCTTGATGGAGGCCGGCCTGGAAGGGTTCTGGACACCCATCCTCAACATGAAGATTGGCTACTGTGAGCTGAATTGTACCTTGTGCGGCCAGGTTTGCCCGACGGGAGCCATTCAGCGCATCTCCATTGAGGAAAAGAATGGACGCGGAGAATTTGCCGAGCAGGGACCCGTGCGCATCGGGACTGCTTTCTATGATCATGGCCGCTGCCTTCCCTGGACCATGGAAACACCCTGCGTCGTCTGTGAGGAGGTCTGCCCCACCTCGCCCAAGGCCATCTATTCGCGCGAGGTGACAATCAAGAAACGCGACGGCAACATGATCACGCTCCGCCGTCCCTATGTGGACCCGTCGTTGTGTATCGGCTGTGGAATCTGCGAACATGAATGTCCGGTCAAGGACCATGCTGCCATCCGTGTAACAGCCATTGGTGAAACCCGCTCGGACGAGCGCCGCCTGCTCATGGATGGCGGTGACACCTCAACCCTTTTGGATCTTGTGAAACGCAAACGCTGATCAGCCATGCCAGAAAAAAAGATCAAGCTCCAACCAGCCACCCGCGACAAGAAATGCCAAGTCTGCGGGGCCCCCTACGTATACCCTGAACAGAACAGCAACGCCACTCGCTTTCATTGTGAGGTGTGCGCCCAGCTTCCTCCCGCCCACCGGAAAATCCTCGGCCGTATGGCTAAACGGATCGATTCCCTCGAACGAAAACTCAAATCCTGAAATAAAAGTGTCATGAAAAAACAAACACCCACATCTCGTCGTAATTTCCTGAAATCCAGTGTTGCTATTCCGGCTGCGATTACCGCTATTCCGGCCACAGCCCATGCCAGCAGCAAAAAGGCTGAAGAGCCGGAGCCCCTCCCGATGCGCAAACTGGGCCGCAACGGTCCGGAGGTGACCATGCTCAACCTCGGTGGCATGATGTCGGCCCACAATCCCCAATACATCGATCTCGCCTGGAAAATGGGGATTCGCTATTTTGACACCGCTGATTGCTACAAGAAGGGCAAGTCCGAGCAGGATGTCGGCGCATGGGTGAATCGTTACCCGGAACGCCGGAAGGACGCCTTTATTGTCACCAAGGACCATCCGAAAAAGGGTCCCGAAGAGCTCCTGACGATGATTGACAAGCGGCTGGATAATATGGGCATCGACTATATCGACCTGTTTTTCATTCACGCAATGGGCGTCAAGGAATATGGGGAGGAATCACTCGAATGGCCGAAAAGCGATCGCCTGAAGAAGGTCTTCGATGAATTGAAGGCTTCCGGCAAAACGAAGCTCTGCGGCTTCTCCTGTCACGACAAGCACCTCATCGAATATTTGAACGCCGCTGCCGAGGGAGGCTTTGTCGATGTGATCATGCTGAAGTACAATCCGATGATGGAACCCGGTGATGACCTGGACAAGGCACTCGATGCCTGCCACAAGGCGGGGATCGGTCTGGTGGCAATGAAGGAAATGCGCCCGTTTGCCAAGGCTCCCAAGACCCATCCAAAGCTCGAGGGAACCGAGCTCACCACGCATCAAGTGGTTCTCCAGGCAGTCTGGAGTGATCCGCGGATTGCGTCGATTTGTTCAGCAATGGAAAATATTTCACAACTGGAGGAAAATACGGTTGCCGCCCGCTCATTCAGCAAGGCTCTTCCATTGGAAACGCGCAGGGCCCTGGGTGAAGTTGCTGCCCTGACAACAATTCCGATGTGTCCCGGTTGCCCGAGTTGTGATGCCGCGGCAAAGAAGACCGAATACGCTTTCCAGGACATATCCCGCTACGTCATGTATTACGAATTGGATGGCAACTTCGAGGCACGGGAAGAGTTCAGGAACCTCAACAAGGCTGAGCGTGACTTTGCCCATATTGACCTGGAGTCGTTGCGTGACCAGTGCCAGTACCGGGTGGATTATCCGGAAATTGCCCGCCGCTCGGAATACTACTTCGCCTAGGTACAGCGCCTAGCTGGCGCTTCCAAGGACCCGGTTTAATTTTCCTGAAACAAATCCTTCAGGATCAATTTCGATCTGCCCAAATCCGATTTTCCTGAAGGCTTGTTGCGTCTCTGCTTCAAGCGACTTCAGGCGACTGATCTCTTCCGGTGGAACTTCGATCCGCGCGGCTTCGCCGAAGTGCCGGACACGGCAAACAGGAAAGCCAGCACTGAGAAGATGCGCTTCCCCTTTCTCAATCTGGCGCAACTTCTCGAAGGTCACTTCCTCACCGTAGGGAACACGTGAGGCAAGGCAGGGACTGGCCGGTTTGTCCCAACATTCCAGACCGAAGTGTGAGGCCAGGTTGCGGACCCCTTCCTTGTCGATTCCGCACTCGCCCAGCGGTGCGCGTACTTCAAATTCCTTTGCCGCCTGCAATCCCGGACGATAGTCCCCGAGGTCGTCCGTATTCTGTCCATTCATCACCTGCCAACCCGGGAAGCGCTCCCGAAAGTTGTCCAGCTCGGTATAGAGCGTATGCTTGCAGTAGTAGCACCGGTTGTTCGGATTGCTGGTGTAATTCGGATTCTCCATCTCACGGGTGACGATCACCTCGATCGGGATACCGTGTTTCCGGGCAAATTGCCGCGCTCCGTCCAGCTCGGACATTTTCAGGCTGGGCGAAGCGGAGATCACCGCAAGGCACCGGTCTTTTCCCAGGAAATGAAGGGCCAGAAAGGCGACGAGGGAGCTGTCCACCCCGCCGGAAAAAGCGACAAGGGCCCCTTGGGACTTGGAAAACCAGTCCTCCAGCATTTTTAAATGCTTTTGCAGGGATGTCATCGAGGGAGCCATAACTACAGATTGAATAGAGGCAATCGCTTGTCAACCACTGCCGCGAGAGTGACTTTGGCATACAACTAATACAACTTTGTCAGGCCCTGGACTCCCTCCGACCCGCTTTTGATTTGCACGATTACGGGACTGCCACAATATTCCATGCATGATCCCGACCGACCCAGGCACATCAGCCCTGCTCCTCACCGCATGCGTAATCGGCATCACGCATACCCTGATGGGCCCGGATCATTATCTGCCATTTGTCGCGCTCGGGAAAGCTCGAGACTGGAGTACAAGGCGAATCTTGACAGTAACCCTTTTGTGTGGAATCGGACACGTTGCCGGATCCATCCTCCTCGGTGCAATTGGATTGGCGGCTGGCTGGAGCCTTGGCGGGCTTGAGGCCATTGAAGCTGTCCGGGGTGAGCTCGCTGCATGGCTTTTAATCATCCTCGGCTTGCTTTACCTGATCTGGGCAACACGAAACCTGTCCCGGTCAAAACCACACGAACACTGGCACGGGCATGCGGACGGCGAAGTGCACTCCCACGAGCATACGCACCACGGAGCGCATGCGCATCCGCATGAGGCAGGACAAGGGGTACGCAGTTCCACAACCGCGTGGAGCCTGTTCATTATTTTTGTCTTTGGGCCCTGTGAAGCATTCATTCCCCTGCTGCTCTTTCCCGCCTTTCAACAAAATGGCCAACTGGCAGTGGCAACAACGCTTGTCTTTGCTGTCTCGACAGTTGCCACCATGATCGGCACCGTTTTCCTCCTCTCAAAGGGTGTTCAAATGGTCGCCCTGAAACCACTTGCACGCTACGGGCATGTTATGGCGGGACTTGTCATCCTTGGATGTGGCACGGCAATCCATCTGGGCCTGTAATTGTTTCTCACTACACTGACTTATGAAGGTATTGCACTACAATTGTCCGGCTGGAATCTGTGGCGACATGCACCTCGGAGCAATGATCGATCTTGGGGTTGATCCAAAGGCACTCGTTGATGAATTAAACAAACTCGGCCTTGAGGGCTGGGAGATCAACTTTCACAAGGACCAGCGCAAAGGCATCAGCGGCACTCGTTGTGATGTCAATTACAAGGACGAACACCATCACCGCACCTTCGCGGATATCCGTGACATCATTGAAAGCTCCTCACTGGACAGTGCGGTAAAGGACGATGCCATCCAGGTCTTTCGCGTCCTCGCGGAGGCAGAGGGAGCAGTTCACGGGAAACCGGCTGATAAGATCCACTTTCACGAAGTCGGCGCGGTGGATTCCATCCTCGACATTGTCGGGGCGGCCGTTTGCTGGAATCTGCTTGGTGTGGAAAAGATTTCAGCATCCACCATCGAACTGGGCTCCGGGACCGTCCAGTGCGCGCACGGAAAAATGCCGGTCCCTGCGCCTGCCACCGCCAAGCTGGTCGCGGAATTTCCGGTAAGCCTTGGAGGCACTGCCAAGGAAGCAACCACCCCGACCGGGGCCGCCCTCCTCGCGGGCAAAGGCTGCGTGTTTGGCGAGGCACTCAACGGGCGCTCCGTCGCCAACGGGATCGGGATAGGTCAACGCGATGATCCGTCAGTGGCAAATGTCCTTTATGTCACCATGCTGGAAACCGATACAGATTCTGATTCGGGCAATGAGCAAATCATTGAGCTGGCGACCAATCTGGACGACATGACGCCCGAGCATATCGCCTTCCTGGCTGAGTTGATCATGGAAGCCGGGGCACTGGATGTCTGGCAAACACCGGCCACCTTCAAAAAGGGCCGGATGGGGTGCGTCCTCACGGTTCTCGCCGACCCCGGAAAGCGGAAAGAGCTCACTGCCCTGATATTCAAGCACAGCACGACGCTGGGCATTCGCTGGAGGGAATGGAACCGCAACAGCCTGAACCGTGAATCACGGGAAGTGAAAACTCCCCTGGGAACAGTGAGCGAAAAAATCGCTACACTCAAGGGTGGAACAACCCGCTCCAAAGTTGAATTTGATGATTTGGCCAAGCTGGCCCGTGAAAACAATCTCTCCCTCGCGGAGATAGAAACCCTTATTCGTAATCAAGATGTCGACAGTTAATACAATTCTACAGGCGGTCAAAGACGGCCAATTGGATCCCGCGGCTGCGGAAGAGCAGCTTCGTGGAAAACTCTTTCACGATCTGGGCCACTCCCGTGTAGACCACGATCGATTGGACCGCAACGGCGCTGCGGAGGTTATTTTCGGACAGGGGAAAACTGTTGATCAACTGCGGGACATAATGAACAGCCTCAGCCAGCATGGTCAGGATATTCTGGTGAGTCGCTTGACCGAAGAAAAAGCCGAGCCCCTGGTGAAGGAATTTCCCGGGTCGGTGTACCATGAGACGGCGAGGATTCTTACACTCCAGCACACCAAGCCCGAACTCACAAAGACCTTTATTTGTATTGCCTGTGCAGGTACGTCCGACGTGCCAGTCGCCGAAGAGGCACGGATCACAGCTGAGTTCTATGGCAATTCGGTCAAACCAATTTACGATGCGGGCGTTGCGGGTCTTCACCGGATCCTCGCGGAAACGGAAGTCCTACGACAGGCCCGCGTTGTCATTGCCGTTGCCGGCATGGAAGGCGCCTTGCCAAGTGTCGTTGCCGGATTGGTGAAGGCACCAGTTATTGCAGTCCCTACAAGCGTTGGCTACGGGGCCAGTTTCGGTGGTGCCACAGCCCTTCTGGCAATGCTGAATTCCTGTGCCTCCGGCCTCAGCGTCGTCAATATCGACAACGGCTTCGGGGCCGGGTATCTGGCCAGCATGATCAACAAGATCGCCTGAAGGAGCCCTGAATTTTCTTTATTATTTCTTCGGTCCCAACAGGCCGGGAAGCAACTGTGAACCTGATTCCATAAGCAGGTTGATCAGCAGGGATTCCGGCTGGGCGAGCGAGCCCCGCAGTGGAAGCGGAGGGCCCGGGAAATAGCCCAAATCGTCCGGCTGATCTGACTTAAGTTGGTTTCCAGTCCTAAGCGCTTCCGCAAGCTTTCCCTTGGCAAAGAGATTGAAGCGCAAATCCATGGGGAGTTGCATCAAGGATGCGCCTTCCCGGTATTGCAGAATTCCCTCCCCGCGAATACGTGTCTCCCGGCTTACCAGATCCAACTCCCGGAGAAAGAGATTCAAGTTGTCTTCACGTCCAAAATGAAAACTCATTTGAGTAAAGGGGATTTCCTTCAGCTGATCAATGACCTCCTGGACCCAGCCCACCTTGTTGCTGCTTCCCCCGAGGGCTCCCAGCAGCCCGGAGATTCCAGTAGCAAGGGATGTTTTCTCGCCCAATGGACGAAATATTCCGCGGCTTGCGGAGCGAAGAATAAAATCTCCTGTCAGCTGATCTGCAAGAAAAGCGAGATTGGGGGCGCTTGATTGAAAGGTTCCCTTGGCGTCGAAGATTCCCTCAAGAATCACTGGACGCCTGCTGTTTGGAGCCTTCAAAAAAGGCGTTACATCCAAACCCTCTACCTTGAGGGCACCATTCAGGGCATACGGACGGGCAGGAGTAACAGGATTAAAACTCACAGTGGCAATTGCCTCCAATGGGGTTTGTCCAGTACGCCCGCCAAGTTGCATTTGAACGGACTTGCCGGCATCAATTGTCAGCGTCGAGACCATGTCCTCAAAGGAACTCTCCCCGATATGAAGGCGCTTGATCCGAACTGTCGCCTTGCCCTCGAAATTTGACCAAGGGGCAGTCGTATCCGCTGTCGTGTCGCGGGGCTCGGATGGTGCGGATTCCACACTGACGAATGATGCCTTCAGAGGCTCCCATTCTTCCGGATTCAACTCATCCAAATCGACCGTACAGTCAAAGCTCTGACGACCCTCACTCCCCGGCACAAAGTCGGCGGCAATTGTTCCGGTGGTCACTGTCTCTGGACCAACCAGGCGCAACTTGCTCCTCAGCTCGAGGGTTTCGGTGGTCATGCGGGCAACAAGGGCGGGCTCGATCTGCAAGGAAAGTGTCCGGCCGACATAATTGGCTGGGCGCAAATCCCGCACTTCAAGAAAACCATTTAACGTCGCCTCCTGCCCCTCAACAAATTGACCGCTCAAGCGGCAATCTAATTTACCGCTGTCCAAGGGCTGAGGGATGGGGACAATCGAGAGTCCGGACACGAGGGCGAGATCGGAAGTCAATTCAGCCGAATAGGCAACCAACCATGCATCTTCACCCGGGCGGGTTCCATTCGCTTTCAAATTCCCTTCAATGAGTTTTGTGCTTCCTTTACTCAGCTGCAGGGACTGCACCACTGCGGAAAACTCGGTTGAGTTGCCTGTGAATCGCGGTTCCATGCTTGCTTCCAGCCATTCGGTTGCCCGCTTCTCGAGCAGCCGAGCATTCAACTGCCCTTCGACTCGATCAAATATACCAGCTTCGCTCTGGTTCAGTGCGCCTGTCATGCGGAGCTCGGCTAATTGGAAGGCCGCCTCCGGACCGATCCCCTTGACATCAACATCCAAGCCCATTGCACCCGCATTGCCGGGACGAATGTTGTCCATCTTCAGGTTAAAACTCACTTCAAGGTCATTCGGCAAACTGACAAGGCCCTCGAGGCGCACCAGACCAATATCAACCGGAATTCCGCCAGCCGTGGTGCCGGGCGATTTTGTCCCTCTCGGAACAGTCTCGGCTTGAGGTGCCCCCAACCCGTTCAAGAGGGAGTTGCCACTGTCTGCCGCTACATCGAGATGAAATCCTTCCATCCGCAGCGAGTCGAGTTTGAGCCCTCCCCCGAAGAGTCCACCCAGGGAATACTTCGCATCCAAGGAGGCGAGATTCAGGCTTTCCGGGCCCGCGACAATCTTCAAACCGTGGATTTGCGCGCTTGAGAGGCGGATCTTCACTGTGTCCACCGAAGCGACAACCCCGGGCCGCGCCTCGAGAGTCTTGAGAAGAAGACTCTTTTGCAATCCCGGGCTATAAAGCAGAAGGAGTGCGAAACCAAGAAATACCACCACCGTCAGCGAGACAATGGCCAAAAGAATTTTTAAAAGAAGATTCATGATGCGGATTGTTTAGTGAATGCAAGACTGACCCATCCAGCGATCAGGAGTACCCCGCCAATGGGGGTAATCGCTCCCAGCCAGCCGATTTGAGTCAGGGAGAGAAGATACAGGCTACCGGAAAAAATACAGACTCCCGAAAAAAAGCCCAACCAGGGCAAAGGTCGCCAATCTGTACGGAGAACAAGAACCAGCATGACGACAACATGCAGAAGATGATAAAAGGCTGCCGTCTTCCAAGTCTCCAGACGGCCAGACTCCAGCAAATGACTTTCCAGCCCATGTGCCCCGAAGGCCCCAAGGGCAATTCCAAGAGCGCCAGTTAGAGCCGTGATCCTGAGGGCGAGTTGTTTGTCCATGTCCATGTTTACGAGTCATCCCAGTTAAACCCATCAACTATCGGATGGCAACTCCTGCTTTTGCATTGTCATTGCCCATGGGACAGGTGAATTTGAAGCATCCATGAAAAAGTCCACCAAGGTCGTCCTGTTTTCCCTGCTTGTCTTTCCGGGAACAGGACATTTCCTTTTGCGGCTCTGGTCGTGGGGAATCCTGTTCATGGTCGGGACGCTGATCCCGGTTATCTTTGTAGTGAAATATGCCTACAATCGGGCCAACAGCATCATGGATCGGATCATCAGCGGCGAAGTACCGCTGGATCCAGCGGCTATTCAAGTCCTGATCTATGAAAAGCCGACCGGGGACGACGCATTGCTACTTGGGATTGCCCATGTCGTCCTGCTCGTCTGCTGGATTGGTTCAGTGGCTCATTCCTATGTGAAGGCTGAGGCGGGCGGTACGCAAAATGCCCCACCTTTGCTGGATGAGAAAGTCACAGGCAACTGAATCAGGCACGGTCCGCTATATATAGCGTGTATGCGGGTCGCTTGGCACCGGCATGCACCTTGGCCGGAACAGCCTGCACGGAAAATTCCTGACGGGTCAGCCTCTCTTCAAAGGCTTTGTCCTGACTCGCTGACCAAAGCACTGCCCTGCCCTTGCGCTTCAATGCCCTGCGAATCGAGTGAGTGCCAGATGGTGAGTAAAGGGAGGCATTCGCCTTGACCACCATGGCCACGGGGCCGTTATCCACATCAAGAAGGATGACATCGTAAGTACCTGGATTCGCGCTGCGGATCACTCCCCCCACATCCTCGGTTCTCACCTCGACCCGCGGGTCTTCCAGCAACGACCCGTTTAAATCTTTCAGGAATTCACGATTCCAGGAAACCACATCGGGAAACAACTCAACCACTTCGATAATTGCCTTGCTGGAAACCGATCTCAGGACGCTTTGGAGCGTAAACCCAAGGCCAAGGCCTCCGATCAGGATCCGGGGAGCTCCATCTTTATCCAGATGTTCCACGCCCAATTCCCCCATCAGTGTCTCTGAGGCAGTTGCCCGGGAATGCATCAGTTCCTGACCGTTCAGGCTCATGGACCAGGCGCCATCATGCTCATAGAGAGCAAGTGTCCCTCCATCGGGTGTCGTGGCGGCGGCGAGCTTGATACGTGGTTTCATACCGGCAGGTGCTCAGCAAAGAGCGATGCTGACAACCTTAATCGTTATCAGTGAAAAGTGTGGATCCGGAATCGAAAGGGGCGCGAGCGACTCAATCATCCACGCAGGGATGAGCTGGATTACTGGCAAAGTAGGTCTCCAGTTTGGCTTCGGCCATTGCCCGCTCATCTGGTGTGAGTTGCTGATACTTGCGCTCGTAGCTCCATCCATATCCCCAGCGGTACCAGTTGTAGAAATAGGGACTGCCGCCAGCCCTTACCCCAAGATACATCAGCTCGGCAAGCTCGGTATTGCCTGTTTTCTCAAGGATACATTCCCGCAGGGCGATGTCGGCTGCGAGGCGTTCCTCCTTCGTGCCACCCATCCAGTAGGCGATGTCATGTTCAAAACAACAGTCGCACCAATCCTCTTCCGAGATCAATGACCGGTCGGGAAACAGCGAGCAACCATCACTGTGGAAGTCGGCAATCTGCCCGCCACTGGAGCACCCTGCCAGAACTGGCAGGAGCCCAAGTGCGAGCAGCCAAAGAGCAACCACGTTAAGAGGGCGATCAGGCCACATCAAACCGGTCCGCATTCATCACCTTTGTCCATGCCGCGACAAAGTCCTTCACAAACTTTTCCCGGGCATCGTCCTGGGCATACACTTCCGCGTATGATCGCAGAATTGAGTTGGAGCCAAAGACGAGGTCCACCCGGGTGGCTGTCCATTTGACCGAGTCTGATTTACGATCGCGGATTTCATACAGGTTTTCACCGGTTGGTTTCCACGTGTACGCCATGTCCGTCAGGTTGACGAAGAAGTCGTTTGTGAGCACACCTTCACGGTCCGTGAGGACCCCGTGCCTGGTGCCCCCGTGGTTTGTCCCGAGAACGCGCATTCCGCCAATGAGAACCGTCATTTCAGGCCCGGTCAGCCCCATGAGCTGCGCGCGATCGAGCATCAACTCCTCGGCACTGACTGCGTAATCCTTTTTGAGCCAGTTCCGGAAGCCGTCGTGAATCGGCTCAAGGACGTCGAAGGCCTCTACATCGGTCATCTCATCGGTGGCATCACCACGACCGGGTGTGAATGGCACGATCAGGTCAATGCCTGCCGCCTTGGCGGCCTGCTCAACACCGACATTCCCAGCAAGCACAATGACATCGGCCAAGCTGGCGCCTGCCTCGGCGGCAATGCCTTCAAGAACGGAAAGGACCTTGGCGAGCCGCTCGGGCTCATTGCCTTCCCAATCCTTCTGGGGGGCGAGGCGGATACGGGCCCCGTTTGCGCCACCGCGCAAGTCAGATCCCCGGAAGGTCCGTGCGCTGTCCCAGGCAGTTGTCACCATTTCGCTGATACCAAGACCGCTGGCCGCAATCTTCGTCTTGACGGCCTCAACATCGTAAGCGGTGGACCCTGCCGGAACCGGATCCTGCCAGATTAATTCTTCCTCGGGAGCATCCGGGCCGATATAGCGCGTCTTGGGACCCATGTCACGGTGCGTCAACTTGAACCATGCGCGGGCAAAGACTTCGGAAAAATAATCCGGGTCCTTGTGGAATTTCTCTGAGATTTTACGGTACTCCGGATCCTTGATCATGGCCATGTCAGCATCCGTCATGAGCGGATTGTAGCGGATTGACGGGTCTTCCACATCGACAGGTTTGTCCTCTTCCTCGATGTTGATGGGTTCCCACTGCCATGCTCCAGCCGGACTCTTCTTAAGCTCCCAATCGTATTTGAAAAGGAGATGGAAATAACCGTTGTCCCACTTGGTCGGATGGGTTGTCCAGGCTCCCTCGAGGCCGCTGGTGACCGTATCCCGGCCGACACCGCGCTTCGTCTTGTTGTTCCAGCCAAGGCCCTGTTCTTCCACATCGGCCGCCTCCGGTTCAGGACCAAGCAACTCAGCGTCCCCATTGCCATGGCATTTGCCGACTGTGTGACCGCCTGCGGTCAGGGCCACGGTCTCTTCGTCATTCATCGCCATGCGGGCAAAGGTTTCGCGCACCTGGGCCGCTGTCTTGAGCGGGTCAGGGTTGCCATTGACGCCCTGCGGGTTCACGTAGATCAGCCCCATCTGCACAGCAGCAAGGGGGTTTTCCATCGTGCTGGGATCGTCAACATTCTCGTAGCGCTCGTCGCTGGGAGCGAGCCACTCCTTTTCAGCACCCCAGTAAATATCCTTTTCCGGATGCCAGATGTCCGGTCGTCCATAGGCAAACCCGAATGTCTTCAGGCCCATGGAATCATAGGCGATGTTGCCCGCAAGGATCATCAGGTCGGCCCAGCTGATCTTGTTTCCGTACTTTTTCTTGATCGGCCAGAGAAGGCGGCGAGCCTTGTCCAGGTTGGCATTGTCGGGCCATGAATTCAGGGGGGCAAAGCGCTGATTTCCGGTGCCACCACCGCCACGACCATCGGAAGTCCGGTAGGATCCGGCGGCATGCCAGGCCATGCGGATCATGAGCCCGCCATAATGGCCCCAATCAGCCGGCCACCAGTCCTGGCTTTCTGTCATCAGGGCGTGCAGGTCTTTCTTGAGGGCGTTAAAGTCCAGCTTTTGCACCTCTTCCCGATAGTCAAAACCCTCGCCCATCGGGTCAGTCTTGGAATCGTGTTGATGAAGAATTTCCAGATTCAAGGAATTGGGCCACCAATCCATGCTTTTGTCGGCGGCGGTATTTCCCCCGTGCATGACCGGGCATTTGCCCGCGGATGCCATTGCTGTGTGGTCGACCGGGCACTTGCCCGCGTCTGGCTGCTCATGTTCTTTCATAACAGCCAAGTTAATGCACCTTGGCGGGATTATTCAACCCTTGTCAGCAATGAAAAGGCCGCCGAAATCCGCATAGACCGGAAATTGCGTCGCTAAAGCACGGGAGGCTCGATAATATCTGCGATCCGCTTGAAAACGACCTCGAACGAATCCATGCCATCCACTTTAAAAACCTCGTGCAGCTGGTTGTATTTCTCAATCACCGGGACGGTCTTGGTTTCATGCTCCTGCAAGCGCTTGACGATCTTCGCCGTGCTGCTGTCGTAGGGCATGCAGCGGTCCGTCTTGCTGCGCTCATCCAATCGCCGGATCAGCTCCAAGGTGGGCACTTCAATCTCAATAACCTTTGAGATGGTCGCATCATGCTTCCGCAGGAGACCTTCCAGAATGTACGACTGTACGAGCGTACGCGGGAACCCTTTAAAGATGAATCCCCTCACGCCCTTGGAATTCTCGAGCCGTTGCTCAATCAGCGGGACGACAATCTCATCCGTGACCAGCTTGCCGCTCTCGTAGAGCGCTTCAATTTTCTTGCCCAGTTCCGTTCCTTCCCGGATCTCCTTCTCAAGCATCGGTCCTGTGGCCACATACTCGAGGCCGAAGTGCTCGGCCAAGGCTCGCCCCTGTGATCCGCGTCCCGATCCGGGATGACCGAAAATGACCACATTGAACAAGCGCTTACGCTGTTCCTTACGCACAATTTCAAGGACGTCGCGATTTACTTCCTCAACCGAGCGGGAGGCATCCACTTGATAGCGAACACCCTTGTCCTTGTAAAACTGCAGGACCGGCAGGGTCTTCTCATGATATTCCTTCAGCCGGTTCCGGATGACGGCCTCATTGTCATCGCTTCGGCCGGATGTCTTGCCCCGGTTGACCAGACGTTCGATGGAAATCTTTTCCGAAACTTCAAGGTCAATCAGGCAAGTGAGGGAGGTGTTGAGCTTGATCATCAGCCCCTCGAGAATGTATGCCTGAATCGTTGTTCGCGGAAAGCCGTCGAAAAGGAATCCGTCTGCCTGCGAATTCTCCGCAATTGTCTTCTCGATGATCTGCACGATGATCTCGTCCGGCACCAACCCGCCCGAAGCGATGATCTCACGTGCCTGCTCTCCAAGCGCCGTTCCCTCAGTCAATTCCTTGCGCAGGAGTTCGCCTGTCGAGATATAGGTCAGATTGTACTTCTCAATCAGAAATTCAGACTGTGTGCCTTTACCGGCACCAGGAGGTCCAAAAAGGGCGATATTTAACATGTGGAGTATCGTTGTTTGTTTGAATTATAGATGGCTTGGTCCATTAGAAATTGCCAGCATCAAGCGTTTACAACTCCCTTTCAAGAGCAGATTGGGCTCATTTTGAATTGGAATTCGCCCGATTTGGTCATGTTAAGGAAATGCAACTCCCGGGCCGACCCACTCCCGTCCGCAAAAAAACGCTCTGGATTTGCCATGCATTCCAAATGAACTAGCTTTCGAACGCCAAATGAAAAAGCCGGCCAAAATCGAGCCCGACGGCAATTCCATGCTATTGCGCGCATCTGCCAAGCGCCTCTTTGAGAGCTTAATGGAACAGACAACCGATCGCATCTACATCAAAGATAAAAAAAGCCGTTTCATATCCTGCAGTCAGGCACTCGCTGATATGCACGGGTTTAAGAACCGACACGACCTTGAAGGGATGACGGACTTTGATCTCTTCACCAAGGAGCATGCCCAGCAGGCCTACGAGGACGAACAGGAAATCCTAAGGACGGAAAAACCGATCATTAACAAGATTGAGAAGGAGACTTGGGAGGACAAGCACATCACCTGGGTTTCATCGACCAAGGCCCCGCTTTATCTGAAATCTGGAAAACTCGCAGGCATTATCGGCATTTCGCGGGATGTCACAAACGAGAAGATCGCTCAGGAAAGACTCGCCAAGAGCGAGCAACGCTTGCGTGAACAAAACGAGGTCATGCGCTCTGATTACGAGAGTGCCCAGAACGTCCAGAGTGTGATGATCCCGGGTCGGGTTCCCCAAATCAAGCATCTCGAAATTGCCCACCTCTGGAAACCGATGACACTCGTTGGAGGCGATATCATCAATTTCCCGCGCAACCCAAGCAACCGCCTGCTCTTCTTTATGGGCGATGTCTGCGGTCATGGCGTGACGGCGGCTTTCTATACGGTCCTGATCAAATACCTCACCGCTCATAGTGCTGAAGTGTATAACGATGATCCGCGTGACTTCCTCGACTCCGTCAACAAAGGGATCACCGGTCGAATCAACAACGGCTTCGTGACAGGACTCGCAGGTCACTTCGAAGCGCGCCGGGAAGACGGTAGCCGCAACCTCATCGTGTCGCATGCGGGACACCGACAAGTGCTTGTCTATCGGAAGGAAAATTACTCTGTCGAACTGATCGATCTGCCCAACAGCACTGTCATGGGCATCCCCGGCACCACCGCCTCCAAAGCAAACACAATCGATCTTCATATTGGTGATCGGTTCTTTGCCTTCACGGATGGAATCATCGAAGCCTCAGACCTTGAGGGGAACGAATTTGGCAACAAGCGCATGATGGACCGTATCAAGGCGCTCGCAGGAAAGCCGATCCAGGAAACGATCGATACCCTTTATGAAGAGGTTTCTGCATTTACCCAATCACCCAACCAGCAGGATGATATCACCATTCTGGCCTTTGAATTGACTTAGCGAAACCGCGTTATCGCTCAGTGCGGCTAACCCTCTGTAAACAAAACAACAGGCCAGAGGCCTGTTACACATCATGAACCATCAAAATAATACGCAGTCCCCACTTTTTGTTGTAGACCCCTTTTTTGTTGTAGACCCGGGATGGCTTGCCATCCGAAGCTCCGAACAAAGTGAGGAGCGAAGGATGGAGGCGCGGGTCGGAATCGAACCGACGGTAGAGGATTTGCAGTCCACGGCCTTACCACTTGGCTACCGCGCCCAAAGAAGATAGGAAAAATCAGCGATCTGAGGGAAAGGTCAACGGGAAATTTTAGAAAACCTGCCCTGAAGGCTGACTTTGTCGTTTACTTGAGTGCCATGGATTGGGCACACTCTGGGCATGTCGGCGACAGTATTTACAATTGCGAATCAAAAGGGCGGTGTGGGGAAGACCACGACCGCCATCAATCTGGCAGCGGGGTTGGCGGACCTGAAAATCCCCACCCTGCTCATTGACCTGGATCCGCAGGCCAATGCCACTTCCGGAATGGGGTATGAGAAAAGCCCGGGCGGAAGTGTGTATGGTCCCCTTCACGGTGAGGGTTCACTGGCTGAGAAAGTCATCGAGACGAAGCGGAAGAACCTCTTCCTGATCCCGTCCGAGGTCGATCTGGCGGCGTTGGAGATTGAACTGGGCCAGCAGGAAAACTATCTCATCCGGCTCAAGGAAATGCTTGAGCCTCTTCGCAACGAAGGCGAGTTCAAGGCCATCATCCTGGACTGCCCGCCTGCACTCGGGATGATCTCAATGAATGCCCTCGCTGCCGCCAATCACCTTTTGATCGCCCTGCAATGCGAGTATCTGGCCCTTGAGGGGCTTGGCCAAATCCTGAAGGTGGTGGAACAACTGCGGGAAGCGGAAATCAATCCGGAGCTGGATGTCGGCGGCATCCTGATGACCATGTTCGACGTCCGCACCAATCTCAGCCGTCAGGTCGTGAACGAGGTGCAGACCCATTTTCCCGAAAAGATTTTCAAGGCAGTCATCCCCCGCTCCATCCGCCTTGGCGAGGCCCCCAGTTACGGGCAGACCATCTATGATTACGACGGGCTTTCCGCAAGCGCCCTCGCCTATCGTGAGCTCTCCAAGGAAGTCGCCAAGCGATTTGACCTGAAAAGGAAATAGGGACAGGCTCTTTCCAATGGCTGAAGCACTTGCAGGCGCTACCGCATTGGAAGAGCGGATGAAATACCAGTTCACGGACAAGGACTTGCTCCGCCGCGCGCTGACTCACCCGTCCTATGGACAGGAGGATCGTAAAAGTGAGCATAACCAGCGTCTGGAGTTCCTCGGGGATGCCGTTCTGGGACTGGTTGTCGCTGAACGACTCTTTGCGGAATTGCCCCAGGAGCGGGAAGGTGCCTTGACCCGCTTCCGCTCGATGCTCGTCAAGGGCAACCAGCTCTGTCAACTCGCACGGGAACTGGATCTGGGAAGCTATCTTCGACTTGGCGATGCGGAGGAAGCACAGGGCGGGCGCGACCGGGATTCCATTCTGGAGGATGCCTTTGAAGCGGTCGTCGGGGCAATTTACCTTGATGGAGGGCTTGAGGCCACCCGCCAAGTCGCCCGGGAAATTTATGGCGAAATAGAGACTCGTCTTGACCGGCAAACGGAAAGCCACAATCCCAAAGGCCGATTACAGGAATTGCTCCAGCCGACTCTGGGCAATGAATCCATTGAGTACCGCTTGGTTGAGGAATCGGGTCCGGATCATCTCAAGCATTTCTCAGTCGAGGTCTGGATTGAAGGGACCTGCAAAGGTGAAGGATCGGGCCCTTCAAAGAAACTGGCTGAGGCCGCTGCCGCTTTGGATGCCCTCGAAAAAATGCCGGTCCAGAATTAACGGGCCCGGACTCCCACACTTTCTCATTTCTGATCGATGAAAGCATTCCGCATCCCGGCCGGCAAAAATGTGGGCCTGTATTCGGGCATTGTTCCATCCGCGATGCCACTCGCCCTGGCCGACCGGCTACTTGAGTCGAAGTCTCCGGTTTCCGTCATCCTGTGCCCCAGTGCCACCGAAACCCAGAGCTTGATCGGAACAGTTCCCCTGTTCACTGGGCTTGAAAAAAAAGCTTCCCGCCAATTTCACTTCGCACTCCTTCCAGCTCCCCCGCCTGTGGAAGATCCAGACGACCCACTTCCGGAACGCTTGAGGGAAGAGCTTGAATGCGACCGCCTCACAGCGCTGACAGAACTCTCAAACTTCCTCGATGGAACGGGCAAGAGTGAGCGTCTGGCCATTTTCACAACACCAGAGGGACTTTTCTCACCGGTTCCCATTCGCGATCAGCTCATACGGCTCGAGGTGCGCTTGCGGGCGGGAAAGGCAGTTGATTTCAAACAGCTCCGGGAACGGCTGGCCGGAGATATGGATTATGATTCTGAGGCAGTTTGTGAGCGCCCGGGTCAATTCGCCCTCCGTGGGGGCTTGATCGATGTATATCCGCTAAACGCAAGCGCACCCGTACGCCTCGACTTTTTCGGGGATGAGCTGGAATCAATCCGCAGCTTTGATCCAACGACACAACGATCCCTTGAAAAGCTGGAGGAGGTAACCATCGCCGCCCGCTCGGTTGGGGAAAGCCATACCTCGGAGCAGGCCCTGTTTGATTACTTCGGGAAATCGGTCCAATGGATTCTTTTGGAACCGGCCCGACTGGTTGAATCCGCGCCACAGAAGTTTTCCGTCTTCGAGCGGATTCGCGACCAACGGGCCACACTTGCCTCGCTGATCGATTTTCGTCATGACAAATCCGATACATGGATCGGCCTGCAGGAGCTGGAGACGGATCCACAATGTATCGATACGGCCACGACATTTACAACGCTTCCGTTTGAGTCGCTTGAACCCTACCGGCCACAACCCCTTGAGTCCACACTCGGACTGGAGCATCTCGAGGAGGAAACCCGGGCCCGGAAGGAGTTTTATTCACGTCTGCAGGAATGGCAGTCCGGGGACGGTGCCCGGATTATCGGACTCGCTTCTTCGGAAGGTAAAGTCCGTGAAATCCAAACCCTCCTCGGGCAGATGGATCACGCTTCCCTGAATGTCCAATTTCTTCCCGGGGATATTCCGGAGGGCTTCCTCATCCGGGGAGAAGCAAAGGATTCATTCCGCTGGATGGACAGGCCGAAAGGCAGCCCACTGGTAGTCGTCTCCGAAAGGGAATGGCTGGGGAGACATATTTCGAGGAAGCAGATCCACCGGCAGAGGCTCCTCCCGCACCGGACACGCGTCGATTCACTTCTCGATTTTGCCGACCTCGCCGACGGGGATTACCTTGTTCACCTGTCCCATGGCATATGCCGATACAGGGGACTGTCAAAGATGGAGGTTCGCGGCCGTGAAGAAGAGGTCATTTCAATTGAGTTCGCTGAAAATGTCACCTTGCACGTCCCGCTACACGACGCCCACCTGCTGACCCGTTACGTCGGCCTGACTCGATCCAACCCCAAACTGGGCAAGCTGGGGAGCAACCTCTGGGACAAGACCCGCGCCGCCGCGGAAAAAGCAACCATCGACTTTGCCTCGGACATGCTGCAGCTGCAGGCAACCCGCGCCCATGGACCGGGTAACGCCTTCAATCCGGATACCGACTGGCAACGCGCCTTCGAAAACGCGTTTCCCTACAAGGAAACAGAGGATCAGGCACAGGCCATTGAGGATACCAAGCTCGATATGGAACTGGCCAAGCCCATGGATCGACTGGTCTGCGGGGATGTTGGTTTTGGAAAGACTGAAGTGGCTATCCGGGCGGCCTTCAAGGCGGTGATGGATGGATACCAAGTCGCCATCATGGTACCCACGACAGTCCTTGCACAGCAACATTTCGAAACCTTCCGTGAGCGCTTTGCCGCCTACCCCATTTCAGTCGAGATGCTCAGCCGGTTCCGCAATGCCGCCCAACAAAAGGCGATTATTTCGGAAACGGCTAATGGGAAGATCGATCTCGTTGTCGGAACCCATCGCCTCCTGAGCAAGGATGTGCGATTTGCCAATCTTGGTCTTCTTGTCATCGACGAGGAGCACCGCTTCGGCGTTCGGCACAAGGAACGGCTGAAGCAATTCAAAACCGAAGTCGATGTGCTTTCAATGAGCGCCACACCCATTCCAAGGACACTCTACCTCGCCTTGATGGGGGCACGTGACCTGAGTGTCATCGAGACTCCGCCAGCCGACCGCCTGCCTATCGAGACACTCGTCCGCACTTACGACCCCGATCTCGTCAAGCGGGCCATCACCCGTGAGCTGGACCGGGGTGGCCAGGTCTTTTACCTGCACAACCGCGTCCAGACAATTGACTCCGTCGCCGCCCAGCTCAATGACCTTGTTCCGGGCGCTAAAATTGAAGTTGGCCACGGGCAAATGTCGGAATTGCAACTGGAGCGTGTGATGACCCAGTTTGTTGCCGGAAAAACCGACATTCTGGTCTGTACGACGATTATCGAAAACGGCCTCGATATCCCGAATTGCAACACGATCATCATCGAGGGGGCTGACCGCTTTGGATTATCCCAGCTCTACCAATTGCGCGGGCGCGTGGGGCGCTTCAAGCGGCAGGCCTACGCCTACCTCCTTCTTCACCGTCACGCACAGATGCTCGATCTGGCCCGCAAGCGCCTTTCAGCCATGCGCCAGCATAACCAGCTCGGGGCGGGATTTCGTATCGCCATGCGCGATCTGGAGCTCCGCGGGGCTGGAAACCTCCTGGGCCACCAGCAAAGCGGCCATATTGCCGGAGTCGGTTTTGACCTCTATTGCCAGTTGCTCCGGCAAAGTATCCAGCGCTTGAAAGGCGAAGAGGTCGCTGCCCGCATCCGCGCCAATGTCGCCCTCGACTTTATTTTGGAGGGACGATCCGGGGAGGCCTCTGCGCGCCGGTCCGAGACCGGATTTGGCGCACTTGTGGAGGAGGAAATCGCTGCTACCCGCATTGATCCGGTCTCCGCTTACCTGCCGGGTGAATACCTTCCGGAGACCCGGTTACGGATCGATTTCTACCGCCAGCTGGCAATGGCGGGCTCTCTGGAAACGGTTGATGAGATCGGCGAGGCATTACAGGACCGCTTTGGCAAGCATCCTCGACCGGTCAAACGCCTCCTGACGGTTTCCCGGATCCGCGTCCGCGCGGAAATGGCGCAGATCCGGTCAGTGGAAACGGAAGGCAATCGGCTGAAGTGCCTCCCAGCCCACGCCAGGAGTGGCCAGTACATCAAATTATCCGGTAGATTTCCCCGCTTGACCGGCAATACCGCAGACCTAAGGTTACGCGATATTGAACAATTCCTGACACGCCAGTGTCACAACACTAAACCATGAGATCTACACTGCTCACACGACTTTCCTTATTCTGCCTGGCTTTGATACCAGTCGGCTCCCTCATTTCCCAGACTGCCCATAATGTCTGGGATCCTCCCTTTAAGCAAGGGATCGCCGCGGAAGTCGAAAACACCATCATCACATTTGAGGAACTGCGCCGGGAAATGGCTCCGCTGATCCCCAGAATACGTGAATCCTCACGCTCACGGGCGGAATTCACCACCAGAATGGAAGAACTGTACTTTGAGGTCCTGCAAAACCTCATCGACCGCGTCCTCATTGTCGAGGAGTTCAAGGACAAGGAATTTAATATCCCTCAGACCTACGTCGAGAACGAGTACGACAGAATCCTCATCGAGGATTTCGAGAATGACCGTTCCCGCTTCCTCGAATACCTCCAAAGCCAAGGCAAGAATGTGCGGGAATTTCGCAATGACCTGCGCGAGCGCATTGTCGTGAGCATCATGCGAGCCGAAAAAAGAAAATCACAGTCACAGATTTCCCCTGAGCGCATCGAGCAATTCTACAACGAAAACAAGATCAATTTCTACGAAGAGGAAGCCGTCAAGTTGCGCATTATCATGTTGCGCCCGCTGGCGGATGAAAACCCGGATCAGATGCGGCAAACGATCGAAAACATCTATGCTGAGCTGAATGATGGGGCGGATTTCTCCGAAGTTGCCCAGAAGTACAGTCAGGACTCACGCCGGGAGCGCGGTGGGGACTGGGGCTGGATTCAGAGACCCGACCTGAAGGATGAGCTCAGTGCGGTAGCCTTCCAATTGGACAAGAATGCCTACAGCAATCCGGTCAAACTTGGAGACCAGACCTTCATTCTCTTTGCTGAGGATAAGCGCGACGAGGGTATCCAACCAATAAATGAGGTGCGTGACCGCATTGAGGAGATCCTTGCCAGCCAACTCGCTCGCCAAGCCCAGGAACAGTGGCTTGAGCGCCTGCGCCGGGAAGCTTACATCCGTTATTATTAATTTCGGAGGCAGGTCCTTGGGCAGCAATCCCGTAAACGCTGCAGGCTACCCTGATGGGAAGCTCCACCAACCGGAATTCCCTATCTCCCCTTGAGGGTTTCCCTGACAATCGAACAGAC
The DNA here is from genome assembly GCF_010500615.1 of Oceanipulchritudo coccoides. NCBI lineage: Bacteria > Pseudomonadati > Verrucomicrobiota > Opitutia > Puniceicoccales > Oceanipulchritudinaceae > Oceanipulchritudo > Oceanipulchritudo coccoides. The sequence goes on from NZ_JAAGNX010000003.1 coordinate 710,292, forward strand.
CTGTTCCAATTGTTCAGCCGTCAGGCTGGATCCACTCGGCAGGGAAAGAAATCGGCGATGGATATTATTACTGGCTTTGATGCCGAAGTAACGTAAATCCTGGTTCAGCGATTGTTGATGCATCGGCTTCCACATGGGAGAGGCTTCAATTCGATGCGTGCGAAGATCGGCAACAATTTCTTCAGCGTGGCCGCTACTGTTCACGCCGAGGCAGCTCAACCAGTAGTTGTTCCGACCATAATCCGGCTCGGGCATCATGGTGACCTCCGGCATTCCTGAAAAGGCCTCCTTGTATTTTTGGAATAGTCCCGCCTTGCGGGCAAGGCGCTGATCGAGTGTCTCAAGCTGTCCAAGACCAATGGCCGCGGATATGTTGGAAAGTTTGTAATTATAACCCAGTGTATTGTGTTCGTAACCGATCTGTCCGGCGACCTTACCTTGGTTGGCCCAACTGCGAGCTGCTTGCCGCCGTTGAGGATCCTTGATGTAAAGTGCCCCTCCTCCGCTCGTAGTGAGGACTTTGTTGCCGTTGAATGAGAAAGCTGCAGCCGCCCCGAATGAACCAACCGATTGATCCCCAATCCGGCTCCCAAAGGCACCGGCACAATCCTCGAGAACGGGAACCCCTTCTTCGTCGGCGATTTCCATCAACTCCTTCATGGGAGCCGGCAAGCCAAAGGCATGGACAACCACCATGGCCCTGACCGTACGCCCCTCCGCTTTCAAGGTGCGGATGGCTTCGCGGGCTGAGTCTGGATCAATTGCCCAGTTGTCCTCACTCACATCCACCAGAACAGGTTCAGCTCCTAGGTAGCGCACAGGATTCACCGAGGCGATAAAGGTCAAATCCGGGCATATGACACAATCCCCCGGGCCGACACCCAAGGCTCGAAGCCCCAAATGAATTGCTGCCGTCCCGCTGTTCAAGGCGTGCAGCTCAGACAGCTGCAGGTAACTGGCTAACTTCTCCTCAAACTCGTTCACCTGCGGACCCACCGGAGCAATAAAATTACTATCCAAGGCCTTGATGACATTGAGTCGTTCGGCTTCGGTAAGTTCTGGCGGGCTCAGAAATATATCGAATGGCATTATGGAAACAGCTGAGGAAGATTGGGAAAGGGAATTGTCATCCCCCGCTCCCTTAACTGTCGAGACAGAACGACCTAATTGTGAATTTTTACGCAACCCGTAAGTCCAGGCAACCACGGCCAGCCAGACCCAAAGCAGGACACAAAGCTTGGCCCACAGGGGACCCCCCGTCCAGTAAAGCCCCACTCCAACCAGTGCTAAGAGCCCGTAAAAGACACTGGTAAACTGGTGTCCGGCATCCCTCGTGCCAAAAGTCCCGGCCAATATCTGGTAAACATGCGACCGATGGGCGTTGAATATAGACTCCCGGTGAATGACCCTTCGTCCAAAGGTCATTGAGGCATCGGCAATAAACGGCCAGACAAAGAACACGGAGGCCTCGAGGGCACGGTCAAACGGTAGCCCTACTGCTGTCGCACCAAAGGGAATCGCAGCAAAGTAGAACCCGAGAAAGGTGCTGCCGACGTCTCCCATGAAGATACTGGCTGGAGCCCAATTGAGAACAAGGAAACCCACCAGGCCTCCCAGAATGCCGAGCATAACCAGCTGTTGGACACCTGATGCCTGTGAAACCGCAGGATCAAAAAACCAGATACTGAGCCAACCACCGAGGGCGACAATCCCCTGAATGGCGGAAATACCGTCAATCCCATCCATGAAATTGTAGGAATTAGTGAGGCCGGTAATCCAGATAAAGAGCAGTAATGCGACAATCGGGACCGGAAGCAAAGTCCCTAGTAATGGCAACGGTGCCCCAACCCAGGCATTTCGCAGAAGTAGCATCAGGAGGATCGCGCAAACTCCATGACCGGCAAACCGTATCAAACGGGACAAATCAAAACAATCATCGAAGAACGACAACAGAGCCACGAGGACAGCCGGCAGGAGCATGCCCAGCCAGTAGACTGAATATCCCATGTTCCGGATCCCCACAAGCAGGAGAGTCACGACCAGGACCGGGAGGAGCAGGCCAATCCCACCAATGCGAGGCGTGGGCACATTGTGAAAACTGCGTTCGTTGGGCTGGTCAAATAGCTTGAATTTGCGGGCGTAGCCACGGGCCAACCAAACCCCCAAGGCCCCAAGGGCGACGGCAACAATAAACCATGTAAAATAGAAATTCATTCTTAGAAAATTAGGGGCTGCTGATCAATTCCCAGCAAGCAACCAATCCTGAACAGGCTGAACTGCAACAAAATCCAGTCCAAATTTCTCCCGCTTTTGGAAGGATGCACAAGCTGTGCCCCGGAAAGCCTGAGGCATCCGTCACGAGAAAGGCCTTTCTTAAATCGCTCATGCCTTAGGGGTTAAAGGCATATACAGCAGTAAGTTAAAGGAAAATCCTAGGAATCATGCTCCATCGGGGCAAATCCCTGTCTCAAGGTATTCTCACAGACGATCCGGGGGAGAACAAATTGCTTCAGATAGTCTGGTCCACCCGCCTTTGATCCCACGCCTGAATGCTTGAATCCGCCGAAGGGTTGCCTGCCCACGAGGGCACCGGTGCAACTCCGGTTCAAATACAGGTTGCCAACCCGGAAATGCCGGGCGGCGTACTGCAGGTGTCCCGGATGGCGACTGAAAACACCTCCCGTCAAGCCGTATTCATGAGCATTGGCCAGCCGGATGCCCTCCTCAAAGCTGTCCACACGGACGGCGGCCAGAACAGGACCAAACAATTCTTCCTGAAGAAGTTTGTGGTCCGGGTCGACTTCGACAAAGAGCGTGGCAGGAATGTAACGGCCTGCTTCCCTGTCGGCAGAAAGACGGCCCATGACGGCCTCCAATCCCGCGGAGGCAATTGCCCCGTTGATGCGCTTCATGGCATCATCATCGATGACCGGGCCCAAGTCCACCGAAGGATCCGAGGCCCGGCCAGCTACCAAGGATTGGACAGCAGTGGTCAGGCGCTCGATGAACCGGTCATGGATCGATGTATGCACGTAAAGCCGTGAACAGGCCGAGCACTTCTGCCCAGCGTATCCAAAAGCTGAATACAAAACACCTTTCACGGCCTGATCCAGATCAGCTCCATCGTCGACAACAATGGCATTCTTTCCGCCCATTTCAGCGATCACGCGTTTGACATGGGTTTGGCCCTTCCGGAGGACGGCCGCCTCCCGGATAATATCCATCCCAACGGCTTTTGAGCCCGTGAAGACCAGTGTGTCAATTTCCGGATGCTGGACAATTGACCTTCCGATTGTCTCCCCTTCCCCGGGCAGGAAGGCCCCGACATCCGCCGGCATCCCGGCTTCCAAAAATATCTGGAATAACCGAGAGGCGACCAGCGTGCTCTGTTCAGCCGGTTTCAGGATGACGGCATTACCCGTGACGAGGGCAGCGCTGAACATTCCACAGGGAATCGCCAACGGAAAGTTCCACGGGGAGATGATCCCGCAAATACCACGTGCTTCATAAAAGTGGTGGTCTTCCTCACCGTCGTAGGCACACAGATTTTCCGATTTGAAAAGATCGAGCGCGTTCTTCCCGTAATAGCGGCAGAAATCAATCGCTTCTGCCACATCGGCATCTGCTTCGATCCAAGGCTTGCCACATTCCAGAATAATAAGGGCCACAAGCTCACTTCGGGAGACTTCAATCAGGTCTGCTGCCTTGAAGAGCACCCTGGCCCGAAGCGCGGGATTTGTCTCACGCCACTTAGCAAAGCCGCCCTTCAAGACCTCTACAGCCTGCTCAAGGTGCTCTGGCCCAACCATTCCCACGGTCCCTAGCGTAAACCCCGTCTCCTCCGGCGAATCGCTGGCAATGAAATGCGGACAGTCCTTGACGGGTTTACCGTTAATGAAAGGGAGAATGCGGGGAAAATCTCCTTCACGACGCTGACGAAGTTGGCCGAGGGCCTCGCGTATTCCATCCCGGTTGCTTCCAATGCTGAAATCCAGCAATGGAACATTGAGGAATTCCTCCTTTGGGTTCACCTCGAGATACTCCCTGCCGGTGTCACTGGAATCCAGTTCCGGCTTGGCCAGCAATTGCTCCGCTGACTCGCCTTCAAGAAAGCCCGAACGGATAAAGCCTTCATTGGCGGTATTTTCCAAAAGCCGCCGGACGAGGTATGCCATCCCCGTCAACATGTCTCCAATCGGAGCGTACTCACGGACTGTCACACCTCGCTTGACGAATACAGACTTTATGGGATCTGCCATTCCATACAAGGTCTGGAACTCATAGGCCTCCAAGGACAGCTCCAACTGCTCGGCCACCGCAATGGAATGGACCAGGGAACGCAGGTTATGTGAAGCAAAAGCCGGCCGGAGAACATCCGCATGAGATAATAAGAACCGACTGATGTCCTCGTAAGTCCGGTCACTCTCAGGCTTCTTCTGCCATACCGGGATAGGCCACGATGCCAAGCGGGCAAGTATTGTTTCTGTGTCCCAGTAAGCCCCTTTGACGAGACGGACACTGATCGGCGTGCCCCTTGCCTCTACCCATGACAGAATCCTTTCTGCATCCACCTTGGTTCTGCGCAAATAGGCCTGCAGGACAATTCCCGCGTCCGCCCATCCACGAAATTCATCCTCCATCAGTAGCGATTGGACCACTTCAAGCGTGATGTCGATTTTTGTCGTGTCCTCCATGTCGACATAGACAAAGGCTCCGATTTCCTTGGCCCGCGAGTAGATCTTGCGTAGTCGTTTTTTCAGTACAGCGACACTTTCATCAAAACCGACTGGCTTGCTCCTCGAATAAAGCGCAGATAGCTTGACCGAGATGTTTACCGGAAGCTCCCCGTCAAGGGCTTCCAGCAACTCAAGGTAGCGATCCAGGTAAACCTCTGACTCCAATTCGCTCACACAGGCCTCACCAAGAAGATCGACCGTCGTGCACATTCCCTTGGCATGAATTTTCTTAAGCCTTCGAATCGCCTCAGCCGGGGTTCCGCCAACAATAAACTGCTGCCCAAGCGAAGAAATCTGCCTCCGGATCAATGCCGCCGCGGCCTTTGCCCTTAGACTTTCCGGATCCAGATCAAGCCCCCACTGAAGCAGGCCGGGCAAGCGGCCCGCCACCGGCTTGAAGTAAGCTTGGGCATGCCGGATGACGGATGCGCTATCCGTCAGTCCCGGGAGTACATCGACGAAGCGGAAGAGCGCCACTCGGAAATCCGGATCTTCCATGGCCCAATTCATGAGCTTTCCCGTGTAGGCCTTGGGATCCATCAAACTCAACTTCTGTCCGCGAATCTCCTCAAAACATTCCCTGCCAAGCTCCTGAATACGGTCCTCCAGAAGCGTTTCATCAAGCTGAACTCGAACCATGCTTGCAGTTTAGACATTTTTCCTGTGTTGAAAACAGCGAAATTGCGGATATTCAGATCAATCAGACATATGCATTACTCAAAATACCACGCGCTCGGAAATGATTACCTTGTCCTAGATCCGAAGGATTGCCCGGAGCTCCCCTCCGAGAATGACATTCGGACAATCTGCCACCGTAATTTCGGGCTCGGCTCGGATGGCATCCTGTACGGCCCAATAGAAACAGATAATGCGGATTTCGGGCTGCGCATCCTGAATCCTGACGGGAGCGAAGCCGAGAAAAGCGGCAATGGCCTGCGGATTTTCGCCCGTTACCTGCGCGACACCGGCCGGGTCACAACAGCATCTTTCACGGTTGAGACGCTGGGCGGCATTGTCTCCTGTGAAGTCAATAAGGATGCCTCCTCCATCACAGTGGAGATGGGTAAAGTGTCTTTTGAGGCGGCCGTCATCCCGGTTAATGAGATTGAGGGAGAAGTGGTCGACAAGGAAATCGAACTGGAAGGCACGACGTACCGGATGTACGCCGCCACAATTGGCAACCCGCACTGCGTCCTGCCAATGGAGGAGATTTCTTCCAAAACAGCTCACACACTCGGCCCGATAATTGAAAACCATCCCCTCTTTCCCAACCGCACAAATGTCCAGTTTCTCAAGATTATTGATGACCATACGATCCAAATCGAAATTTGGGAACGCGGTGCTGGTTACACGCTGGCCAGCGGAAGCAGCTCGAGCGCTGCGGGGGCTGTCGCCCGCCGTATGGGCTGCGTTGGGCCTGATATCACTGTTAACATGCCCGGTGGCCAGATCCAGTTGCACATCGATGATGACTTTTCTGTGAGGATGACGGGCCCCGCCACACGTGTCGGCTCCTTTGAATTGGACATGGAGGCCTTGGGCTGATGCCCGCCCTCAGGTCCGAGACAAAACCAGGCCAAGGGAAAACAGGACACCGGTGATGACGAGCAATCCCGCTGTCATTCCAAGAACGCGCTGATAGGCTGAACGGTCACGCGCGCCGGCGAGCAATTGTGTAGCTCGAATCATTAACGGAGTGGCCAGCAACACGAGCAGGCAGAACCAGGCTCCACCAGCGAGAGCAAACCACACCGGGACGGCAATGGACAGGGCGTTAAGAAGCCCGTATTCCCAAAGTCCGAAAGTCCGGCCCAAGCGCACGACCAATGTTCGTTTTCCAGCCTCGCGATCCAGCGGCTCGTCACGCACATTGTTCACCACGAGCAAATTTGTCGCCAGGGCTCCCGGAAGCAGGCCCGCGAGCCAGGTCCAATAGAGGCCACTGGCCGACGGCAGGACCAGGACAAATGTCCCGGACTGGACAAACAAGGTGAACCCGGTGGCAATCCAACCAAAGAAAATAAAGACAAAGACATCGCCCCAGCCATTGTAACCAAGCGGATAAGGTCCGCCGGTGTAAGCCACTCCGCAGACAATCGAGGCGATCCCGATGATCAACAAGGCAGGCCCACCATATGGAACGAGGGCGCATCCCGCGATGAAGGCAATGGCGAAGACAAGCCACATGCCGTTGCGCATTGCCTTTGGGCGAATCCATCCCGAGGCGACGGCCCGGTCCGGGCCAATCCGGCGCTCATCATCGGCTCCCTGGATGAAATCGTAATAATCATTCGCGTAATTTGTGCCGATTTGGATCAAAAGCGCGAAAACCAGGCAGAGCAGCCAGGGAACAAATGCAAACTGACTGGATAAAAAGGCCAGTGCCCCGCCAATCATTACCGGGACAGCGGCGGCGGGGAGAGTCTTGGGCCGTGCGGCCCATACCCAGTGAAGAAAACTTTTCATCATACTGTCCCCAAAACCATTCACCAAACCTGAAGAATGGCAAATCCCTCCTTCATGTGACTGTCCACGGCATCTGGAAAGAGCCAGGTCATACGTTCCGGCACTTCACCCGGTAACCATGAGCCCTTTTTCACTTCAACATGGATTTCGCCCTGGTAGCGCAGTTGCCTTTGCTGGTAATCGCCCTCTACGCCACTTGGAGTATCCCAAAGCAACCAGTGTGCTCGGTCACGCTTCAACTCCCAAAAGACAGGATCTCCTCCTGTAGAATGTGTACGCATCCGCAAGGTCGAAAGGTTGACAAAATCCCCAATCTGCAAGCCCTCGACCTCCAGCCAGGGTAAATTCTGAAAGGGATGGGAAGACCGTTGATCCCAAGCACGTTGGATAGAATCCCGGAGCCCTTCCATCTCAAGTAAGCGAACTTGTTGAACCCGGCCAGCTGCAAGACTTTCCATAAATCCATGCAGGGCCCGCATTCCGGCAAGGAAAATGAAAGCGGTAACCGCAAGGGCCACAAGAATCTCCATCCATATCATGCCTGAGACTCCGCCTCTTCGCTCCAGATTCATTCTTCAGGCAACTCCTCGAGGTTTAAAATACGGGTCAGTTCAATCCATCGCCCCACCCCGCTGCCATCTTTCATAAACAGACTGATTTTCCAACTGTCCGGGTTTAAAGAAGGAATCCGGCGAAAGAGAAACTGCCGTGCACGGGCTGATTCAGGATCCATCGGCAGCCAGGAGGAATCCGGAAAGGTCCTGATCATCCAGGTCCCGTTTTCGTCCAAACTGGCCAGCGCAGCAAACCCACCCCGCACCTGCCAGGCCATCCAAACCGGCATGATACCGTCTTGTATCAGCAGCATCCGGTGGCTGCGATCCCTCGTCTCCACCGTGTGTGCGAGAAGGCGTCCAGAAATGGCCAAGGCTCCCAACAAGAGCATGAGCGCAGGAAGAATCTCAAGCAGGACAAACCCGTGGCTGACCTTAATCCTCATCGGTCCAGCTTTTTGCAGTTAACCTGCCCGCTTCGTCCAGGCTGTAAATAGCCACTCGCGCCCAGATACGGTCGGGCACAATCCCCTCCTCCATTGCTTCAAACTGCCCGGGTTCAATCCAATGGTCTCCGTCTGAATCCAGAACCAGAAAGAGCCGCGTGTTCCCGAACCCATCCCGGAGGACCCGGTCCAAAACCCGCCGTTCCAGATAACCGGCCAACGCTTTGGACCAATCCTCGGCTGCAGCATTCAAGTCGGTTTCGCCAGCGCGGAAAGCCTCCGGCCACTCTCCGTGTTCCATCCGGTATTGCTGGCAGGCATTCGCGATCTCCATGAATAGGCTCTGGCTCTCACTGGCTGCGAGCCAGTTCTGGATGCCCTTGCTTCCCCCAGTCGCCAACCCCGCAAGGAGCGAGAGGATTCCCAAAACAACGAGAAGTTCAAGAAGGCTGAACCCGGCTTTTCCATGTGCATCCAGTTTGCTCGAAATCATGAAAACAATTCTGGAACCCAGTCTGCCTGTCCCCCAAGTAACTTTTTCACCCAAATTTATCCGGCATTGACAGTCTGGAAAATTGTCTCCTAATGACGGTTATCTTGCGTCAGGTCGTAGGGATGAGGGATTTATCCTGCTGAGCATATCCAAGACCGGCATTCTGCATGATTCGCTCTCGAGCGTTTGGTCCATTTGTGAAAACGGACTGCACTATTAACAAGTTATCATCTTTCGTATCCATGGAATCCGAAAACGGCTCCCAGAATTCTGTCCCGGTTGAGGGGATTTTTGATCCTCAGAACAACAAGGCCGGCACATTGCTAAATCCTGCCCACAACGGCAAAACACGTCCCAGCGACCCCTTTGTCCCCCGCGAGCTGGTCCGCCGCTTCAAGCTGAAGCGCGGTCATCATGTCGAGGGCAACGGACAGGCCGATGGCAAACATCCCAATCCCAAGGTTCGGTTCATCGAAAAACTCGATGGCATGACCCTTGAGGAACGCCGTGAGCAACTCGCTTTCGAGCAGCTGACAACGATTGCGCCGGATGAATGGTTGCGGCTCGAGCGATCCGGCTCGGGAAATATGACCTGCCGGGTCATGGATATATTCTGCCCGATTGGCAAAGGCCAGCGCGGCTTGATTGTTGCTCCACCCCGGACCGGCAAGACAACCCTCCTTCAGGACATCGCCATCGGCGTGAACCACAACCATCCGGAATGCAAGATTGTCATGCTCCTCGTCGATGAACGGCCTGAGGAAGTGACGGAAATCAAGCGGAATTGCCCCGGAATCATCTTTGCTTCCTCCAACGACGAGGATACCCGCAACCACCTCGCCATTGCCGAGCTCGCCATTGATTACGCCAAACGCCAGACGGAAGCCGGGGCCGATGTCGTCGTCCTCATGGACTCCCTGACACGGCTTTCCCGCGCCTACAACTCCGCCAAGGGCGGCAGTGGCCGCACAATGACAGGCGGACTTGATATCCGGGCCCTTGAAAAACCGCGTCAGCTCTTTTCTGCCGCCCGCAACACCGAGGAAGCGGGAAGCCTGACCATCATTGCCTCCGCCCTGATCGAGACAGGCAGCAAAATGGATGACCTCATCTTCCAGGAATTCAAGGGAACCGGTAACATGGAAATGGTCCTTGACCGAAAAGTCGCGGAGCTGCGTATCTGGCCGGCCATCAACATCGCCGCCTCCGGTACCCGGCGCGAGGAATTGATCCTCCCCGAGGACGATCTCAAGAAAGCCCACTTCTTCCGCCGGGCCCTTGCTGCACAGAAAATCGAGGATGCCGCGGAAAGTGCCGTTGAACGCCTCTCCAAGACCACAACAAACGAACAATTCTTCAAACTCATCGATATTTAGAGAACCTTTTTCAGCAGGATGGCGTTTACACGGCTTTTTAACTTGCCCGCAATTTTGCCCACGCCTTAACTCCTCAACTTTCGAGAATGCAAAACTTCGCAGACCAATGCCTAGATATGGCCCGTGCAATGCTCGGCCAGAATGTGAGCGCCATTCAGCCGGACGGGACAATCGACCCGGTTCCAGGGGAGGCCAGCCGCCAAGACGAACCCGGGCATGTGGCCCTTGCCTTGGGCGAATTCTATCGCGCCACTTCGGACAACCAGTTTGATGGTTCCGATCTGGTCGATCTGACCGCCCGATGCCTGACCGCACAGGCCTTCAATGATGAATCCTATGAAAATGGTCTCGGCTATGCCGCCCTCGGACTGCTTTCATTTGGTCCGGCAAAGGAGCGCAACCCGGTCTGGGAACGCCTTCTCGATCCGACCCGGGAGTGCCTTGACCGGCGCCTGCTCAGCCGGACGGACTACGATAGCCACTTTCAGGCCTTTAACGTCGCAAAGGCAGTCACCCGATTTTCAATGGGGCTTTCCAAGAAGGATGAGACCGGCAAGATCATTGACCGTTTCATCGAACGCGTCCAGCAAACCAGCTCGGGCGGCTTTATTGACGATAATCCGCGTGTAGGCATTGGCGGGGTCTTTGATTTGTACGGCCCGATGAGTCTGGTCTTCATGCGCCAGGCACTCCAGTTGCACGCGAATATTCACCTGCGTGACCGGAAACTTCCCAGCCTGCGCACAGTGGCTGAGAAGTATCTCCGCCTCTTGCCAGACCTGGTCCGCTCAGACGGACAGGGTTGGATTATCGGCAAGTCGATTGGGGTCTACGGACAGATGCACTGTATTTCCCTGATACTTCAGGCCCTCCGGGACGGCTGGATCACTTCGGACAAGGAGGGGCTCTACATTGATACCTTGCGCCGTCTCTTCCAGTATTTCTTCCTCACCTATCTCGACCAGGATCAGGGATTTCTCGTGATCCGTGATGGTGAACGGGACACGCGGCCTGAGCATACAACGCGGATGGCCAACTTCGATGGTGTCCGGTATCTCTCCCAATGGGCTCGACTGGCCAGCGCCATCGGAAAACCGATGGAAGGCGCGGTCACAACACGCAAAGCCGGTGGCCGCTACATCATGTTTGATCGCGGTTCCAAGAAGGAACAAGGCCTCTTCTTGTACCAGAATCCGGAGAGTGGACTGCAGTTACAGCTTCCCCTGATGGGCAGTGGCAAATCCGGGACATCCGACTACCTTCCCTTCCCGCATTGCCCCGGAATTTTTGATTGGCCGGTGAACAAGTACCTCCCGATCATGCTCCCCGAGCTGACGATCGACGGAAAAACCTTCATTCCGGCCTTTTATGGTAAACGCTGTGTGACCGGTCTCGGCCTACGCAAAAGTTTTTATTTCCGCTATGAACAGCCCGAGCTGATTACCACTGACGAGGAAATTGTTTCCGGATTGGGCAGCGTAAAGGTTTCCTGGACTTTCGCCGATGACAAAATCACCAGCGAATTCCTCTTCACGGTCAAGCGCCAGGTGCAATGCGAAAAATTCCGTTATGCCTTGGCAATCGGATCCCCGCACTCTGAAAAGCATGCCCCGATGACCTTCGCCCTCGGCGAAGAAGGTCTTGGTTGCAATGTTGAGAAGGATGACTTCCAAGCCGTGTGGCAGGAAACTGAAGTCGTGACCAATGAGCTCGGGTACCGTACCTACTGGGGCAATATTCATTATATCCAGACGCTCGTCCGGGATCATCCCCTCGTCATGCGCCCCGGGCAACAATACCGGTTGACCCTCTCTTTCTCGCCGGATGTCGGAATGCTCGACTCCTAAGGAGTCGCCCCGAAACAATGCTTTCTGTCCGCATCATTCCCTGTCTGGATGTGAATGCCGGACGTGTCGTTAAGGGAGTGCGCTTCAAGGAGTTGAGGGATGCTGGCGATCCTGCGCAAATTGCCAAGGTCTATGAACAACAGGGCGCCGATGAGCTGGTCTTTCTCGATATCACGGCTTCTTCAAGCGAGCGCGATATCATGCGCGACATCGTCGAGGAGACGGCCTCTCACTGCTTTATGCCGCTGACCGTCGGGGGTGGCCTTCGCTCTGTTGAAAATATCCGCGACATGCTCAATGCCGGGGCGGACAAGGTCAGTCTGAATACGGCCGCTGTTCTCGATCCGGATTTGATATCCTCCGCCTCCGACCGGTTTGGAAACCAATGCATCGTTGTCGCGATGGACGCAAAGTGGGATGCCACGGTAGGCACATGGCGTGTTTATACCCATGGGGGTCGTAAACCGACGGAATTGCTTGCTGTCGACTGGGCAAAGGAAGTTGTCCGCAGGGGTGCAGGTGAGATTCTCCTCACAAGCATGGACGCGGACGGCACCAAGGCTGGTTATGATATTCCGCTGACTCGCGCCCTTGCAGATGTGGTTGAGGTCCCTGTCATTGCTTCCGGTGGGGCGGGTACGCTCGGACACCTGGTTGATGTGCTCAAGGAGGGACATGCTTCGGCAGTCCTTGCGGCGAGTATCTTCCACTTTGGTGAATTCACCATATCGGAGGCCAAGGAGCATCTCGCATCCGCGGGGTTGCCGGTTCGCTTGACCGGAGATAATTAATCCGGTATCACGATGCTTATGAAGGCATTCCGAATCTTTTCTATCTGGGTCACCATAATCGCCTCAGCAGGAATTTGTACCCCCACTATGGGTCAAAGCAACGAAGAGGATGTCATCTATGTCCTCGAGCGCTACATCGAGAGCATGGGAGGACGGGCCGCATTGGAAGAAATCCGTAGTGTCCGGCTAAGTGGGGAAATCATCTACAGTAACGGCGTCTCAGATGCCATCACGGTCCTCAAGAAAAAGCCCAACCTTGTCCGGGTCATTTTAGACAAGGGTCAAGTTCGCTTTGTCCAGGCTTACGATGGCAAGGTCGCCTGGTACGCCCGCGAATCCGGGAGGAATTCCTTTCATGACCGGATGCGTGGACAGTTCATGAAGAACTTCATCCGGCAAGCCCCGCTCGAGAATGTGCTCGTGAATTATACGGAGACGGATGCGGAAATTGAGCTGGGTGAAGATGTGGAGATTGCCGGATTTCCTTGCTACAAGGTGATCGCCCGCTTTCCAGATGGGTCCAGCATGGTGCACCATATTGAAAAGAAAACTTTTCTAGAGCGCAGAATCCTTGAGTATGATCAGGAAGGAACGCTTCTTTCAGAGCTCATTCCCGCTTCTTTTGAATCGATTGAAGGTGTGACCTTTGCGAGGAAGATCAGCCGGATCAGTGAAGGAAAAACACTTTCCACACTTACCCTCGATGAAATTCAGGTAAACGCCGGGATTCTCAATACCGTCTTCAGTCCACCGGTGGAATTGCCACCGCAGTAAATCGCCTAAAGCGCTTTTCTGAGAAGGTTTTTCAAGGCCGGATGCCTTAAAAACCAAAGGACGAGAAAATAGCTTCCAGCGGCCAGCGGAATCAGAACAAAGATAATAAGGGAATCTTCCAGTTTGCCGGGCAAATTCAGTTCCTGAATCAATTGCTGTCCGAAAACGGCAAGGGCGCTGAGGGCGCTCAAGCCAAGTAATAGAATTGCGGGAGTTTGCCATCCTTTCCACTTGATCGAGCGACCAGGAAGAAATGCCTGCAAGGCCAGGCAGTGGACCAATGAGCTGAGCGTGTTGGACAGGGCCAAGCCGACAGCTCCGTAGATCCGCATCAAAATTAGTCCAAGGAAAAGGTTCAGAAAAAGGTTTACCGCAGCGAAGAGCACGGGTGTTCGCATCTCCTGCCGTGCGTACCAGGCACGCGTGAGAAGTGTCGACCACGCAAAAAAGGGTAAGCCACAAGCAGCTGCCATCAAAACCGGTCCGGCAGCTCGCACGTCTCCCGATTCAAACAAACCCCATTCGAAAAGAAAGCCGAGGATGGGCTCTGCCAGGAGGATGAGCCCGAGGGCGGCGGGAAGGGTGATCATGAAAATGAGACTAAGTCCCTTGGTGAAGACCTTCTGAAACCCATCCTCTGAGCCACTGGAGCTCAGGCGTGACAGTTCGGGGAAAACAACGGTTGTAATTGCTATGGCAAAGACTCCGAGGGGCAATTCCACCAGACGGCTGGAAATGTAAAGCAGCCCGGTGGCCGTGTCATCCAGGGAAAAGGCGAGAAATCGCGAAACGAGAATATTGATTTGGAAAATTGCAGCCCCGAGCAGTCCCGGAAGGAATAGCCGCATGACTTTGGAGAGCTCTGGATGGGAATCCAATCCAAGGCGCGGGCGCCAACCTTGCTGGACCAACCCGAAAAGGGGAACCAGCAATTGAAGCGCGCCTCCGAGCAGGACCCCTGCGGAAATCAGGACGACCCTTTGCCAACCACTCATTGGGACGAAAAAGAGACCCGCAAGGATTGCCGAGATCATGGCGATATTGAGCCAGGCCTGATTCAGGGCGGCTAAGCCAAATCGTCCAAGGACATTAAGCATCCCGCAAACCAGAGCCCCGAGACAAATGAAGAACATATACGGGAACAGGATCAGCGAAAGGTCTGAGGCAAGGTACCAGCGTTCAGGAAGACCGGGGATCAGTCGAGTGCCCCAGAAAAGGGGAATGGCGACCACCTGCAGGAGCAGAAGCCCCAAACCCAGACGCACCATGATCGCATTCAGGAGAGAAAAGGCCTGCTCCTGACCGTCTTTTTCTAGCGAGCTGGCCAGGACGGGTATTGAGGAGGAAGTCAGGGCTCCCTCACCAAGGAGTCGGCGAAATAAATTTGGAATCGTGAAAGCCAGGATGAAAGCGGAATTCAACGGGCCCGAGCCAAGCGAGGCAAAGAGAAGAACATCGCGGGCAAGGCCAAGCACACGGGAGGCCATAGTCCAGCCAGCCACTTCGGAGACTCTCCGTGAAAACTTACCCATATCTGTCTTTCTGCCCAGAGGGTCGTCCAAGGACGAGAAAATTATCCAAAGTCCTGCCGGAACTTTGATCTCCCATCCGTTTTCCCTTCCACTAGGTCAATTCTTCACCCATTATGCGCCTCTTTTAAATCACCACTCGTCATGTCATTTATGGATTCATTATTGGGCAAGCTGCAGAGGCACCCAAAACGTGTCGTCTTCCCGGAGGGAAGCGATCCGCGGATCATCCAGGCGGCTCGTCAATTTTCCACCCAGAAGTGCGGCGTTCCCGTCCTCCTCGGTGACCGTACCGAAATTAAGGACCGGGCACAGCGACTGGATATACGCCTTGACGGAATCCGTATTATGGATCCCCAGCGGAGTGATGATTTTGACATGTTCCTCCCAATGATTGAGGCCTTACCTGCCTATGCGGACCTTTCCCCTGAGGAAAAGAAGAGCCTCCTTCTGGACCGTCACAACTTCGCCGCCCTGATGCTTGTCTCTGGACGTGCCGATGCCCTTGTAGGAGGCGCCACCGTCACAACCTCGAGCGGTTTGCGATCTCTTTTCCGGATAATTCCGACACAACCCACAGTCAATACCGCCTCATCGATGCTTGTCCTGGATCAGGAAAACACGAAAATCGGCATGGACGGATTACTCTTTTTCGCCGACTGCGGGGTTATTCCCGATCCCTCGTCGGAACAGCTTGCCGACATTGCAGTTTCCACTGCGGAAATTGCCTGGCATCTCACCGGGGAAAACCCACGGGTGGCCTTTCTCAGCTTTGCCTCGCATGCCAAACGTCCCGTCCATGCCTCCATCGGGAAGATTCGCGAGGCCGTCCCAATCGCCGAAGCAAAGGCAGCCGCGCGGGCTATTCCAGTCGATTTTGAAGGTGAACTGCAGCTCGATGCCGCTCTCGATCCCGAAGTTGCAGAGCAAAAGGGACTCGCCAATAGCGAGGTTGCCGGAACGGCCAACATCCTTGTTTTCCCCGACCTTAACTCAGGGAATATTGCCTCCAAGCTGCTCCAGGTGGTCGCGGGCGCGAGAACCTACGGGCAGGTCATTATTGGCCTGCAAAAGCCCTGTGCCGAAATCAGTCGGGGAGCCCACGTGTACGATATTTTTGGAACAGCTGTTATCACGGCCTCCCAGGCCATCAACCGGAAGCTCCTCTTCGGAAGCCAGTAGAATCCCTCGAGCGCTTTGTTGGATGAAGGAATACCTGACCAAACCCGAAAACTCATTGACGCCGCGATTGTTTGTGGCCGCGACCCGGCAGAACGATGGCAAGACAACGACCTGCCTTGGGCTCTTTGCAGCCATCCAGCACAAGCTGGAAAAAGTCGGTTACATCAAGCCGATCGGCCAACGTTTTGTTAAGTTTCATGATCACCTGATTGACGAGGATACAGTCCTCTTTGATACGACTTACGATATCCACACTCCCATCGAAAGCATGAGCCCCGTGGCGATCGATGGCACCTTTACCCGTCGGTTTATAGATGACCCGAAGGGTATGCATCCCGTATTGGTCGATAGCGTCCTGCGGGCCTTCGACCGGTCAGCATATGAAAAGGATATGATAATCATTGAGGGGTCGGGGCATGCTGGGGTTGGCTCCATTTTCAACCTGTCAAATGCTGAGGTAGCCCGACTGCTTGGAGCCAAGGCCATTATTGTCGCCCGTGGAGGCATTGGGAAGCCGGTCGATGAGATCTCCCTCAACAAGAGCCTCTTTGATAAGTTTGGCGTCGAGGTCATTGGTGCCATTCTCAACAAGGTTGATCCATCTCGCATGGAGTTGGTTCGCCAGTATACAGGGAAGGCGCTGGAGGCCATGGGGATTCCTCTTCTCGGGCTCATCCCGGATACCGAAACCCTCACCTACCCGAATCTTTCACAGGTTGTCGAGGCAGTCGAAGGACGATGGCTCAATGGGGAATCAACCGGCGAGAATAACCGTGTTCGGAACATCGTTGTCGGGGCCATGACCGCCAACAGCCTGATCGATTACATCAAGCCGGGAATGTTGATCATAACCCCGGGAGACCGTGAGGATATCCTGCTGCTGACAATTGCTGCATGCAGTGTGGCCGGCAAGCGGCCCCTTGCGGGAATTGTCCTGACCCGCAACATACAACCGTCCCATCACATCATGGAAATGATTGCCCAGACCAATATTCCCGTGGTGATCAGCAAGGGCGAAAGTTATACCGTCGCGTCCAGGATAAATTCAATGACCGTAAAGACACAACCTCAGGATGCAGACAAGATTCCAGTTATTAAGAAACTGATCGCCGATAATGTGGATCTGGAAATGATAATGAAGAAACTCAATATCAACGTCTGACCAGACCGGGAACAATCTAACGGGTCTGCTTGCGGCGGCGGTATTTCAGAACCACCAGTTTATCCAGCCCGGCAAATTCCATGACCCGGTGAATCGCCGGACTACTGATCCGGATGACCATTTTTTTCTTCAGCTCCTTGACCCGGACACTTTCCGCAAAGAGCCAGTTGATTCCCATTGAATCAACTACCCGGGAAGAGCGCATGTCCAGGTAAAGGGCGTTCCACTTTGCTGGGTCCACCTTTTCCATGATCTCCTTGATGCCAATACGGAGATCTGGCACTGGGGTGCTTGTCACATCATCCTTGATTTCAATATGGAGCCGCTTCTTGGCAGCGTCCAGATGGCTGGAAAGTCTGTCCGAAAGATCGGCTCCCACAATAATTTGTTCCTTGACCATTCCTAGATATCCTTACGCCGGCACAGGGGAAATTTCAAAATCAAAGACCAGTGACGTCCCCTTGTTTTCCAAATGAAATTCGTCACTCAAATGCTGGATAATTCCCAACCCCAAATGCTGAGAGCCGGTATGGCCGATATCCTCAAGGCGTTTCTTCAAGTCGAATGAATGTCCCCGGCCGGGATCATCGATAACAATCCGGAGGCGATCCTTTTCAGGACTAATACTGATCTGTAAATGAGCAAACTTGTCCGGGGCTTTTTCACATCCATGGATGAACGCGTTCAGCATGCCTTCCCGGATGCAAATGAGGAGATCGTAGAGTCGGTCACCGAGCTTGTCTTCCAAGGCAAAGGAAATACTTCGACGCCAATTGGACTGAAGGTGGTCGATATGCTCAACCTCCGTCCCGGCGTAGTGCTCGCTTAAAACTGGCTGAAATTGGGAGTTCAAGGGTATTTGGGATTTCAATGAATAACTGAGAACGAGTATGTCGTCCTTCGGACTAATAGGCAAGTCATAGATAGACTTTTGGCCGTGCATCAAAGCATACAGCAAACTAAATGCATTCACTTTCAATTCATCTGCAAATTCGGGCAATCCATCTGTAAAAATTATTAGCTGGGCGTTCCCTTTTATGGGTATTCGAACATCGGCAACATCAATTTCCTCCATCCAACCCAGAGGGAATTTTCCAGAGTCACCTGTCTGAATCCTGCCCGTTTCCGAGACGACATAACATGGAGTAAACCCGAAGTTCCAGTGGCAAATACTGGTCCCACTTGGCGGGATGTAAAAGGTGGAGCAGGAAAGACTGATCACATCCTCATCCAGGGATTGGGAAAACCCTCTCTTTCTGAGCGTGCTGTTGGACAACTCCAGAAACTCCTGGACTGGGCAACCGTTTTCCAGGCAACCCCTGAACATGCCCTGAATATAAGTGGAGACAAAACCGGACTTGATCTCATGTCCTGAAACATCCCCGACCAGCAGGACCCACTCGCCGGGCGATTTAGAATGTGTGATGAAAAAATCTCCCCCAACCTCATGAAGGGGTTGGTAAAATATCTGGACCCTGTCACTGAGTTCCTCGGGGATCCTGCTGTTCATCTTTTGATCAAACTGCTTCAGATCCCTGAGCCCCTGCCTGTCTAGAACGGATTGCCTCAGTCGCTGGGTATCGACCACGGCGTCCTTCATGACCCGCTGAAGCTCGCGGTGGGTGACCGGTTTTTCCAAGTAGTGAAAAGCCCCCCCAGTAAGCGCGCTCTGGACGATCGCTTTTTCGCCCTGACCCGTGATGATCAAAAACGCGAGATTCGGATCTTCGGCATGAACCCATTTCAGGAATTCGATTCCGTTTCCATCGGGAAGGCGGTAATCGCAAAGAATCGCCCAGAGTTGTGCCAGGGATTCGCTCTCACATTGCCTGCGTGCTTCCGTGATTGATTGTGCACTGATCACCCGAAACCCGGAAAGGGACAGGCTCGATACCATAAAGCTCAGCCCGTGAGGATCATCCTCGACAACAAGGACTGCGGGGCTTCTTCCGGTAATCTCCGTCATAATTGGGTGATGTTTGATTGTCAGAGCGC
This sequence comes from Oceanipulchritudo coccoides, assembly GCF_010500615.1. Taxonomy (NCBI): domain Bacteria; kingdom Pseudomonadati; phylum Verrucomicrobiota; class Opitutia; order Puniceicoccales; family Oceanipulchritudinaceae; genus Oceanipulchritudo; species Oceanipulchritudo coccoides. The sequence goes on from NZ_JAAGNX010000003.1 coordinate 729,643, forward strand.
ATCCGCTTTGGCAACTTGAAACCCCTATGAAAGACCTTACCCGCCACTACACACAGTCGCACTGGTCTTTTTTGATGAGATTGGCCCGCTTGTGCGCCGATGCGGGAGGCAAGGCCTACCTCGTTGGAGGCTGCGTCCGCTCAGCCCTTCTGGGAGAAGAAGTCCTCGATTTTGATGTTGAAGTATTTCAACTGGAACCGGACATCCTTGAATCCCTCCTTCGTGAATTAGCCCCTTTTACAAAGGTTGGAAAAGCCTTTGGTATCTACAAGCTATCCGGTTGGCCCGTGGATGTCGGTCTGCCGAGAAGAGAATCCAAGAGGGGATCAGGACATCGGGGATTTGATATTTCGATCGATCCCGGAATGTCACTTGAGGAAGCGGCCATGCGAAGGGACTTCACGGTCAATGCAATCTACTTCGATATGCTCGAGGAAGGATTAATTGATCCGCTGGGAGGTCTTGCCGACCTTGAGGCAAAGCGCCTCCGGCATTGCTCGGAACGATTCTCCGAGGATCCCCTGCGTGTTCTTCGCGCAATGCAATTCGCAGCCCGGATTCCTGCAACCGTGTGCAGGGAAACAACCGACCTCTGTAAGAACCTCACCCCTGAGGGACTTTCGCCGGAGCGATACTTTGCCGAATGGGAAAAACTCTTGCTGGAAGGGAAAAGCCCTTCCGCCGGGCTTCATTTCCTGGAGGAATGCAGGTGGCTTCAATACTTTCCCGAGCTGGCAGCCATGTCCGGATGCCCCCAGGATCCTGAATGGCACCCGGAAGGGGATGTTTATGAACACACTTTGCATTGTCTGGACGCCTTTGCCCGGGAGCGGTCTGGCAATCGGGAGGAAGATCTCATCGTTGGATTTGCCGTGCTCTGCCATGACATGGGCAAGCCCTCGACAACCAAATTGATCGATGGCCACCTTCGCTCCTACGGCCATGAGACCGCTGGCTTGAAACCAGCAAGGGCATTCATGAAACGCCTGAATCTGGCCACGAAGTTGGCCGAGCAGGTTCTTCCGCTCATTAAGTGTCACATGCGACCAGCGATTCTCTTTCAGGAGAAGAGTTCACCTTCGGCCATCCGGCGCCTTTCGCGGGATTGCGGGCGTCTGGATCTTCTTCTGCGGGTCTTCCGGGCTGATTCGGCGGGCCGGCCTCCGATCCCGGACAACAGTCATGAAGCCAACGACTGGTTGCTTGCCCAGGCACGCCAATTGAAAGTGACGTCAACCCGACCCAAGCCGCTCTTGAATGGACACGACTTGATGAAGAGAGGTTGGACACCCGGCCCTCACATGGGCAGATTTCTGGACAATGCCTACGAGCGACAACTGGACGGGGCATTCACCACCCGGGCAGACGCACTTGAATGGCTGGAAGATCAAAGGCCCTCGGAGGATCAATTTAAAGAGAACCAATCCGACCGGCTGAAGGAATAAAACCAGGTTGGATTTTCCGGTCCTTGCAGGTAATAGATCCAATTCCCGGTGCCATACTGATAGAACCATGGGTAAAGATTCCTGTCTGTCGCCAGCCAGCCCAGATCGGAACTATCCGAATAAAGGACATAAGGATCATTGCCCTCGCCATGTCCGCTATAGACCCAACCAAGGGTCGGCAGGTAAACCCAGGGATACAAGTCTCCGTAAAGCCGTCCAAGTGTTCGATCCTGCCACCAGCCGTTACCCTCATTGGAGAGAATCGTGTAGTTATTTTCCAACTCGCGCCACGGAAGAATCCGCGGTACTCGCTGTGCCTCGAAGATATCTGCAACAACAGGCAGGGACCCTCCCGAGATAGCTTCTGGGGCAAGGGTTTTGTTCAGGGGCAGATAAAACTGCAGACTGGATTCGACTCCGGTCAGGCGGCTGGCATGGCGTGCGCCGATAAGCGCGGGAGAAACAACACTGTCCCAGATCCGGAACTCACCCATTGAGCCCTTGAAGGCGCGAGCTCCCGAGGGGGCTTCACCCATGTAAAGAGGGGCGTTGCTGTTGTCAGCAAGTGGCTGTGAGGGTGCACTGCTCCCCTCAAGAGGATAGCTTAGACTTACCGGGACTCCATTGACATACATACGGACCGGCGTCGAAAAATTGCCGCTGTCATAGGAAATCGCTACATGCTGCCATTCATTAAGCTGGATGGAATCGCTGATCGAGTTGGCTGCGACTGTGGTGAAACCGTCCTCCAGAATGAAGTAGGCGACAAGGCTCTTGTCATTGTAGAAGGAATGATCAAATCCGTTGAGGAAGAATATGAATGTAGACCGGTCAAAGATCCGCCCGAAGCCAGTCACATATTCGCCGTAGTCTTCCGGATAGATCCATGCTTCCACGGTAAAATCATCCCGGATCGAGAGGCCGGGGGCATTATCAAGACGGACAAAGTCATCCTCCCCGTCAAAATCCAGGACAACATCCGCGGACTGCTGGACAATCACGGTGGCCCACCCCGTGGATATTCCGTCGGAATCATCCGTCAGCTCATACTGGATGCGCTCGACCCCTTTGAATCCAGCGGGCGGCGTGTAGGCTATGGTCCCCTCGCCTGTGATTGTCGCGCTGCCATTGACTTCACTCAAGATACGGGTCAACCGCAATGTGTCACCGTCGGGATCAAGGTCATTTTCCAGGACAGGCAATTCAGTAGTGCTGTCCGCCAGAACCGGAAAGAGATCATTCCGGCCAACGGGACGTGGGTCACGGATTTGAACAATTCGCCGCAGGACCCCGCCGTTGCCGTCTGAAATTAAGACACTGAATGAATCGAGGCCATTCTTTGTTTGGCCCATCGAGAATCCGATCCGCCTGGATGAGATACTTTCGATGGTTCCAAAGCGTGGCTGCTGGATGGAGAGGATAGTCAGGGAATCCCCATCCGCATCGGTGACTCCGTCCAGCACGTCGACCTCGATGGGAAAGCTCGTGCTTTCAACAACAAGACTTTCGGCTGCAGGCGGTTTGTTTTCCTGCGCTGAAATTTCCGTTCCCCAAAGCTCGAGGGACCATCCGAGTAAGGAACCGCTTCCCCCAGTTCCATCGTCGGTAATGGAAAGCACCCACTCGCCTAGGGATAGTTCATTAAGAAAGTGCGTGGACAAATAGGTCCAGCTTCCCGGGCTTCCGCTGGAATTGGAATTACGATGAGGTTCCGCAAGAACGCTGCGGGTCCCGTTTGGCGAGCGCAGCTCGAAGCGCAGATCTCCCCAGTCCGAATGGGACAGGCTAACCCGGATGCGCGCGTGCTGGACACGGATATTACGGTTAATCTGGAGGGACTGATTTACGAGAGAGCCCTCCGGGAGGAATGTAGATGCGGTGGAGGTGGCCTGGGCAACTTGCCTTGCTCCAAGGAGCGGCCAATCAGCGGCCAACTGGACAGCGGCATGCGCGTCAACGCGGCCGAAGCCGTAATTGTGACTGGCCCAGTGTCCAGCCGCATTGGAAGTCCATTCCCCTTCGATGAAGTCGACAGGAACGGCGGTCAGGGCGAGAATTTTCTGAACATCCCGCCAGCCCAGTTCCGGTCGTCTTTCGAGCATTAGGGCGACCACGCCTGAGACAATCGGGGCAGCCGCTGAGGTTCCACTGAAGTTCTCGTAATAGTCTGCATCCGAATATCCGGAAGTACCGGTATTGTCCGTGGTCAGAATGCCCGCTCCCAACCCGCGACTTGGGGCTGAAACAAGAAGGTTGGCTCCCGGCTCACTGTATCCCGCCTTTACGTCATTATCCCCCAACGCCGCTACGGAAATGGTGTACGGAGAGGCGTTATATCCGTCGTAATTGGAGTTGTCTCCGTTCAGTCCCCCGTTGCCTGCTGCCCACACGTAGATCGTCCCTTTCCCGTTTCGACCGTTCGAGGTATTACTGGCGAAGGCGCTTTTCAAGACACTGGAAATATCGACATAGCGAATACCCGCATCATCAGAAGGCCCCCAGCTATTATTGTAGATGTCGACCGGAATCCCGGAAGAGACATGATAGGAAAGGGCCTCCGCTTCCTCGCCAAATTCAAAACCCCCGGCGATAAGGCGAAGCGGAACCAGCGACGCATCATACGCGACACCCAAACCGCCCAGCTCGTTCGATGCTGCAAGGGAAATCCCCGCCACCGCTGTTCCATGACGATCATCGGTATCGAAGGGGTCAGGCGCAGGGTCAGAATCGTCATCATTGTAATCGTAGCCAGATCCGTTGATCCAGTTTGATTGAAGATCCGGATGCGCGTACTGGATACCTTCGTCAACAACACCGATTGTGACACCGGCACCCGTAATTCCAGAATCCCAAACTGGACGGACATTGATATCCGCACCAGGAAGGCCGCCGGATTGGCCGACATTCTCGAGATGCCACTGCTCGGGAAAACGTGGATCCAAGGGAGCAAAACTTCTCGGGTAGCGATAAATAATCCGGTTCTCCTCAAAACGCAGCACTTCTGACCGGGACTTTAATTGGCGGATTATGTTGTCCCTGCTGGCAAGATCGTCCGGGCGGCTTTGCAGATTCTCTAAAAAGCGAACCCTGTGATAACCCTTCACTCCGCGTACGGGTCCGGCATAAATGGCCCCAAGCGATTTGGCAACATCCTGTGGGGAAGCGTCCTCAGCAATCTGGATAAGCCATGAATCGCCTGCCTCCGAGGATGGATCAAGGGGCCGATCCAGTGCGAAAACGGGGGAGGAACTACTAATGAGGATCGCGAAGAACGCGATGCATGATAGGGAACGGGCAACAGGCATAATAAGAAACAAATTTAGGACTTGTTGCCGTGAAGACAACTTCCCGTGGAATTTGTTTCGATAAAATTGCCCCCTATTGGAGAATCATGAAACAGGCGGCCATGACCAAAGTCGGGAACAATGCACCGAGGAGTAATTTGCCCGGAGCGACACCATCCTCAAAGTAACGACTGAGCAGGGATTGCCCCGCAGGATTGGGCGCATTCGCAATGACCGTCAAGCCCCCACCGGTAACGGCTCCGGCGACAACGGCATATTCCTTGATGACTGCCGATTCACCCAACATCGGATCAAACGCAGGTACTTGACTGGCAAGGAAAGTGATGGCGGCGTTGTCGTTAAAGGCAGTGAGAACGGTTGCACCTGTAAAGAGACTGAACTCACCCAGCTGACTGAGGATGGGTGCAATCCACCATTGTTGCAGGGACCCGTGCGTCACCAGTCCAGCAAGGAAAAATCCGACGAGAATCGGTCCCTTGATCTTTACGTCGTCCTGGTGCGTGGCGGTGGCTTGGACAAAAGCCATGAAGAAGAGGAAACCGGCGATGAAAATTGGTGGATTATGCAGATTGAAGACGGTCCATGCCATGAAACCCAGCACGACAATCGTGATCCAAAGCGGAATTGGCTCTTCTTGAGCACCTGTATGCTCAGCCTCACGCGCATCGGCAGTCTCCTTCAGGACAGCAAATTCCTTGCGCAGGAAAAACCCGTAAACAGAGGTGGCAATAATGATCCCGACAAAAGCCTTCCAACCAAAATGCGTGAACATGAAGGCAATGTCCCAACCCCATTTGCCAGCCACCATGAGAACTGGAGGGGCTGCGAAATGCGTCAAGGTCCCGCCAACCGAGACGTTGACAAAGAGGAGCCCGAGGGTGCCATATTTGAATTTATTGCTGGGTTTGAGCGTGTAAATCGTCTTCGCCAACAGAAGGGCGGCGATAGTCATTGCTGCAGGTTCTGTTATGAAGGATCCAAGCAAGGGAGCGACAATCAGAATACTAAACCACCATGCCTTGGGTGAGCGTCCCCCGATACCCGCAATCCTGCCAAGGATGAGTTCGCTGAAATGCAGCACTGGCCGTGTGGAGGCGATGGCCATGATCACAACGACAAAGACCGGTTCAGTGTAGTTAACGACCTCGTCAATGTAGTAAGTGGCGGAACCCCATCCATAGAAATAGAAAATCGAAACCAGGAGAGGCACGCACCAGATGCCGAAAATTGCCTCCACTTCCCCAAGGAAATGGTAGATTGTTGCGGAAAAGCTGGTATCCTTGCGTTTGCTGTCAGCCGGGTCCCTTCCCTCTGCGATATACTTTTTCTCAAGCTCCTCGCGATGCTTAATCTCCAGATGATGAGCCATCTTCTGGAATTTGCTGGCCATGAAGGTATGCACGACCGCCATCAGGAAAATGATGCTCGCTACAAGATTGAACGGGTTTTCCTGAATCCGGTGCAGCAGAATGCTCGTGAGCGATTCCATCCCGTGCGCCTTTTCATAGGCTTCGTAGGCTGCCAGCGAAAATGGCAGCGTGACGGTATCTTCAGAGGGGGCATGCCCGCCCCGGGCAGCAAATGCCACAGCTGGGAAAAGAAGAATCAAAATGGGGAAAAATCGAGCTGTTTTCATGATAAAAAATACTGTTTATTCGATATTCTGGATCTGCTCACGGATCCTTTCAACCTCGTTCTTGGCTTCAATCACATGCCGACTGATTTCGACATTATTGGACTTTGATCCAATGGTGTTAAATTCCCGGTTTATCTCCTGGAGAATAAATTCCAATTTGCGTCCGATTGGGCTCCCGGCTGCCAGGCACTCCGCAAACTGGTCAAAATGGCTCTCCAGTCGGGTTTGTTCTTCCGATATATCACACTTGTCCGCAAAGATGGCAATTTCCCTGAGCACACGTTCATCATTGAGGTCGAGTTCAAGGTTAGCCTGGCCGAGACGCTGGAAGAGGATCTCGCGATACCGGGGGACGGTGCTGGAAGATTCCTCACCAATGGTGGTCAGCCCTCCTCTCAACGCACTCAGGCGATCCTTTAAATCGCTCTCAAGGGCAGCGCCTTCAGTGCCGCGCATGTCCTTTAACTCCCCGGCAGCCAGCTTGACACACTCCATCAGCGGAACGGAAATTTCATCACTGCCCGGAAGGAGGACATCCACTTTATTCAGGGCAGCCAGGCGCACGAGGGCATCCGCGCCGGGTGGCCAGTCAATCCCCTGACGCTTAGCAACCTCACCAAGGCGCCTGAGGCTGGAATCCAAGCCAGCCTCGTCCCAGTGAAAGCCGCTCTCCGCCGCAGCGGGCTGGGCCTGGATACTCACGTGGAGCTTGCCGCGGGCAAAGGCCCCGCGCAGAAGCGCTTGGATGTCACGCTCGAGCAACTGCCACTCACGTGGAAGGGAAACCGAAATCTCGAGGTTGCGGCGGTTGACCGAATTGATCTCGACGGAGATATCCATCCCGGCGAAATTCGTCTGGTTACGGCCAAACCCCGTCATTGAATACATCATGATGCATTTTCTCCCATTTCCTTGAGAACCCGTTCAATTTCGCTCACATCCTTGTCTCCCCGCCCGCTCAAATTGACACAGAGGATTGCCTCCGGCGCCATTTGCGGGGCCCGTTCCATGGCATAAACAATCGCATGCGTACTCTCAAGCGCGGGCAGAATTCCCTCGGTCTGGCAAAGGAACTTGAAGGCCTTGAGCACATCATCATCCGAGGCATAGGCGTATTCGATTCGTCCCAGATCCCGGTACCAGGCATGTTCCGGACCAATGGCGGCGTAATCCAAGCCTGCCGAAATTGAATGAGTGGGCTCAATCTGACCGTCAGCGTTCTGGAGGATATAGGTCTTGCAACCTTGCAGGACGCCCATCTTCCCGCCCTGGAAGCGCGCGGCATGCTCGCCTTGTGATATGCCACGCCCACCCGCCTCAACGCCGACGAGACGAACAGACGGATCCTCAAGAAATTCGTGGAAAAACCCGATGGCGTTGCTGCCGCCGCCGACACAGGCAACCATCTCATCCGGAAGGCGGCCCTCAGCCTCCATGATTTGCGTCCGCGTCTCCTGACCAATAACACTATGAAAATCCCTGACCATCATCGGAAATGGGTGTGCCCCAAGGGCGGAACCCAGGATGTAATGCGTGTTGCCTGAGCTGGCGACCCAATCACGCATGGCTTCGTTGACTGCATCCTTCAGCGTACGCTGTCCGGTCTTGACGCCACGCACCTCCGCACCGCAGAGACGCATGCGAAACACATTCAGGGCCTGACGCTCCATGTCGACTTCACCCATGTAGATCACACATTCCATGCCAAACTTGGCACATACTGTAGCCGTCGCGACCCCATGTTGTCCGGCTCCTGTTTCAGCAATGATACGCTCTTTCCCAAGCCGCTTGGCGAGGAGAATCTGACCGAGAACATTATTGATCTTGTGCGCTCCCGTGTGCAGCAGGTCCTCGCGTTTGAGGTAGATGCGTGCACCCCCGAGTTTGCGGGTCATGTTTTCGGCAAAATACAGTCCGGTCGGCCGCCCGGCATAGGTTTTCAGGTAGTGGTGCCATGTCGCCATGAATTCAGGCTCAGCCTTTGCCTTCTCATAGGCCCGGGTGAGTTCCTGCAGGCAGGTCATGAGCGTTTCAGGCACATAGCACCCTCCGTATGGTCCAAAGTGCCCGGAGCTGTCCGGAACGCTTGATTTGTCGATTTCTTGCGTGGAAGTCATGTATCTAGACACTGTGGGCAGGTTTAGACCAGATGCCAGTCTTCTTGACAATAAAAACCGTGCCAGCGGTCCCGGGTGGGCATCAAAGGTGTTTCGCAATCACGACCGTGAAATCGTCCACCTGCCCGTCGCCGTCGCCTGAGAACAGGGAAATCCGGTCCAGAATCCCACTGACCAAGTCCTCTGAAGTGCGAGCCCGCAAAGTACTGACCACCTCGGCCAGGCGTGAGTTTCCAAACTCCACCCCTTCCACGTTCACGGCCTCCGTCACACCATCTGTGTAGAGAGCGAGAATATCGCCCTTCTTGAAGGGAATCGTTAAATCCTGGATGGCCATGTCAAAGATCTCATTGGGAACCATTCCAAGGGCCATTCCTTCACTTTGAAGAAATTCATGGGCTACCGGGGCATTATCCGCGGAATGCACGATAATCGGCAGCTCATGTCCGCCCCGGGCAAAGACAATCTCGTCAGCGGCAAGATCAACCACGGCGTAAATGATGGTGACAAACATCTCCGGGCGCGTCTCGCCGACCATGACTTCGTTCAACTCGCTCAAGACTCGGGCTGGCGAATCCATATGCCGGGCAAAATGGCGCAGGTTACTCTGGCAAATAGCCATCAAGAGGCTGGCCGGAATCCCCTTTCCAGAGACATCCGCAATGGCGATGCCCACGCGATTCTCATCAATTGGAAAAATATCATACAAATCACCCCCGACCTTTTGCGCGGGCTTGTAGATGGTGGCCATTTCCAGATTTGGAACTGCTGGAAATTCCTTTGGAAGCAGCATGCTCTGAATCTCGTGCGCCAATCCCAGATCACTGTCCAGTTTGTTCTTTTCAATCTGGGAGGCCATCAAATCCAGATTGTGGATAGCCAGTCCCGCCTGCTCGGCCAGGCTCTGTGCGAGTGAAAAGTCTGTCTCTCCGAATGATCCACCGTCGGAAGGATTGACCATCGCAAGGACCCCGATATTCCGGTCGCGGAAGAGGATCGGAACAACGATGACACTGCGCACTTCCAAGGCCGGATCATCATGCTTGATGATGCGGGGATCCTCCAGGGCGTTTTCAATCAGGATCCCTTTGCCGCTCTGGGCTGCTGTCCCGACAAGCCCCTCGCCTATCTTGAAGACCTCCGACTTGAGGATTTGCTCAATGAACTTGGCCCGCGTGGTGATTTTCACCCGTGAACTGGGCGGCAGGGGACGGTGCGGGGGAAAAAGGCCTTCCACCGAGACACCACGGATCCGATCGCCTTCACACTCGAAAATACAGGCACTGAGCGCACCGGTACTGAGAATGGCCGCGTGCACTACACGCTCAAACAATTCCTGCCGCGTAACGCCCTCCCCGATTGCCTCGACCATGTTATGGACAAAATCGAAAACGATCAATTTTTCCTGCGCAAGCATCTGACGCTGCTCGTCAAGGCGCGTGTTTTCACGACGGGCAGTCCACCAGAAAAACCAGCCAATTCCTGTTCCAAGAGCCAACCCGAAGAAAAAAACCAGCAGCATGTTGAATCCGTTCCTACTGTTCCTCCATCTGGTTCTTCAGGAAGGAAATGACGTCTTGAAACTTTGTTTTGTTCGAGTCGTCAATTTCCACAAGATTCTCATGGGCCTGCAAAACCAGACGGGCGTTCTCGACTTCCGAAAGATGGGACTTGTCCGATTGATCCCCGACCGCCTCAAGTTGTGCATTATCTGCAGCGGTTGCCGCTCCATCATCAAGGATGAGCAGGCGATGCAGCCCAAGGTTACGCACTAGCTCGCTGTTACGCGCACCCAGGCGAGTCAGAACAACCGTGCCTTTGGGTTTCATCTTCATCAGCTTGATTCCCAGTCCGGCAAGGATACCGAGGAATGTGCTGTCCATTCCTGAACATTGCTGGAAATCAATGACAAACCGGGTCTTCCCCTGCTCGACCAGACGATCGAACAAATTCTTGACCGGCCCGCTGTTAATGAAAGAGGCCTTCCCATTGATTTTCACAATAACCGGATCGTCGTAGGGATTGACAAGGAAATGGGGTTCGTCCTGTGACATGGTGATCGGCTCAACGGGAGTAATTAAGCTACTTGGCGTTCTTCAATAGACTCCGTAAAACATAGGGAAGAATACCGCCGTGTCGATAATATTCGACCTCAATACCAGTATCGATGCGCACCAGAAGGGATACTGTATCGACATTCCCGTTACTTCGGACGATCTCAAGATCAACCTCTTGGCCAGGTTTCAAATTATTATCCAGTCCCTTGAGATTAAACACCTCTGATCCATCGAGGGAAAGGGAATCAACATTCTCGCCATCCTTGAATTCAAGGGGAAGCACTCCCATGCCGATCAGGTTGGAACGGTGGATGCGCTCGTAACTCTTTGCCACGACCACCTTGACCCCGAGAAGATTGGTTCCCTTCGCGGCCCAGTCACGACTTGAACCCATTCCATAATCCACTCCACCAAAGACAATCAGTGGCGTGTTCCGCCTGGCATATTCCTGACAGGCGTCAAAGATGTCCACGACTTCACCTTCCGGCATGAGCTTGGTGTAACCACCTTCCTTCCCATCTGCCATTCGGTTCTTAATGCGCACGTTGGCAAAGGTTCCGCGTGTCATGATGCGGTCATTACCACGCCGTGACCCGAAGGAATTAAAATCTTTCCTCTCCACGCCGTGCTCATTCAGGTAACGGCCAGCCGGTCCGGATTCAGGAATATTACCAGCTGGGGAAATGTGGTCGGTTGTCACGGAATCCCCGAGCAGGGCCAGCGGGCGCATCCCCTCGAAGGTTGTGATTGAGCCAACTTCCAAATCAAAGCCATCAAAGAAAGGCGGCTTCTGGATGTAAGTGCTCGAATCCTTCCAGGAATAAATGGCCCCGGTGGAGGATTCGATTTCCTTCCACTCAGGATTGGCATTCAAAATATCGCTGTACTGGCTGGAATACATGGCCGGGCGAATCCCGTCAGCCACAGCCTCCTCAATTTCGCGATGGGTCGGCCAGATATCCTTCAGATAAACGGGATTGCCCTCCGAGTCATTGCCGAGGGATTCCGTATCGAGGTCGATGTCCACACGCCCGGCAAGTGCGTAGGCGACCACCAATGGCGGGGACATGAGGAAATTCGCCTTCACGGCGCTATGGACCCGGGCCTCGAAGTTGCGGTTTCCGCTGAGAACAGATGCTGTCACCAGATTACCTTCCTCGATTGCCGCCTCAACCGGTCCATCGAGGGGTCCGCTGTTACCGATACAGGTCGTGCATCCATAACCCACAAGATTGAAACCAAGCTGGTCAAGATAGCGTTGAAGACCTGTCTTGTTTAAGTATTCGGTCACCACTCGTGAACCCGGTGCGAGGGAGGTCTTTACAATAGGATTGACCTCCAGACCGCGCTCGACGGCTTTCTTTGCCACCAGGCCCGCCCCGATCATAACCGAGGGATTCGAGGTGTTGGTGCAGCTCGTGATGGCGGCAATGACGACTGATCCATGCGAAAGGCCCGAGCGGGTTGCCGTGAGGGTTCCACCGTTGTCAGGCTTTTCAATTTCCACCTCAAGCGAGCGACCACGCTCCCCTGCCTCAACACCGAAGCCGCCCTCAGCAACAGGCATTTCCATCAAGCCATTGAAGACATTCTTCAAGTCAGGCACATCGATGCGGTCCTGCGGACGCTTTGGCCCGGCGACACTCGGAACAATGGTGCCAAGGTCGAGATTCAGCACCTTGCTGTAATCAATCTCACCTTCCTTGGGGATACCAAACATCTTTTGTTCAATATAATAGTCGCGAACCTGCTCGATACTTTCCTCTGAGCGCCCGGTCATGCGCATGTAATTGAGGGTCTTCTCATCGATCGGGAAAAAGCCCATCGTGGCGCCATATTCGGGTGCCATGTTGGCAATAGTGGCCCGGTCCGGCAGTGAGAGGCTCTCGGTCCCCTCACCATAGAATTCCACGAACTTTCCGACCACCTTCTCCGCACGAAGCAACTGGGTAATCCGCAGGGTCAGGTCGGTCGCGGTCACGCCTTCACGCATCGCTCCAGTGAGATTGACACCGATCACTTCCGGGGTCTGGAAAGCAATTGGCTGCCCAAGCATACCTGCCTCGGCCTCAATTCCGCCAACGCCCCAGCCAACAATTCCCAAGCCATTGATCATGGTCGTGTGGGAGTCGGTCCCGACAAGCGTATCCGGGTAATAGACTCCGTTCCGCTCAAAAACCACCTTGGCGAGATATTCGAGATTCACTTGGTGGACAATTCCGATCGCCGGTGGCACCACGGCGAATGTTTCAAAGGCCTGCTGGCCCCATTTGAGAAATTCATACCGCTCACGGTTGCGGCCAAATTCGATCTTCAGGTTGTCGAGGAAGGAGGAGGCCGTCCCTGAACGGTCAACTTGGACCGAGTGGTCCACCACCAGATCCACAGGAACCAGCGGCTCGATCACAGCCGGGTCGCCGCCGACCGACTTGACCGCATCGCGCATCGCCGCGAGATCCACAAGCAATGGAACACCGGTGAAGTCCTGCAGGACGATGCGGCTGACCACAAAGGGAATCTCCTTTGTCCCGGGATTTTTTGCATCGTAGGCAGCAAGGGCACGGACGTCTGCCTCGTGGACGCGCTGTCCGTCACAATTTCTCAAGACAGACTCAAGAACGACCCGGATGCTGATCGGCAAACGGGAAATTGGACCGAGGCCCTGCTCCTCAAGAGCTGGCAGACTGTACAGTTCGCCGGAACGGAAGGGCTTGCGGGCGGAAAATGGATCGCTTGTTACACTCATAGTTACTTTCGACAAAGCCGCCATTTAAGAAAAGGTCGGCCAGCCTTGTCTATATTAAACATGGAAAAGAAAATGCCCGGCTGTCTAGCCGGGCATCTTAAAAGAGGATGAAACTAGCGGAGAACCGCCTGGATCTCGTCAAATGGCGGCAACTGCTTGGGGTCATCGCTTGACCAGCTGTAGGTCACTTTACCATCCTTGCCGACGACAAAAGCGCTGCGCTTGGCCACGCCTTTCAGACCGAGAAGGTCCGCGTAAAGCACATCGTAGGCTGTGGCGACTTCCTTGTTAAAATCTGAAAGCAGCGGAATGGTGATGCCCGTGGACTTGGCAAATGCCTCCTGGGCGAAAGGGCTGTCGACACTGATTGCCCAGACGTCGGCATCCAGATCACTGTATTGATCCAATCCAGCGGAGACCGAACACAATTCCTTCTGGCAGACGCTGGTAAAGGCGAGAGGGAAAAACAGAAGCACGGTCTGCTTCTTTCCTGCATTATCCTTGAGGGAAACGTCGTTGAGCCCGTCGGCAGTCTTCTGCTTCAAGGTAAATTCGGGAGCGATGCTGTTTACTGATATGGCCATTGTTCAATTGATTGATGATGAATAGTTGAAATCAACACTTTGCAAAGCGATTGTCGCAATGCAAACCCCGCGGCGTATTTTTTGAGTAATTTGCCCCATGAACTTACTCCGGAGGGTTGCTTTGTGAAAAAGCTGCCTACACTATATCGTCAATGTCGAATCAGTTTTATCGCGAATCCAACCAGATCCTCCCGCCGGTAATCATGAATCTCCTGATCGCCAACGGGATGTTATTCTTCCTGCAAATGTTCTTCGGCGGACAAAATGGCGGAATGCTTGAGAAATATCTGGCCCTATGGCCGATAGGCATTGACCAGTGGGCCCAGTCCAAGGGATTTCTTGCCGGGGCGAATATCAGTTTTTATCCTTGGCAGATTCTCACCTATGGTTTTCTCCACGGGAATTTTGCCCATATCTTTTTCAACATGCTCGCGCTCTGGATGTTCGGGCGCGAAATTGAACTGCGGTGGGGCTCCAAGCGTTTCCTCACCTATTACCTGACTTGTGTCGTCGGGGCGGGGATTATCCAGCTCACTGTCGCCTCAATCTCACTTAAAAGCGGCGGCAACCCCTACCCCACAATTGGGGCGTCTGGAGGAACCTATGGCATCCTTCTGGCCTTTGGGATGCTCTTCCCGTATCGCCGGATCATGCTTCTCTTCCCGCCAATTCCAATGGAAGCACGCTATTTTGTCATCCTTTTCGGCGGCTTGGAATTGTTTCTGGGTGTCTCAGGATTGCGCACCGGCATCGCGCATTTTGCCCACTTGGGCGGTATGCTCTTCGGGGCCCTCCTCATCCTGTACTGGCGGGGCAAGTTGCCCGTCAAGCCAAAGCACCGGATCTATTGGTAAGCTACCAGTCCCGGTCAAATATGCCGTGAGTCCGATTCGTCCTTGGTGGAGTAACCGCTCTCCTGGCGTTCATGGTTGACTTTGTTCTTCTTGGTGTAGGCATCATAGACATCTTCTGCCGTCATCCCAAGAACCTGGGCCAGCGATACAAGAAAGTGAAAGAGATCCACCACTTCGACTTTTGCATTCTGCTCATCAAATTCCTGGTACTTGGCCCACCATTTCCAGGGAACGGAATCCACCAGCTCTGCCAGCTCCTGCTCCATGGCCCGCGTGTAATTCAAGACCCAACGCGTCTTTTCAGCCTCATCAAGTCCTTCAAGCTCCACGCCAATTCGCCGGTTGAGCGTTGCCTGCATCGAGAATATCTCTTCCAACTTATCCATTCCTAGGTGATGCGATTATCCCGCCTTTAGGGCAAGTTCATATCCTTTTATCTTGCTGGTTGATGGGCTTTTAACCTTCAATCGGTCCAAGACGGAAGACACTCATGCCAGATTTTGAAAATATTGATCAATATGAATCCAAGGGGCCCAAATCGGGTCGCAAACGGATAGTCCCAATTGCCCCGCATTCCATGCAAGCTGTTGATTACAGGCCGGTTAAGCGATCTGGTGAAAAACCAAGGGAGCGCAAGCGCACTGCGCCTTACCAGAAGGTGGATGTGGAGCCAGTTTCCATCCGCCAGATGGAAAAGGAATTCCGTCAGGCTGCCCGTATCGATGCAAAGCGACAGGGGCGATCCGGATTGGCCGGATTACTGAAGGCTCTCCGCGAGTTCCTCTCTTCCCTGTTCGGAAAGAAAAAGAAGAAAAACCGCCGGCCGCGACAACAGCGGGGGCCACGGTCTCGAAATCGTACAAGACGTCCCCAGGGCAAGCGTAAACCCCGTCCAGAGGGAGGAAATCCCAAGGAAGAGGGCAAACCGTCCGGCAAAAGGCCTCGCAAGCGCAGTCGCTCCAACAAGCCAAAACAGGATAACCAGAAACAGGGGCAGGATAGAAACAGGAACAAGCCGGGAGAAGGCAGCAGTGAGCGTAAACCTGACGGAGCCAAGTCCAGGAATCGCTCGAGGGGTCAGCGCCGCGGGAGGCGTTCGCAGGGCAACCGCCAAGGGTCTTCCAGAGATGGACAACCCAAGGACGGCGGACAATCAGGACAGCCAAACTAAGGTTTTCGGAAATGGACGTTTTCCAAATTGAGGGAGGCCACACGCTGAACGGATCTGTCTCCGTGGGTGGGGCTAAAAATGCAGCCCTGCCGATTTTTGCGGCAACACTCCTGACCGGAGAGACATGCCGTATTGAGGCAGTCCCCGACCTGACGGACATCCGCTTCATGGCCAAGATTCTCCGATACCTTGGGGCAAGGGTTGACCAGACCGGACCGCATTCATGGGAGATTGAGGCTAAGGAAGTCCATCATCGGGCTCCCTACGAGCTGGTGCGTCAAATGCGTGCTTCTGTCTGCCTCCTCGGTCCGTTGGTCGGCCGGTTGCGGCGGGCCGAAGTATCCCTGCCAGGCGGTTGTGTCATTGGGCCCCGCCCGATTGATTTGCATTTGAAGGGCTTGAGCCGTCTGGGATGCACCATTGATGTCCGCAACGGTTACGTCGAGGTCGATGGATCCGGGCTGCGTGGGGATTATCTCTATTTGGGAGGCCGACACGGACCCACCGTCACCGGAACGGCCAATATGGTCATGGCAGCTGTGCTTGCCCCCGGAGTGACGAGGATCGAGAGCGCCGCCTGCGAGCCAGAGGTTGTCGATCTCTGCCAGATGCTCGTCAAGATGGGAGCCAAAATCCACGGCATTGGAAGCCACTACCTCAAGATTGAGGGAGTCAAGGAATTGAAGGGATGCCAGCACTCGGTCTTACCCGACCGGATTGAGGCTGGAACGCTTTTGATCGCCGGGGCCATGACACATGGGGAGGTCACCGTTGAAAACGTTGTCCCGGGCCACATGCGCGCACTCCTCGACACACTGGAATCCTGTGGCGTGGAATGTGAAATTTTTCCCGACCAGCGCCAGATTACGGTCAAGAAAAATTCAGGTGAATACAAGCCGGTCGAGATCATTACCCTGCCCCACCCCGGTTTCCCGACTGACTTGCAGGCACAGATGCTCGCCTTGATGAGCCTCACACCCGGTCTCAGCTTCATCACCGAACGCATTTATCCAAACCGTTTCATGCACGTGCCGGAGTTGCTGCGCATGGGAGCGCACATTTCCATGGAAGGTGCTTCTGCCGTCGTCAAAGGCGTCGATCAGCTTTACGGGGCCCCGATTATGGCCTCCGACCTGCGCGCCAGTGCCGCTCTTGTCATTGCCGGGCTTGCCGCACAAGGCACGACCTGGATCCAGCGAATCTACCACCTTGACCGGGGTTACGAATCCCTCGAAAGCAAGCTGAATGCACTCGGGGCAAAGATTAACCGGGTTGATGAATCCTTATTGCCCAGCGAATTACTTGAAGATGCCTGACGCGCCAGAAACTCCGAAAGGCAATGAATTTCTCGAGAAAGCCTTGAATCGCGAAGAGAACCGGGATGCCGCCCTCAGGCCCATCTCCTTCGATGATTTTACCGGACAGCCAAAGACGATTGAGCGCTTGATGATTATGACCGGTGCTTCCCGGAAGCGGGGCGATGTGATGAGCCACGTGCTCCTGAGCGGTCCTCCAGGTCTGGGAAAGACCACCCTCGCCCACATCATCGGGCATGTCATGGAAAAACAGGTTGTCATCACTTCGGGACCCGTGATCGAAAAGCCCGGGGACCTTGCCGGGATGCTCACCAATCTCGAAGAGGGACATATTCTCTTTATTGATGAGATGCACCGCATTCCCAAGACCGTGGAGGAATACCTCTACAGCGCGATGGAGGATTACCGCATCGATATCATGATCGACCAGGGCCCGAATGCCCGGTCAGTCAGTCTGAACCTGCCGCGCTTTACCCTCGTTGGGGCAACCACCCGGATGGGCTTGCTCACCGCCCCTCTACGAAGTCGCTTCACCCTGCAGTCGAGACTCGATTACTACAACCGGGGCGATTTGGTCAAAATCGTCAAGCGGAGTTGCAAACTCCTCGGAGTTCCTGTCAAGGATGATGGGGCAACCGAGATTGCCGGCCGCGCCCGTGGCACACCGCGGATCGCAAATAACTTGATTCACTTTGTCAGGGACTTTGCCGAGGAACGCGGAGACGGCGTGATCACGGCCGATATCGCGGCCAAGGCTCTTTCGTTGCTGGAAATAGACGAACGAGGCCTTGATGAAATGGATAAACGCATTCTGGATGTAATGGCTCGTCACTACAAAGGCGGACCAGTCGGGCTCGGGACAATTGCCGTGGCGGTCGGCGAGGAGCGACACACGCTTGAGGAAGTCCATGAACCCTACCTGATCCAGGAAGGCTACCTCCAGCGCACCCCACAGGGCCGTATCCTGACTGCTGCCGGCTGGGCAATTTCCGGTATCAGCAAAGCCGGGGCGGACCAACTGGACCTGATCGACTAATCCGCTGGAAATGACTTCCGTCGATGCCAGCATCAAGCCCCTGCTCACGGTTGAGAGTCTTTGCGTGCATCTTGGGAGTCCCCGCATCGAGGCCGTTCGTGGTATCGATTTTTCAATACAACCCGGTGAGATAGTCGGCCTTGCCGGGGAGAGTGGAAGCGGGAAATCCGTCACCGCGCTTGCCCTCACGAGATTGCTTCCCGAGAAGGCCGCACCAGCTTACCGGGGCAAAGTGAGTTTTGCAGGCAGCCCGGATAACCTCCTCTCCCTTGGGGAAAGAGCCCTCAGACAGGTCCGGGGATCCGGAATTGGCTATATCTTTCAGGAACCATCAGCGAGCTTCAATCCGGTTTTCAATATCCGTTCACACATGGAGGAAGTTCTCCGACTGCAGAAAGTTCCCTCCCGCCAGTCCAGCCAACGTATTGAACAAGCGTTTGGAGAAGTCGGTATCCCGGCGGATTCCACGCATCTGGAGGCATGGCCGGGTGATTTCAGTGGTGGAATGCTTCAACGCACGGCCATCGCCTGCGCCCTTCTGGCTGAGCCCGGAATTCTCATTGCCGATGAACCCACGACCGCGCTGGACGCTTCGACCCAGAAACGGATTGTCGATTTATTGAAACGGCTCAACCGGGAAAGAAATATGGCCATTCTCTTTATTTCGCACGACCTTGGTTTACTGAAGGACATTGCCTCCAGAATCCTCGTCATGAAAGAAGGGCGTATTGTCGAGGGCGGCCCGGTGGGCAAAGTTCTGACAAGCCCCAAGGATCCGTATACGCGCCAATTGCTGGATTCCCTGCCAAAGTTGCGCCGCTGACCCGCCCGCTGTTTTCCCTTGCGGCCAGTGGTTCAATGAAGTAAAAAGGCGGCTAGGAGAATCTGATATTTATGAAATCACTACCGTTAATTGTTGTCCTTGCAGTTGTGGCCGTCGTGGGCTTTGTCCTCTTTTTCTGGAATCAGGGAAGGCTTGCTGACAAGGAGCAAGCCATGCAGGAGCAGATGGAGTTCCTGCTCAATGAACAGGAGAAAATTGCCGGGCTCGAGGAGTCAATCGCGGCCAAGCAAGCTGAAGCTGAGCGGTTGGCCAAAGAGGCAGTCGAAGCACGGAAAATGGCCGAGGCACAGGCAGAGACAGAACGCCTTGAAAGAGAAAAGATGGTTGCTGAGCTGAATGCCCGCCTGCAAAAGGAGGCTGAGGAACGCCGTCAGGCGGAAGCCGCCCAACTTGAATTGCAGGAAAAGATGGAGTCCCTCCAGCTCGCCCAGAAGGAAGCGCAAGTAGCTTTGGCCGAACTGCAAAAGACCCGTGGCGGGGGAGCCTCATACGCTCCCGAGGAAGAATCCCTGCAGCAGAAACTGATCGAACAGGAAAAGCTCCTTGCTTCACTTGAGGAGGAAAACCAGTCCTTGAAATTGCGCCAGCAAACCCTCACAGAGCAGCAAATGCGCACCGAGGAGGCGATCATGAAAGCTGGTGGGCAGGTGGATATTCCCTACCCGGAAATTCGCTCCCCCAACGTCAAGCGGCGCCAGGCCATTTACTTCAAGGAACGCGTTGCTGGCTCCACTACTCCCGGGGGTTGAGCGAGAGACAACCTGATTCTTTTTCTCAGAGCGGCTTGCGGGCAACCCAGAACCGGCACTCGTCGGAGAATTCCCGTGTACCAATCGGCTCTTTGGCAATTGATGACCGGAGGCTGTCCCATTCGCATTTCCAGCCAGCCTCCTGAAGGGCTTTACGGACTTCTTCCGGAGTGGGCACATGGATATAAAGTTTGCCCAGTTCAGTCTCTTCCCAACGGTCCCCGAATTCCAACAGCTCCGGCTTTTGCTTGCCCTTGTTCCAGCGGTCCTGTTCCTGACGCCAGAATTTCTTAAATCGTGGGTTGTGGCGATCGTGCGTGGTAAAGACAAATGCCCCGCCGGGCCTGATGACGCGGAAAATTTCCGCAAGCGCCTTCTGGCGGGCTTCCCTCCCGGGAATTTGCATGAGGCCATTAAACCCGAAGATGGCGCCGTCAAAGAGCTCGTCCTCGAACTTCAGATGAGTGGCGTCTCCCTGTTGAAAAGCCACCGACAACTCAAGGACAGTTGAAATTCTTCGTGCCTCCTTGACCATTCCTTTGGAGATCTCGATTCCGAGCAGATGCTCAAAGCCCAGTTCGGCCAGCCCGATGGCAATCCGGCCCGTTCCGGTACCCAGTTCAAGGATGCGATCCTTTTGATCAAAAACACGGCGAAAGAGGACTTCCTCTGACTGCCAGAGGCCGATGTTGGCTGTCGCCCGTCGGTAGTGATCCACGACTTCCGGATCCTCATAGTAGGATTTCACCCAACTGGATTCAACTTTTTCAGCGGCGCACATTGCAGAACATTTCAGGTAGTCAGTCCGTAGCGGTTGGCAATGCTAATTCCGCTGAGCATCGCCCCGACAATTCCGAGAAAGCCCTGATCGGTGCCCGCCAGAAAAAGGTTCTCATACTCAGTCTGGCCATTGCGGGACTTTTCGGTCGCACCGTAAACGGCTCCCCCAAAATGGGACGTGAACTTTTCTACTGTGCGCGGAGTGAACATGTCCGTGCAAACAGTCTCTGCCTCGATGACTGAGGATTCAAGGCCCGGAAGAAAGCGCAGGGCACTGTCGACAATCCGCGGATACCAAGCGGCCTTCTCCTGTTGGTAAGTGTCCTCGTCGTAGTCCTTCCAAATGCGGTGATTGGCCAGGCTGGTCACACGTAACAACCCTTCGGGAAGGGCTTCCCCGTCCGGATACAGGTAATTATTGGGCATGCAAATGACACCGCTCCTCAGGTCAATCGGCTCCTGTGACTGCTCATAATGAAACTTCGGGCTGTCATTGAAGAATATGATGGTCTCGTTTGCCCCGAGGGCTGCCGGCGGTTGCGCAAGAACGCTGATCGTTTCCGCAAAGCTTAGACGACCCACCAATTGGCGAACAGCAGGCGCTTCCTCTGACTCGCCACAAAGTACCACTGTCTCAGCTTTCCCGGCAGTGGAAATCACCTGCCTTGCGAAGAGCTGCTCTCCCGTCTCGAGCTCCACGCCCCTCGCCTCTGGACCATCCGTGAGAATCCTGCGCACCCCGCAACGCATGCGCCGCTCCCCGCCAAGCGAGCGGTATTTGTCGAGAAGGGCCCGGATAATGACACGGACGCCTTCAAGGGGGCGCCCGAAGCCCTCCTCGAAAACGGCCCGCCAAAGGGTGACAAATTGATCAAAATCCATGTCCCGCTCGCGGGCACTTCCATAATACATGAGGGGGCAGAAGATCATATCCTCCAAAACCGGATCACTCAGGTACTGCGAAACGACCTTTCGGGCCGATACCACCGGGCGATCAAGATCGAGGGCATCAAACTCCAGGACAGCTGCCCGCAAACGGCGGAATCCGTCAATTTGCCCGGGAAATGCATCCGCCACATCACTCTCAATCAACTCAAAGCCGTTCTGGAAGCGAAGATCCACTCCGGGGAAAGCCACGCGGCTTCCCATCTGTGGATTTAGCTGAAAGGCCTCCCGTGGAATGCGAAGCTGGCGGAAAATCTTTGCCAGCGGGGTTCCCTTTACGCCGGGTGGGACAAAGTTCGTGACCGCATGAAGACCAACGTCGAACTTGCGTCCAGCCTGAAAGTAGAAGCTGTTCAGCCCGCCCGGGGCATTGTGCTTCTCAAGGATAAGGACACGCTTGTCGAACATGGCCAGCCGTATACCGGCAGCCAGACCAGCCATGCCACAGCCAATGATGATGGTGTCGTAGCTTGTCTCGCCCTGGATAGAATCCATCCTTTGGAACCCCGTTCCCGCGGGCGATCAGCGTCAGGCCTGAACCGCCTGGAACTTCGGCGTCAGGTACTCTGCACAACTGTCCAGACTGGCCAGCTGAGGATAATCCTCCTCCGGCACTTCGATTCCATGCTGCTTGCGCAGCTCCATCACGATATCGAGAAAATCCATCGAATCCAGGTCCAGCTGGTCACGCAGCCGTACATCGGGTTTGACGCTGCTCAAATCCTCATCAGGGGCGATTTCGGCAATAATGTCCAAAACCACCTGCTTGCACTCTTCCTTAGTCATATTTTGCGGGGTTGTAGATAATTCAGTCTATTCTGCAAACTTTTTAACGATCAGACAGGAATTAATTCCAAGCATTCCGAAGCTATTGTTCAAAATTGTCGTTATTTCCGGGCGCTTTTCCGGCGTGTTTTTCACAAGATTCGGGAGGGCGCACTCCGGGTCAAGATCATCCACATTAATGGTTGGATGGACCATTCCATCCTCAAATGATGGCAAATTTCCGGCTAATTCGAGGGCTCCAGCTGCTCCCATGGCGTGGCCAATGAAACTTTTTGTGTTGTTGACGCGCGTTTCGGGGCATGTCTCGGCTGGAAAAACCTCCCGGATGGCCTTGCATTCCTGGGCATCACCCTGGGGCGTCGAAGTGGCGTGGGTGTTCACAATATGGATATCCGCCGGTTTCATGCCAGCTTTGGCAAGGGCCGCCTCAATGCACTCCTTTTGCCGCTCACTGTTTGGCAAGACCGCGTCAGTCGCGTCGGAATTGATCTTGTACCCGACAATCTCCCCATAAATCCTGGCACCGCGTTTTTGGGCATCCTCCAAACGCTCCAAAGTGTAAATAGCGCCCCCCTCACTGACCACAATCCCGTTGCGGGCCCGGTCAAATGGACGGCTGGCCTTGTTTGGATCCTCATGCACGGCTAATGCTCCCTGACTTTTAAACCCGGCAAAAATACCAAATGTCCGGATGGATTCACTCACTCCCCCTGCGAGGGCGAAGTCCACCTCGCCCAGGCGAAGCATCTGGCAAGCTTGAATAATGCCGGCATTGCCAGCGGCACAAGCGGCCCCGATCGTGTAGTGGGGTCCCGTGATGCCAAGGTTCAGGGTCACCTCACCAGCCGGATTGTTGGCCACCGTACGGGGATTGTGATGATGGGACCAAAACCGGACATCGTAGTCGTATTGGGAAATATTATAGATTTCATTTTCTGTCTCAACATTGCCGTGCTCAGTCGTCCCGATATAGACTCCCACGCGACTTGTGTCGACCGATTCCCATTCAACCCCGGAATCGGCCACGGCCTCCCGGCTGCAGAAAATGGCTATGCTCCCGGCTCGTGTGCTGTTTCTGAGCTCGCGCCGGGCTTGGTACTTCTTGGCATCAAAATCGCAGACACCGGCATGGACCTGTCCCATGTAGCGCATCTCAATATTGGAGATGCGGGCAACTCCCTGCAGGAGATTTTCGCGAAATTCGGCAAGGGTGTTACCGTTCGGTGCGGTCAATCCGACACCCGTGATGACAATTCGACTGGATTCTGTGGAGGTCATTGAAGCTAAGGGAGGCGCGGAGATTCAGCATCTCCAGCTAAAAATACAGTCTCAAAGGGCAATCTTGAGCATGTCAATGCTAAGGCATTGGACAGAAACCGATTGGCGTCAAACAACCGGGGAAATTAAATCTGGAAAAGGCTTTTCATCCTGAAGGGCTGACCTAAATTCCGGAAACATGAAGGTGTTAGTCATTGGAGGAGCCGGTTATATCGGAAGTCACTGTGTGCGGCAACTTGTCCTCGCCGGGCATGAGCCAGTCGTTATGGATAATCTCGTTTTCGGGCACAGGGATGCTGTCAGCCCTGAAATCCCTTTTCATGAAGTGGATCTGGGGGACCGGGAAGCCGTGGCCAAAATCCTCCGTCAGGAGTCGATTGAACTGGTCATGCATTTTGCCGCCTTCGCCTATGTTGGGGAATCGGTCGAGGATCCTCTCAAGTATTACGAGAACAATGTGGGCAAGACGATCAGCCTTCTCCAAGCCATGCGCGATGCCGGAGTCGACCGCTTTGTTTTTTCCTCCACCTGCGCCAGCTACGGCATTCCGGAATCCATGCCGATGACTGAATCCTTGCCGCAAAACCCGATCAATCCCTACGGCCAGACCAAGCTGGACGTTGAAAGAATCCTCAAGGCATGTGCTAAAGCCTACGGGCTCAGCTCCGCCTCATTCCGCTACTTTAATGCAGCCGGTGCAGCTGACGACGGGACGATCGGGGAAGATCACGACCCGGAGACCCATCTGATCCCTCTCGCGATCTGGGCCGCCCAAGGGAAACGGGACAAATTAACGGTTTTCGGTGATGACTATGATACACCGGATGGAACCTGCCTGCGCGACTACATCCATATCGACGATCTCTCCCGCGCCCATATTGCCGTTTTCGACAAACTGAAAAAGCCCGGGCAATCTCTCTTCTATAATCTGGGAACCGGCAAACCGGTCAGTGTCATGGAAATCATCAAAGCTGTCGAGGAGGTGACTGGTCTCAATGTTCCATACGAAATGGGGGAAAGACGGGCAGGTGATCCCCCTGCTCTCTACGCTGACAGTTCCAAGGCGCAGGCCGAACTTGGGTGGACGCCGCAGTTCATGGATATCAAGGAGACCATCGCCACCGCCTGGAAATGGCACAAATCCCATCCGGGGGGATTTGATAACTGAAAATTCCGGTTGAAAAGCCTGTCATATGCCTCGCCTTGCACCGACATTATGCGGCAGGAACGGAAGACATGAAATTCCCGCTACAACGAGGAACTACTCCTCGCCTGCCTGATGCTTCGCCTTCAGGTCATCCAACTGGGGCTTGATTACCGTATCGTAATATTCCGGTTCTATCCCGTGCGAAATGGTCAGGCCAAGGTGGCTGCGCATGAATTCCTCGATCGTCTGCCAGCCTTCGTCGGGAAATTTGATCTTCTTCGTGTAGGCACAAATGGTCAGGACATTTTCAAGCGACTCAATATGCGAACTCGCTTTGAGGATTCGCTGTGCAACCTGTAGCCGGATCTCGAGTTCAAGCCGGTCCAGCGGCTTGGCCAGAAAATCATCCACACCAGCCTGCATCGCCTTGTAGTAGTTTTCCCGCTGCCCGATATTCGCCGTCAATAAAATGATGTAAGTGTAGTCGGATTTGTCGTTCTCCCGGATCTTGCGGACCAACTCCAAGCCATCCATCTGGGGCATCAGCCAATCTGTAATGACAAGCCGGGTAGGTTGCGCTTGATAGGCATCCCATGCTTCTTTTCCGTCTGCTGCAACCGATACGACATGCCCAAGCTCCTCCAGGATATTGATCAGGAGCTTACGCGAAATAAAGTCGTCTTCAGCGATAAGGATATTCATGGGCCAGCAACTACAATTAAGTAAAGATGGGATTCCAGCACCTATCTGCAACCCCAAAGGCTTAGGGAGTTCATTACCTCCGCATGAGGACAATAACCCACGGGAAGTGGATAAATTTTTATCAATGTGCTTTGCTCCACAGGATTAGATTCTTGTCAGAATGGCCACCGCTGCGATAAGGAACAGATCATGAGAGCGGTTCTTCAGCGCGTAAAAAAGTCTGTTGTCAAAGTAGAAGGCAAAAGCGTCGGAAGTATCGGCAAGGGACTTCTGGTCTTTCTGGGAATTGAAAGAATCGATACAAATTCCGATCTGGAGTGGCTGGTAGACAAGCTTCCACGAGTCCGCTGCTTCGAGGATGATGCGGGGCGCATGAACAGGAACCTGGAGGAGACCGGCGGAGAAGTCATGGTGATCAGCCAGTTCACCCTCTTCGGAAGCCTGAGGAAAGGGACACGGCCCTCTTTCAACCGTGCGGCCGACCCGGAACAGGCTATTCCGCTCTATGAGGAGTTTGTCGAAAGGCTCTCAACGACCTTGGGCAAACCGGTCGCCACCGGCATTTTCGGGGCAGAAATGGAGATCAGCGCTGTCAATGATGGGCCGGTCACCCTCGTCATCGACACAAAAAACCGTGATTTCTAGTCCCTTTACGGTTTGTCCTCCGCCCAATAAACGCTCTACTGGGGATTATGGAAAACCGCTTTTACGGTGAATTCGACAGCGAACACCTTCCCGGCAAACGCCCGGAAAATGATCATCGCTCCCCTTTCCAAATTGACCGGGATCGCGTTTTGTTCTCTTCCGCCTTCCGCCAACTGCAGTCAAAGACCCAGGTCTTTCAATCCGGCGAATACGATTTCTACCGCACTCGCCTGACCCACACGATTGAAGTTGCGCGGATTGCCCGTTCCATCGCGGAGTATCTCAACCAGACAAGTGATCGTCTTCGTCCGGACTTCCAGATTGACCCGGACCTTGTTGAAGCAGTCGGTCTCGCTCATGACCTCGGCCATCCTCCATTCGGGCACATTGGCGAAAGAAAATTAAATGAGCTCATGGCACCGCATGGAGGCTTCGAAGGCAATGCCCAGACTCTCCGTATCCTCACGCAACTCATCTATGCGCGTCCTGACCGGCCCTCGGGAATGAAACCGACCCGGGCTTTCCTGGACGGCATCTTGAAGTACAAGGCCCTCCACAAGGAATTTATCGAAGGGAAGAAACCCGACGCACCGTATCCAGAAAATCACTTTCTGTATGATGACCAGGAGAAGATTCGCGACTTCGTCTTTCCGGAAGTGGATTTGCAATCCCTCAGTCCGGAAGACTTGAACGCGTTGAAGAGTATCGAGTGTCAGATCATGGATTGGGCGGATGATACTGCTTACTCGCTTCATGATATCGTGGATGGCATCAAGGCACGTTTCATCACTCCTGACACTCTCCGAATCTGGTGCGAAGCGCAGAATGATCTGACCAGCTACCAGCTGCAGACCCTGGATGACCTGATTGATGAAATCCGATCGGGCGGCTACGAACCTCGCACCAGTCTCTGGATAGGACAGTTTATCCAGGCCTGCCGGCTCGTGCCCGAGGATTCAATCCTCGCCGGGCAATCCAACCGGCATCGCTTTCGCCTCGAAGTGGATCCGCATGTGCGCGAGGTCTGCAACTTGCACAAGCGAATCGCCTTCGACTTGATCTTCAAGTCACCCCCACTCCAGCAGATTGAGTTCAAGGGAGGATATCTTCTCACGCGGCTCTTTGACGCCTACACGACCCATCTCCTGGGCAAGGAATCCAAACCCCTGCGCCTTCTGCCCGATCCAATCAGCCAGTGGGTCCGCAATGAAGAAAGTGCGGAAGGCAAACGCCGCCTTCTGTGCGATCATCTCGCTTCCCTGACTGACGGACAGGCCATTCGCGCCTACAAAAGGCTTTTCGAGCCGGATTTCGGCACATTGATGGACCTGTATTAGGCGCGTCGCAGCGATCCCACTTTCTTGACCTCAACCCTCTCGAATCATGATCACTCTGCTTCTTATCTCGCTGGTCTTTTTTGCAATCGTTTATCGAGTCTTCGGCACCTTCATGGACCGGAGATGTGGGATTGATGATTCAAACAAGACACCCGCCCACACGCTGGAGGACGGCGTCGACTATGTTCCCACCCGCGCCTCGATCCTCTTTGGCCATCACTTCTCCTCAATCGCCGGCGCCGGACCAATCGTCGGCCCGATCCTCGCCGCGATGTACTTTGGCTGGGGGCCAACATGGCTCTGGATCCTGATCGGGGCAGCCTTTGTCGGGGGAATCCACGATTACGGGGCGGCCTTCATCTCCACGAGGACCGGTGGCAAATCCATCGCTGAAGCGATGCGCTCAATTGTCGGGAAGCAGACGGGCCGCCTCTTTGCTCTCTTTGTCCTCCTGGCTTTGATCTATGTCATCATCGTCTTCCTTGACCTGACGGCATCGACTTTCACCAGCAAGCCGGAGGTCGCCACTGCATCCGGTTGGTTTATCTTTGTCGCTCTGGGCTTTGGGCTTGTTCTCAATCGCACAAAGCTCCCCTTCCTGCTCTCCATCGCCATTTTTGTCCCCGTGACATATGCCGGGCTTGCCATCGGTCACTTTTTCCCGGCTCCCGCCATTGGCAATAACGCCTGGGCCGCCATCATCATTGTCTACTGCTTCATTGCTGCCATCCTGCCAGTCCAGCTACTCCTTCAACCCCGGGACTTCCTTTCCTCAACTTTTCTTTATGTCCTCATGGCCGCAGGCATCCTGGGCGTGTTTTTCTCAAGCCACACCATCCAGATTGAGGCCTTCACAGGATGGAACCATCCGAAGGTCGGCACACTCGTTCCAATCCTCTTTATCACGGTGGCCTGCGGTGCCTGTAGCGGCTTCCACAGCATTGTCAGCAGTGGCACAACCTCCAAGCAACTCTCCCGCGAAAGCGATATCAAGCGGGTCAATTACGGCGCCATGCTTGTCGAGGGTGTTGTCGCGGTCTTTGCCCTCGGGACGATCGCCATCCTTTCCGAATCCGAGCGGGCCGCCGCCGGCACACCGGTTGGGATTTTCGCCTCGGGAACGGCCCGCTTCATGAGCTCACTCGGGTTGCCTCAGGACCTGGCCATGGAGTTCACCCTCCTTGCCGTGAGCACCTTCCTCCTCACCACCCTCGATACCTGCACCAGGCTGAGCCGCTTCATTCTCGAGGAGTTTCTCCAGGCGCGCTCCTCCAGGACCCGCTGGATAGGAACGGCCGCAGTGCTCATCCTGCCCGCCATCGCCGTGACACAGACAATTGGTGGCGAGCCTGCATGGAAGGCTGTCTGGCCGCTCTTTGGCGCCACCAACCAACTCATGGCCGCCCTCGCCCTCCTCACATTCATGGTCTTTCTCAAATCCAAGAAGATCCGCTACGGATTCGTCATTCCCGCCGTGATCATCATGGTCGTCATGCCCCTCTCCGCGCTTGCCTTGATGGCTGCCTCCAATGGCGTTCTCTCCCTCCTCGGTGGAGTTTCTGCAGCCATGTTCCTCCTCGGGGGCTTTGTGACCACGATGTCTGTCAGGTACGTCCTGAAATCCTCCTGATCCGAAACTTTGTTCTGGCATTCTTTCCCTTCTCCCAATCAACATGATTTCATGTTTACCGGAATTATTGAAGAAACAGGAAAGGTCCTTGAGTTCTCCGAGCAGGAAGCCGCATACCGGCTTAAATTAGCCGCTTCACGCGTGCTTGAAGGACTCGAAATGGGTGACTCCATCGCGGTTAATGGCTGCTGCCTGACCGCCATCGAGTTTGATCAGGAGTCCGTCTCCTTCGATCTTCTCCAGGAATCTGTCCGCCTCACCTCGTTTCAAACAATTCAGGCGGGCGATCCGGTCAATCTGGAACGCTCCCTTCGCTTCAATGGCAAAATCGGTGGACACTTTGTCACCGGCCACATCGATGCCACCGGAAAGGTCAGTCATGCCGAGAGGCGAGGAAAGGACCTCTTCCTCCGCATTGAACCACCGGAAGCGTTTCTCAAGTATCTGGTCTACAAGGGCTCCATCGCCATTGATGGCGTCTCCCTGACCGTCGCAGAGGTCGATCAGTCCGGCTTTGCCGTCTGGCTCATCCCACACACTCTCGAAGTCACTAACTTGCACGCAAAGGCTCCCGGCTCACTCGTCAATCTGGAGTTTGACCTCCTCGCCAAGACCCTCGAACGCCTCTTTCCCGGCAACCGGCCAATCGAACGCAGCTAAGTAGCTGCAAGTCCCGACAGTTTACTTTACTTTTCTGCCCAACTGACCTTACATACCGGCATCTATGAATAAGAATGGACGTGAAAGCGCGGCCAAGGAGGCCAAACTGCACAAGAACGAAGGCATCAAGGAGGCGAGCAATTTCCTCCGCGGGACGCTGGCGGAAGCGCTGGCCGACCCGACGACCGGTAATATCGGGGCAGACGATGCGCAGCTGACCAAATTCCACGGGATCTACCTTCAAGACGACCGGGACGAGCGATCGGAGCGGCGGAAGAAGAAACTGGACAAGGCCTACAGCTTCATGATCCGGGTGCGCGTACCGGGCGGGGTGACCACTTCCGCGCAGTGGCTGGCAATGGACGAGCTGTCCGAGCGCTACGGCAACAGGACGATGAAACTGACGACCCGGCAGGCCTACCAGCTGCATGGAGTCTTGAAGGCCAATCTGAAAACGACGATCCAGGGGATCAATGCAGCCCTGATGGACACCATTGCGGCCTGCGGTGACGTCAACCGCAACGTGATGTGCAACCCCAACCCGTACCAGAGCGAGGCGCACGCCGAAGTGTTGCAACTGTCACAAGCACTTTCGGACCACCTGACCCCGGCCACGCAGGCCTACCATGAAATCTGGCTCGACGGGGAAAAGGTCGCCGGGGGCGAGGAAGAAGTGGAACCCATTTACGGGAAGACTTACCTCCCGCGGAAGTTCAAAATTGTCGTGGCGGTTCCCCCGAGCAACGACGTGGATATTTATGCACACGACCTCGGCTACATTGCCATTATCGAGGACGGAAAGATTGTCGGCTACAACATTACTGTTGGAGGTGGCATGGGCATGACGCACGGAAATGCGGCCACTCACCCGCGCCTTGCGGAGCTTATGGGCTTCTGCACGCCTGAACAGGCCATTGAGGTCGCGGAGGCAGTTGTGACCGTGCAACGCGATTTCGGCGACCGGACCAACCGGGCCCATGCACGGTTGAAGTACACCATTGAGGACCGCGGGCTTGAATGGTTCCGCAAGGAAGTGGAAGCACGCCTTGGCTACCAGCTTCAGGAAGCACGTGAGTTTAAATTTGAAGATACCGGCGACCGCTACGGCTGGACCAAGGGAACCGATGACAAATGGCACCTGACGCTCTTCATCCAGAATGGACGGATCAAGGACACGGCGGAGTTCAAGATGAAAACAGGCCTGCGTGAGATTGCCAAGATCCACAAGGGCGACTTCCGGCTCACCAATAATCAAAATCTCATTATCGGGGCAATTGCCGAGGCAGATCGTCCACAAATTGAGAAGCTAATCAGCAAATTTGGCCTGAGCGCCGGCTTGGAAAGTTCCGCCCTGCGACTGAATTCCATGGCCTGTGTGGCCCTTCCGACATGCGGACTCAGCCTGGCCGAATCGGAGCGCTACCTGCCTGACCTTGTTACGGATCTGGAGCAGGTGGTCGAGTCGGCCGGCCTGCGCGATGATGCGATCGTAATCCGCATGACAGGATGCCCCAACGGATGTGCCCGGCCCTATCTGGGAGAAATTGGTCTCGTGGGCAAGGCACCGGGCAAGTACAACCTCTATCTCGGGGCCGGCTTTGACGGGTCCCGCCTGAACCGCCTCTACAAGACATCGGTCAAGTCGGAGGAGATTGTCGATGAGCTGGCGCCGATCATCAACCGTTACGCCAAGGAGCGAGAATCCGGTGAACGGTTTGGCGATTTCTGCGTGCGGACTGGTGTGGTCACTCCATACGAGGCAGGGACCAACTACCACGAACCGATGGTCGGGTAGTTAATTGGCTGTCCTCACTTTTCCATGACAAAACCCCGTTCGAAAGAAGGGTTTCCCGCGGCCAATAGCCTCCTGTTCGTTTATGGCACGCTACAACAAGGGGGTCAGTATCATTATTTCCTTGAGCGTTGCGAGGCACGCTTCGTGTCACCGGGAACGCTGACGACGCCCTACCCCCTCATCCTTGCAGACTATCCCTGCCTGCTCGACCAGCCCGGGAAAGGGTTTCCCGTGACAGGGGAGATTTATGAAATCAAAAAGCCCGGCGACTGGGAATCCATTGACCATCTGGAGGGCTACCCGAGCGAATACACCCGGCGCCTTGAATCGGTCAAAACCGATTCACAGACACTCCTTGCATGGACCTACTTCTACCAGTGGCCCGACTTGCTTGATCCGGCGCTGAAGCCGGTGCCAACTTTCCGTCCCTAAATCACCCCGTGGGAAATCATGGCCTGGGCGACGCGAAGGAATCCCCCGATATTGGCCCCGTCCACATAGTGTCCAGGCCGGCTGAACTTGCGTGCGTAGTGCACACAGCTGCCGTGAATGCTCGCCATCGTTTCCTTCAAGCGCCCGTCAACCTCCGAGAAGGTCCAGCTTGAGAGGGAGGCATTCTGCTGCATCTCCAGCGCGGATACCGCAACCCCTCCGGCATTGGCTGCCTTGCCCGGACCGTAGAGGATCTTCCGCTTGAGGAAAACCTTCATGGCCTCTGGCGTTGAAGGCATGTTGGCCCCCTCGCTGACCGCAATACAGCCGTTGTTGACGAGTTTCAGCGCATCTTCGCCATCCAACTCGTTCTGGGTCGCACAGGGAAGTGCCAGGTCACAGGGAATATCCCAGATTTTTCCGGACTTGCGACTGATGAATTTTGCCTTTGGGCAGCGTTCCGCGTATTCACGCAGGCGGCCGCGCTCAATTTCCTTGATTTCCCTCAGCTGATCCCAGTCAAGGCCACCCGCCTGATGAACGGTGCCATCGGAATCCGAACAAGCCACGACCGTTGCCCCCATGTCCATCAGCTTCCGGATCGCGTAAAGGGCCACATTGCCCGAACCGGAGACAACCGCCGTTTTCCCTTCAACGCTCTCCCCTTTGGTCTTGAGCATTTCATCTATGAAGTAGACAGCACCGAATCCGGTAGCCTCCTTGCGACCGAGTGAACCACCCCATGCAGTATCTTTGCCAGTGATGACACCCAGGTCGTAGCGGTTTGTCAGGCGTTTGTATTGACCAAACAAATACCCGACTTCACGGCTCCCGACGCCGATATCACCAGCCGGAACATCCTCGCTGGGACCGATATGCCGGTACAATTCCGTCATGAAGGACTGGCAAAAGCGCATCACTTCACTTTCCGAGCGACCCTTCGGATCAAAGTCACTTCCACCCTTTCCGCCACCAATTGACAGGCCCGTGAGGCTGTTCTTGAAGATCTGTTCAAATCCGAGAAACTTGATAACCCCCAAATTGACAGTCGGATGAAAGCGGAGCCCGCCCTTGTAGGGCCCGAGTGCGCTGCTGAACCGCACGCGGAAGCCACGGTTCACATGCACCTTTCCGTTGTCGTCCTGCCAGACGACACGGAACATAAGTTGCCGCTCCGGTTCACAAAGCCGTTGCAGCAGATTGGTCTCGATTATTTGCGGATACGCGTCAAGGGCTGGCGCAAGGGAATAGAGCACTTCATCCACTGCCTGGATAAATATTGGCTCACCATGATTACGCTCATGAACCCACTTGATTGTATCCTTAATGGGTTGGGGTAACTTTTTCATAAAGTTGCTTAAAAGTATGAGGTCCGTAATAGTTTGGCAACAGCCAAAGCAAGAAGGAACGCTCAAAGATTGCGAAAATTCAAAATTCGGGTAAATCCTTTCAAGAGCAACCGCATGAACCTGACTGAACAACTGGAGAACCCTGCATTCCGCGCCTTGTTTGAGCATACGCGGGAGGCCGTTATTGTTGCCCGCGCGGGTTCCCTGAAAATCCTGGAGGCAAATCCCAGCGCCCGCAAACTTCTGGAGTACAGCCGGGAGGAGCTGGAAGATATGCCCGTCACCCGGTTGACCAGAAAGCAGAACAAAGACCGCATCCAGGAGTTCATTTCCAGCGTCGGCACAGGCTCCGTTCAGCATTCACTGACCATACAACTGCAGAACAAGTCCGACGAGCCCATCCCCTGCGAGGTCAACCTCCAGCCATTGCCCTTGAAAGGGGAAACCCTTCTCCTGTTCACCTTCCAGGATATTTCCGAAAGGCTCCGGGCGATGGAGGATATTGAGCTCCGCAACATCGCCATCGCCAACGTGACTTCAGGTGTGACGATTGCCGATGCGCGCCAACCCGACCTGCCCCTCATTTATGTCAACCAGGGTTTCCAGAAGATCACTGGATATTCGGCGCGGGAGGCAGTTGGTCGCAGTTGTCGGTTTCTTCAGGGTGAAGATCGTGACCAGCCGGGACTGATCGAACTTCGCCGGGCTCTTCGCGAAGGCCAGCCCTGCATTGTCCAGTTGCGCAACTACAAGAAGAGCGGTGACCTCTTTTACAACGAACTCCACATTTCCCCCGTGAATAATGAAGAGGGTGACTTGACCCACTTTGTGGGTATCCAACTGGACGTGACCGAGGAGGTGAAAGCGCGGGAAACCCTTGAAAGGAGTGAAAAACGAGTCCGTAAAGCTCTCGAAAGGGAACGCGAGCTGAATGACATCAAGACCCGCTTTATCTCCATGGTCAGCCACGAGTTCCGGACCCCGATGACCGGAATCCAAGCCTCTTCTGCCCTGCTCAGGAGATTCGGGGAAAAACTGGCACCCGAAAAAAAGGAGCGCCACCTGACCAATATTGAGATCTCCCTGAAAAGGATGAACCGCCTTCTAGATGACGTGCTGTTCTTCAGCCGGGCGGAGGCACACAAGATCCCAGTGAAGCGCAGTGATATCCGCTTGAATGCCTACTTTCAGCGCCTGATCGAAAATCTCGGCTCAATTTATCCGAACCGGAAAATTCGTTTTGAATCAACCCTCGAGGACAACGAATCATTCCTTCTCGATGAGCACCTTCTGGATCATATTTTCCACAACCTTATCGGGAACGCCCTGAAGTACTCGGAAGTGGGTAACCCTGTCCGCTGTTCAGCATCCCGCAAGCCAGAGGGGGTCGAAATAATTGTCCGGGATACAGGGATCGGCATTCCCGAAGCCGACCAGAAGAAACTATTCGAGGCCTTTCACCGGGCGGATAATGTCGGCAACCGTCAAGGAACCGGACTCGGGCTGAATATTGCTCTCCGAGCAATTGAGCTGCTTGATGGGTCCATTGAATTTCAATCCAAACAGGACGAAGGCTCAACATTCCTTGTCTTGCTTCCTGAAAAAAATACCAAAGAGGAAAACCAATGAGTAAAATCCTGATTCTAGAAGATGATGAAACAGTGCGCTTGCCACTGATCGACCTGCTCGAGGCCGAGAATTACACCGTGGTCTCCGCACCTGACGGAAAACAGGGCATCGAAATGGCCAAAAAGGAAAAACCGGATTTGATCGTCTCCGATATCATGATGCCGGAGATCGATGGCCATGGTGTCTTTGAAGCCCTCCAAAAGGATCCGATCACAGCGGTTATCCCGTTTATCTTTCTTACCGCCAAAACCGATCCTTCGGACATTCGCGAGGGCTTGGGCCTGGGGGCCGATGACTACATCACAAAGCCTTTTGAACAGGAGGATCTACTCGATTCCATACAGACGCGCCTGAACAAGTATCAGCTCATTTCCGAGGCCGCGCTCAAGGCCGATGACAATCCGGAATATGACCAGATATTCATCAAGGACGGGGAAAGCTGCTGGTTTGTCGAATATGAGAAAATCCGGCTTCTTGAATCGGAGGACAATTATGTGCGGGTATTCTTCGACAAGGAAAAACCACTGATCAGCCGGACCCTCAATTACCTCGAGGAGAAACTACCCGCGAAGCTCTTCTTCCGAGCCAACCGAAAGCAGATTATCAACCTCCGATGGATCCGCAATATCCAGCCATGGTTCAACGGCGGTCTTCTTGTCACCCTCAAGGATGACAACAAAATCCAGATGTCCCGTCGGGCGGCCCAGTCCTTCAAGTCCATCATGGGCATCTAGGCACCGGAAGACTTGCAAAAAAAAGCCCCGGCTCGCGGAAGCGAACCAGGGCTTTGAATCAACGGGTTGATCTAAAATCAGGCTTGTTCCTGAAACAGATGCACGTCGCGTTGCGGGAACGGAATCGAAACTCCTTCCGCGTCGAAACGCTTCTTCACGGCTTCCTGTGTGTCGAAGTAGACACCCCAGAAGTCGCTGGCATTGACCCACGGGCGAACGTTGAAGTTCACGCTGCTGTCAGCCAGCTCCGAAAGAGTCACCGTTGGGGCAGGATCCTTGAGGACGCGTTCATCAGAACCGATGATGTCCATCAATATGCCCTTGGCCTTGTCGATGTCATCCCCGTATCCAATGCCGAAGACCATGTCGCAACGACGGGTTTCAAGCGCATTGAAGTTCACGATGTGGCCTGACATGACCTGAGAATTCGGAACGATAATCTTCTTGTTGTCAGGTGTGTGCATCAGCGTGACCAGAATTCCAATCTCATCGATCACTCCAGTCACCCCGCCGGCTTCGACAAAATCGCCGATCTTGAATGGCCGGAAAAGAATAATGAGCACACCGCTGGCAAAGTTCGAGAGTGAACCCTGCAAGGCGAAGCCAACCGCGAGACCGGCAGCACCCAAAACGGCAACGAATGAGGTCGTCTGTATCCCCAACTGCGAAACTGCAGCGATGATCACTGCAACCATGAGCAAGTAGAATACGATGTTTGAGAGGAATCCAACGAGGACTTGATCCACATTTGATTTCTCCATCGCCCGGCGGCTCAGCTTGCGGCACAGGCCGGCAATCCATTTACCGATTACAAAGACGAGGAGCGCGACCACGATCTTCAGCCCGTAGTAGGTGACGGCCGCAATCAGAGCGTCTATTTGTTCTGGTGATAGTTCCATTGTTATACCCTTGTTTTAGTTGTTGTATGTACCCCTGTACTTAATCCCAAAGGAGAATC
The DNA here is from genome assembly GCF_010500615.1 of Oceanipulchritudo coccoides. NCBI lineage: Bacteria > Pseudomonadati > Verrucomicrobiota > Opitutia > Puniceicoccales > Oceanipulchritudinaceae > Oceanipulchritudo > Oceanipulchritudo coccoides. The sequence continues at coordinate 766,310 of NZ_JAAGNX010000003.1, forward strand.
AGTCGGGCAAAATAGCTTGTATCGAGTTCCTCACGGCCCCCGCTTGGTTCACTGTTGTATTGGTTGCTGACACCGAACCGCATCGTCCACTTGTCCGATGTGCCAAGCGGGATATCAATCCCGGATTCATGATCGAGCAGATACCTGCCAAAGTCATCGAAACTGGGCGTGTATTCCAGCGAGCTCACGAGCTTACCCCAGTCAGCGAACTGCCACATCAGGTTAAGACCCAAATCCAGGCCTGCTGACCCGTCCGATTCAGCCCCGGTATCCTGGTAACTCTCGTAGCGGTAAATGAGACCAGCATTCCCCTCAAGGGTCAGACGCTCCTCCTTAATGAAGCGATGCGTGAGACCCGCGGCTGTTGTCGTGCGGAATTCAATCCCTTCAAAGGTGTCGCGCTCCAGTTCCTCGCGGACATACCAGCCCCACTTCTCGGAGAAGAAGTTCGTGTAGTTAATACCGCCCTTTTGCTCGTCTTCGGAACGAATGCCATCGGATTCCTTGTACTTGTAACTGCCGTAAATCGTCAGCCGGTCTGATGGACCTTCCAACTTGGCTTCCGCCACGATGGCTGAGGCAAAATTTTCGGAATTCCCATCCTTGCCGCTAAGGTCTACCCCGGCCATGTAAGTCCACTTGCGCAACTGGCCCGCCAGTTCCGCTTCCCGGGTCGCCACAATGGGATCACGTCCCCCCGCTTCCCAGCCCGATACGACCGTGTCCAATCCTGTCCGGACTGTCCCCGCCGCCGAAGTCACTTCGAGCTCGCCGCCCTCCGTCCGAACCGGACCTTGAAAGACTTCACCGCTGGAGGTCCGTACGCTTACCGCGTCCGCACTGTCCAGCCCGCTCACTTGCTCCAATGGGACTTCAATCACCCCGGCAAAGCTCGTCCGAAAATAGAAGGTCCCTTCGTGGATTTTCTCCAGCTCGCCTTCAATCCTTGAACCGTCATTCAGCCGAAGCGTCGCCCCGTCACTCGCTACCGCCAACAGTAACACTGAACAGCCAATTGTTATAAGTTTCCTAGTCATCTTTTGCTTTTTCTTGTTTGGTTTGATTACTATTGCGCGCTGCCCTACAGCACCCGAATACTCTGCCTGTTTTCCTTAAAATTTCAAAGCATTTCACCTAATTTATCATAATTACAAAAAAGACATGACAAATTATTCACGAAATAATTTTCATAAATCGGTTGACAGATGGCCCGCCTGATCCACCTTTCGAGAACCTTTTTCGGGATAGAGAATGCATGAATTGAGCGACAGCCTGCTACCATTGGGACTGGCGCTGCCATGGGCAGTGCTCATCCTGATGCTGGGCGGGTGGCGTTGGACGCGCGGGAAGGCGCTTGGGCGCTGGCTTTGGACCATCCCGGCGGCGATAACCGGAATCATCCTCTGGAAGGCTGGCATCGGGAACGGGCAGAACATTGAAACCTTACAGCTTCTGGCATGGCTGCCGGAGATGGGGATCAATGTGAGCCTGCAAATTGATGGCTTGAGCCTCTTTTTCGGACTGGTGGTCGCCGGCATGGGGACACTGATTTTTGCCTACACGGCAGGCTATTTCGCGGAAAAGCCGAAGGAACTGAGGAAATTTTACACCTACCTGCTGTTATTTCTGGCGGCGATGCTGGGGACGGTCTTTTCGGGAAACCTGCTCATTCTCTATGTCTGGTGGGAGATGACCGGCATCGCCTCGTTTTTCCTCATCGGCTATCTGCATGATGACAAGGAAGCCCGCAACGGTGCGCGGATGGCCCTGATCACCACGATCACCACCGGCATGTGCCTGCTTGCGGGAATTCTACTGATCGGCCTGACTGCCGGGACCTTTGAAATTGTCGAGTTGATTGAAGAAGCTCCTGCCTTTGTGGATTCAGGCGCCTGGCAAGCTGGCTTCATTCTCATTCTCATAGGGGCCTTTGGAAAGTCGGCCCAATTCCCTTTTCACTACTGGTTGCCGAATGCCATGTCGGCCCCAACCCCCGTCTCAGCCTATCTGCACAGCGCGACGATGGTCAAACTCGGGATTTTCCTGATCGCCCGTATTTTCCCGATCTTCCGTCCCCTTGACACCTGGATGCCAATTCTGGTCCTGATCGGCTTTACCACCTTCCTCATTGGAGCCAGTTTTTCGTTCCTTTCGCACAAGCTGAAGGCCATCCTCGCTTTCTCAACTGTCAGTCAGCTGGGGTTTCTGGTCGGTTTTTATGGCATTACCCCGGTTGAAGGGGCGCATTGGGACCTTCTGCACATCATGAACCACGTACTCTACAAAGGTGCGCTTTTCATGATCGTGGGGGTAATTGACCATTCCACCGGTATCAAGGATATCCGCCAGCTCGGTGGGTTGAGAAAGCGGCTACCGCTACTCTATGGAATCACCCTCCTGTCGGCTGCGTCGATGGCCGGTGTGATCGGTACGACCGGATTCCTGAGCAAGGAATACATGCTCAAGGAAAAGCTCGATTACCTCACCGACGGAGCCTTTTTGAATGCCTTTCCGATCATTGTCGTGGTGATCGGTTCCATACTCAAAGTGGCATTTTCGCTACGTTTTGTCCTGCATATCTTCCATGGGCGCGAATCTGAAAAGGCGGTTGCACACTTTCATCCGCCCTCCTTTCTTATTCAATTCCCTGCCCTCTTCCTAACCGTCTTCACAGTCCTTGGCGGGCTTTTCCCGGGCCTTACCACCCTTGCCTTGAAATTGTTCAGTGTTCCCGGACTGCACGCCCCGGATTCGCCCACTCTGAAAATCTGGCACGGTTGGACCAGCCCTGCTTTCCTTATCAGTTGCTCGATCCTTTTGGCAGGCTACGCGCTTTACCGGATCGCCGAAAAGACGGAATGGCGCTGGGCCAAAATTCCAAACTGGGCCCAATTTGACCGGTTCTTCACCCTCGGAATTGAGAACCTTCCACGCTTTGGCGGATGGGTTTCCCGGGGGCTCGGGGTAGAGCATCCAAAGTTTCACGGTCCGGTCCTGTTGATCACCGCCCTTATCTGGATGGCGCTGCCCCTGGTCAATGGCTGGAACGATCTTGCACTGCCCGCCTTTACCGCAAACGGGCTCCTGGTTGTCTGGTTGGCGGCCCTCCTGCTGGTTTGCGCCGGACTCTGCCTTGCGCTCCTCAAATCATGGATGGCCCAAGTGATCATTATGGGTGGCATCGGGTTCCTCATCACTTTCTATTTTGTCCTTTACCGCGCACCAGACCTGGCCCTGACACAAATCCTTGTCGAGGCGGCTTCCCTCGTCCTCCTGTTAATCCTTTTGCTACGCTTCCCACAGCTCCAAAAGTCACCAAGGCCGCTTCCTCGGGCGACCAGCCTTGTCAATTTCCTCCTCTCAGCCGGGATTGGCCTGCTTGTCTTCCTGATGACCCTCGCCTTTTCGGGTGCGAGAATCAACGAACCATTGGGCACTGAGTATCTTGCGGCAAGCCTGCCCAAGGCGAAAGGCACCAATGCGGTGAACACTATTCTCGTTGATTTCCGGGGATTTGACACCCTTCTTGAAGTCGGGGTGCTTGTCATTGCCACGCTCGGAATCCTGGGACTGCTCATCCGAAGAAAGGAGCTGAAGAAAAATGCTTAAGCCCGATTCATTCATCCTGCGTAAGTCCGCCACCCTGATTGGCCTGATCGTGCAGATCTTCGCAGTCTACCTGTTTTTCCGCGGACACAATCTGCCCGGTGGAGGATTTATCGCTGGAGTAGCCAGTGCTATCGGGATCCTGATCCTGATATTTGCCAACGGGAGTGCCATCATTACCCGCCTGTGCCCGTTTGATCCGATCCGCCTATGTGCATGGGGACTGGCCATTGCCACCTTGGCCGGATTGGCAGGACTGGCCTTTTCCGGAAGTTTTCTCACTCATTATCATTACAAGGATCCGGATTTCCCGCTTCTCGGATCCCTTTACCTCGGGACGCCCCTTCTTTTCGATTTGGGCGTTTTCCTGGTCGTCCTCGGGGTCATCCTCAAGGTGACGCTCGTTCTCATGGATGCCCTGCAAATGCAAAAGCAGTCTGGAGAGGCTGCCTTCCTCATCGCCCGCGGGTGTGATGACACAATTCTTGAAGACTCGGATTTCAACAAAGAGGAGAACAATCACTCATGATCTGGATCACTGCACTGCTGGCCGGCTTCCTCTTTGCACTTGCGACCTGGCTGATCCTTCACCGCGACTGGCTCCGGATCATTTTCGGGGTCATGGTGCTCGGACACGGGGCCAACCTGGTCATCCTCAGTTCTTCCGGTGACCCGAGAGGAAAGCTTCCGCCAATTACCGGGGGTGAGGCCAACCTTGCGGATCCACTCCCGCAGGCCTTGTTACTCACAGCAATCGTTATCGGTTTCGCTGTCGTCGCCTTTTTCATAACCCTGGTCTACCGTATTCTTTCCGATAACGGTGATCTTGATCTTGGAGAACTATTCGACCGGTAGACCGGCTCCGCACCAATGCTTCCAGCACTGCCCATTTTAATTCCACTCATCACGGGGATTCTCCTGCTTCTCATGGGAAGCCGCGGGAAACTAAACCGTGGAGTATCCATTCTTTCATTACTGGTTCAAATCCTTGCCGGCCTGATGCTGGCCCGTGAAGCCTACACCAGCGGTATGGCAATCACCCATTTGGGATCATGGAAAGCTCCGCTGGGCATTGTCCTTGTCGGTGACAAGGTTGCCTCGATCCTCGTCATCCTGGCCCTGCTGGTGGCCCTTGCCTCCACCTTGACCGGGTTTTCCGAGCGGAGCGCGGCAGGCGATAACCCCATGCGCCTGCCCTTGGTGCAGTTTCTTGTCACGGGCATCCAGTTGAGTTTTCTTACCGGAGATCTCTTCAATCTCTTCGTCGCCTTTGAGGTCATGTTGCTTTCCTCATATGGGCTCATGACCCTTGAGGCGGATCCCAAACGGATCAAGCAAGCCTATCCGTACGTCATCCTGAACCTGCTTGCCTCGGCCATTTTCCTTGCCGGCTGCGGATACGCCTACGCCCTCTTTGGCACGCTCAATTATGCGGGCATGGCTGAGGCGGCGCAATTGCTGGCAGATGCTCCCGGTGGTGCTGCCCGGATCAGTATTCTCACTGCTGTGCTGGCACTTGTCTTCTCCATCAAGGCGGGAATGTTTCCGCTTTATTACTGGTTACCCAACAGTTATCCGGTTTTGCCACCATCCCTCGGAGCCCTCTATTCAGGCTTGCTGACAAAGGTCGGTATTTATGTCCTGCTCCGCTTGCTCGGGACAATCATGCCCCACACCCAGGAGGGCCTTTATCTGACAATTGCCTGGTTAGGTGGGGCCACCATGCTGTTTGGTGTTCTCGGTGCCGTTTCACGCATGGGTGTGCGGGAAATCCTCGCCTTTCACGTAGTCAGTCAGGTCGGGTTCATGATTCTCGCCATCGGGTTTTTCACGCCGGTTGCGTTTGCGGCGACTATTTTCTACATGGTGCACCACATCATTGTTAAGTCTGCGCTATTCCTGACGGCCAGCGGTATTCTCAAACAGTTCGGGACAGACAACCTCACGAAAACGGGGGGACTCTGGAAAAAGGCGCCTCTTTTCAGCGTGGTTTTTCTGATCATGGCATTCTCACTTGCCGGCTTGCCACCCCTGTCCGGATTCTGGGCCAAGCTTTGGATCCTGATGGAAGGCATATCCGGGAAGTACTACAGCCTTGTAGCGATCAGCCTTGTTGCCTCGGTTCTCACCCTGGCCTCCATGCTCAAGATCTGGTTTGGGGCATTCTGGCAGCCTGCACCGGATAATTGTCCCGACAAAATGCCCATGGGAGCTGCTCTCTGGACCGCCCTTGGCCTGATGACCATCGTCTCACTTGGCGTGGTTCTGGCAGTGGGTCCGCTCTGGAATGCGTCCATGGCGGCGGCCTCGGAAATGCTCACCCCATCCATCTACATTGAACAGGTATTGTCGAAGGGAGGAACCCCATGAAAACTGCTTTGATCCACATTGGGATCGCCTTTGTCTGGATGTTCCTGAATCCAAAGCGTGATTTGCCGAGTTTGATGGTGGGCCTCATTATTGGATGGATCCTTCTGGTCGCCTTCCGCCCTCTCCTTCCCGATGACAAGTATTTGAGGCGGAGCAGCGCATTCTTCAAGTGGCTATGGGCTTTTTTCAAGGCCCTTGTCCTCTCGCAGTTCCGCGTTGCCCGGCTCATCCTGTTCCCTGGCAACAATCCTATCCAGCCCGGGTTTTTTGAATTTCCCATTCGCGACCTTTCCGACTTGGAAATCCTGATGCTGAGCCACTCCATCAGCCTGACTCCGGGAACAACCAGCGTGGAAGTCGATCCGGAGAAACAAGTTCTACTTGTCCATGCCCTTGAAGCAGACCGTCCGGAGGACGCCATTTCGGAAATTGAAAGAACTCTTCTCAAACCCCTCCTCGCCTTTACTCGACCATGATTCTGAACACCGCCATTCAAGCCTGCGAGATCATGCTCTCCATTGCCGTCCTGATCGGGTTTTACCGCCTGGCCAAGGGGCCGACTGCCGTTGACCGCATTATCGCCTTTGACTTGATTGTCCTGACGATCGTTGCCTTCACGGCGCTCCTTTCCATCGAGGAGGGAACGGAACACTTTCTCGAGCTGATACTGGTCATTTCCCTGCTTGGATTTTTCGGGACAATCGCCCTCATAAAGGCCATGGGAGCCACTGAAAACACGGAGGAAGTTGAATGATCACAGAGATTCTAACCGCCTTTTTCCTCGTCTTGGGAAGCGGTGTCATCCTGCTGGCCGCAATCGGTATCCTGCGCCTGCCGGATGCCCTTTGCCGCGGGCATGCCCTGGGAAAAGGAATGACGGCCGGGCTGATTCTGGTGCTCATCGGACTCTGGTTTTACCTCGGAATTGAAGTCGCCGGAATTAAAGTCCCCCTCGCCGTGATTTTCCAATTCCTGACAATCCCCATTGCGAGCCATCTTCTCGTTCGACAGGCCTACCGAAATACCAAAAGCCGGGAGCAAAAGTAGCCAGCCGATTACCGTTCAACCGGATTTTAATGGGTTTAAACAGCTTTTCTGCTATCCAAACCGAGTGGATTGCCAACTCCAGTGGCATTAGTAATTTGAAGATATGGAAACTGTAGCCATTGTAGGGACTGGGATTGCGGGCATGTCATGCGCCCATCGCATTCACCGACAGGTTGATTTGACGCTCTATGAGTCCCAAAAGGAGCCCGGAGGACACACCCACACGGTTGATCTAGTTGGGGATAGCGGCATTCCTGTAGACACCGGATTCATGGTCTACAACGAGACCACCTATCCCCTGCTCACACAGCTGTTTTCTGAATTGAAGGTGGAGACTTTCGAAACAGACATGTCCTTTGGCGTACAATACAGGCCGGACGGAATTGAATATTCGGGCTCAAGTCTGAATGCGCTCTTTGCCCAGCGTCGGAATATGCTTCGTCCGCGTTTCATTCGCATGATTCGCGACATTCTGCGCTTCAACAAACTTGCCGTCGGCGAGCTGGCGAATCCGGAGATCCTCGATTTAACCCTGGAGGGCTTCATTCAGAAGCATGGCTTCAGCCAGGCCTTCATGCATTACTACCTCGTCCCCATGACGTCGGCCATCTGGTCAACACCTCCGGACGAAATGCTGGGCTTTCCCGCACACACGCTGATCCGCTTCATGTACAACCATGGCCTCCTCGGGGTCCGCACCCATCACCAGTGGAGGACGGTCAAGGGGGGCTCACGCCAATATCGCGATAAGCTGATTGCACCGTTCAAGGATAAAATTCGCTGTAACGCACCGGTCACATCCGTGCGGCGGGATGAGAACGGGGTCCGGGTCAGAGATGCCAGCGGGGAAGAACGCTGCTTTGACAAGGTAGTCATGGCAACCCATGCGGATACGACATTGAAGCTGCTTGAAGACCCTACGGACAAGGAGCGTGAACTCCTCGGCTCATTCGAATACGGAAAAAATAAAATCACGCTTCACACCGACGCCTCAGTGCTTCCACAGAGGATAAAGGCCTGGGCCTCATGGAATTACCGCATCGATGAAGTCAATGGAGGCGCACGGCAGGCCAGCACCCACTATTGGATGAACGCGCTGCAAAAGCTTCCCACTGACAAGACGGTCATGGTCTCTGTCAACGAGCCGGACATCGTCGACCGTGAGAAGGTCGCAAGGGAATTTACCTTCGACCATCCCATGTTCTCAAAGAAGTCCGTCGATGCGCAATTTGAATTGCCTCACCTCAATGAAAACCGGAAGCTATATTTCTGCGGCAGTTATTTCCGGTACGGGTTTCATGAAGATGGCATCCTCTCCGGCTATGCAGCCGCAGATCGTCTGCTGACGCACTCTGCCGCCTATGCAAAGCTCGCTATATAATTGCCACGTATTTCACAAACGGGTCTCACCGGTTGATTACGGCTTCACCAGCCGGATCTTCATGTGGATGCTTGACCTGGATGAAATTGATGAGGTTGCGCGCTCCAATCGGTTCTTTAGTCGCAACCGCTTCAATGTGTATTCATTTCGTGATGACGATCACCTTTATCTGGGGAAATCGACACTCCGCGAAAATGTGGAGGCCTACCTGTCGAAGGAAGGCATTGATGAGAAACCTGCCCGTATATCGCTCCTCACGAATCTTCGCACGATGGGATATGTCTTTAATCCGGTCAGCTTTTATTTCTGCTATGATTCAGGCGGACAAGCAATTGCGGTAATCGTCGAGGTTCACAACACGTTCGGTGAGCTCAAGCCATTCCTCCTGACGCAGGCGGATCTGCAGGCCAGCCAGTTCAAGAAAGAGTATCCCAAGCTGTTCTACATTTCCCCATTCTCCGATCTCGACCAACGCCTCGAGATCAAGGTCGAATTGCCAAGCGATCGCCTGGCACTGTATGTCAACAATTCAGAAAAAGGGGCCAGCAAGCCATTCTTTCGCTCAAGCTTGACCGGTCACGCGGTGCCCCTGAATAACCGGTCCCTTGCTGCCTACAGCCTGCGTTTTCCCTTTATCACATTAAAAGTGATCATCCTCATTCACTGGCACGCCTTGAAATTATATTTGAAAAAGGTTCCGTTTCATAAAAAATCGGATGACCCGCATCTTCAAAAGGGAATCCTCCCAAAAAAAGGACAATCGCTTAACATTTCTCCCAATGAAACCCATTGATTCCAACACAATGCCAGCCCAGGCAGTCGACCAGTCCTCATGGCTGGACCGAATCGCACGGAAAACCGTCCTTTCCGTATTCGAACGCTTTGACCGATCGCCGATTCTTCTGCGCCTTCCTGAAGGCAGGGAAATACTGTTCGGAAAAGAGTCCCAAGACACGGAAACAGCAATCCTCAACATTCACAGCAAGTCATTCTTCCGGCGAATCCTGATCAATGGTGAGATCGGTTTTGGTGAAGCCTACATGGAAGGAGACTGGAGCACGCCCGAGCTGACACACGTGATTGCCGCACTCATCGACAATCTGGAACACATTCCCCAGATGTCGGGAAGCCATGCCAAGGCCCTGGCGTTTCACCTTCTGGGGACCTTGAATAAATTCGCCCACTGGACGCGTCGAAATACACGGAATAACAGCCGCCGCAATATCAGTGAACACTACGACCTGAGCAACGAGTTCTATTCGCTCTGGCTTGATGAGACCCTCACCTATTCAAGCGCGTGGTTTATGGGCGATGAGAACCTGAAGACGGCCCAGGAAAACAAATATCAGCGCCTCTGTGAAAAGATGCAGCTCAAACCGGGCATGGAAGTTCTCGAGATTGGCTGTGGTTGGGGCGGCTTTTCGATCTTCGCCGCACGCAACTTCGGGGTGAAGATGACGGCAATCACCATTTCGGAAGCTCAATTTGAAAAAGCAAGTGCGCGAGTGCTTGAGGAGGGTCTAAAGGATTCGGTCACGGTTCTTCTCAGCGACTACCGGGATATCGAAGGGCAGTTTGATGCCATCGCCTCCATTGAGATGCTCGAGGCGGTCGGGCACCAATATCTCAAGGATTACTTCGCGAAATGCCATCACCTGCTCAAGCCGGCCGGCCGGGTTGGCCTGCAGGTAATTGTCTGCCCTGATTCACGCTATGACGCCATGCGCAAGTCAGTCGACTGGATCAAGAAACACATCTTTCCGGGTGGCCAGCTCCCCTCTATCAAGGCCCTCATTGATTCAGTCAATGCGACTGGCGATCTATACCTGCAGCATCTCGAGAGTTTTGGCATGCACTACGCGAAAACGCTCAACATCTGGCGCGATCAATTTAACGAAAAAAGGGATGCCGTCATGGATCTGGGATTTGATGAAACTTTTTTCCGTAAATGGAATTACTATCTGGCGTATTGCGAAGCGGCTTTCGCATCCCGCAATATCAATGTCTCACAGCTGATCCTCTCCCGGCCGAACAACACCGACTTTGTTCTCGAGGGCTGAATCTTCCCGCACAAGGTTGTCTTTCTCAAAAAGCAGGAATATCCCAATCCTGACGAGGAGGGTAAAGATCAGGAAGCCGATGCCGAATATTCCTGCAGCTACCCGAATTTCAGTTATGCTGGGAGTATAGGCGTAAATCTGACCGAGCGTGTCCGGGGTATATCCTGGGATGATCAGGGCAATCCCCTTCTCAATATATACGGAGAAGTAAATCATCACAGCGCCAAGATTCATCGTGAAAAAGTTGCGTCGGGTTGCTGGCACAACAAACAAGAGAAATGCGACGACTGAAAATACCAGGGAAGTCCATGCATACCAAGCAATAGGCGACGGCTCACCATGCAGACCAAAAAAGAGATACTCGTAATGAACAACATGGTGCGTGTTCGAATAGTACTCCTTGAAAATCTCTGCTCCAAAGAGGAATAGATTGAAGCCCATCGCATAGGCCATCAGCTCCGCCACTTTGTGAATGGCATCGTCCTTTATTTCAAAACTGGTGATGCGCCGGAGAACTTGGAAGAGGATAAGCAGAACTGCTGGCCCAGAACACAGGGCTGAGGCAAGAAAGCGCGGAGCAAGAATCGCCGAGTTCCAGTAAGGACGACTCGCCATTCCGTTGTAAAGAAACGCCGTCACCGTATGGATTCCAACAGCCAATGGAATCGATAGAATTACAAGCGGGATCACAATGCGCGTGTTGTAATGCTCTCCTTTGTAGGCCGACCATAGCAGATAGACCACGACAAATGTATTGACCGCCAAATACGCGTTCAGGACGAGGGCATCCCATGCAAGCAGGGATGAAGGAAAATTGAGCCGCCCGATGAAGGGAATCATGTGCCAAAGGCGTTCCGGGTGCCCCATGTCAACAAGGACAAATAGAAGGCACATGATAATGGCTGATACTGCCAGGAGCTCACCGAAAATGACCACTTCCTTGATTGGTTTCCAGTTATAGACATAGGCAGGGATCACAAGCATGACGGCTGATGCGGCTACACCTACGAGAAAGGTGAAATTGCCAATATAGAATCCCCATGAAACTGAATCCCGCATGTGGGTGACGATCAGTCCTTCAGTGAATTGCCCGGCATAGGCCAGAAGCCCCTGAATAATGCAGGCAAGAAGGAAGATCACCCAGATGAAATAAGCCGGACTTCCATTGAAGATGATTCGAAAGATTGTGCGCATGTCTGTTCCCTCTTTGAAATCAGATTGAAAAATAATAGAAGAACTTCGGTTGGGTATTAAGCTCCTCCTTCAGAATATAGATCCGATGATTCTCTAGAATGTAGCGGATCTCGCCTTTGGGATCGAGAAGGTTGCCAAACTTCCGGGCACCGACAGGGCAGACCTCAACACAGGCCGGATAACGGCCTTTGCGCGCTCGCTGAAGGCAAAATGTACACTTTTCCACAACCCCCTGGGGACGTGGACGATTGCCAAGGTACTCCGTATCAGGATTCAACTGATTCACCGGAAGGCTTGGTTTCGTCCAGTTGAAATGGCGCGCGCCGTATGGACAGGCTGTCACACAACAGCGGCATCCAACACACCAGTCGTAATCAATGACAACGATCCCATCAGGCTCTTTCCATGTCGCCCCAACTGGACAGGATTTCACACAGGGCGGATTTTCACACTGTTGGCATTGTACCGGAAAATAGAATTTGTCTTCCTGGGGAACCTCCTCGGCATCATAATAGGCATCTGCATGCATGAGATCAATCCCCTTGGCCTTGTCCATCTCCAACACTTGTATCCAGTGAATTTGCGGGTCGCGGGATTGATTGTTTTCCTCAACACAGGCGTAGACACAGCGACGGCAACCTATGCAACGCGAGACATCAAGCGCGTACCCGAACAGAACATCCTCCTGGGGAGGCGTGGTGGAAACTTTAACTTCACGATCAAAGCGCTTCTCATATCGCCGTTCCCATCTTTCCACAGTGGAGGCAAGCTGCTCCGGCGACATCTCCCTGAAGTTGGTCTGAAAGAATGACCTCAGGGCATCTGCATCCCGTTTGCATCCAGTAGCCGTATAGGCCGCCGCAAGGGTGAACAGGGTCTTGATCGCGTCACGCCGGTTGACCTTTTCACTCTGTTTATTTTCGGGTGTGTTCATCGTATTTCCTCCTGGCGCACCGGGGCTGGAAGGGGCGCAATTGGCTTAAAACTCGGAGAGTGCGGATCATGGCAACTGGCACAAAGGAGATATTCCTTTTTCCCCGACCACGAGCCGGTCCGGCGTCCATGGTCGCCGGCCTTCCACCCCTTGAGCTGTTGGGCGTGGCATTGCCCGCAAAGGCGATAGGATTCATCAAAGGGAAGAAGACGTCCGTCAGCAAGGTGGAGCATGTCCCGGTTCTGCGCATCGTGGCAGTCAAGGCACCATCGGTTTTCCTCATCGTGATCGAAGTCGACTGTGTCATGAAAGTCCACTACGCGAGGGGTACGGTCTACTTCATCATCTTCCATGTGGCAATCTGAACAGGGAAAGATGCCTTCCGAGAAAGGCGGGGGAGCCACTGCAATCAATTCCTCCTCGTTCGGAAGCAATGGTTCGGGATCGGAAGGAACCGCTTCTTTGAAAGCGCTTAAAACGGAAACAGCGACTGTCACTATTCCGCAGGTAAAAATAATCTTTTGTGATAAGTTCATGGTAAAGTTACGGCTGGCCCCTTGCAATGCGCGAGAGATCAACAGCATTGACAGGAAACCGAGAACCCAACAGGCTGAATCTATGAAGACTCCATTTATATGCCTCGTTTCCCTTATGGCTCTGGCCTCCGTTCCACTTGTTGCCAATGCAAATTCTGGAGAGGAGCTGTGGATGAAAAACTGTAAGAAATGCCACGGCGAGGACGGCGACGGTGACACAGTAATGGGCAAAAAGTTTTCCATCCGTGACTATACCGATCCTGCAGTCCAGGAAAGCATAACCGACGAGGATATTGTTGCCGCAGTCACCGATGGCTTGAAAAATGAGAAGGGCAAAAAAGTGATGCTGGCTTTCGGAAGCAAACTCACTGAAGAGGAGATTTCCAGTGTTGCGGCTTACGTCCGCACCCTTTCCCCCGAATAACCATCCCTGACTTAAGGACAATCCAAGTACGATCATTCTGCTTCCTCCTTGGTGCCTTCCCTGGCCTTTCGCTTTGCACGCGAGATCGTAAAAACTAGTGATACGACAAGCATCAGGGACCCGAGGATAAGGAAGGAGAGAATTCGGTACTGCGGCTCAAGCTGGCGGGTCCCGACAATCATCACATAGAGGGCTGTGAGCAGAAGTGTCAGATGTCCCATCCAGCGATACCGCCTGTTTCGGATAATCCAGTTCATCGCATAATAAAAGAGAGCCACTCCCGCCCATGCGACGACCACATAAGCCCCGGGTACCAGATAATACAGCGCATATGGGAAAGCGAAAAAGGCGATAACGAGATAAATAATTCGCATCAGATCAGTCTTCAATGCCAGCCGGTCTTTCTGCAGGTTTAAGATTCTCGCACTGAATAGTGCCACCGCGCCAAACCCGATGCTCATCCCCTGCTCCTGCTTGGTCAGGGCAGTGTAGGCAATAAGGATACTGATAAAAATCAGGCAGTTGCTCACAACAATGAACCGTGAACGAAAGTAGATGGCTGTGGCGATCACCACCAGGCTTTGCAGCGATAGAGCGACGAAAACCTCGGGAACCGGAAAGGCCTTGATCAGTGCAAAGCTCAGAGCCATGTAACCGGTCATCGCATAGATAAATGTCGAAAACCAGCTCTGCTCGCGCTTCCAGTAAACCAATGAAAGGGAAAGAAACAGGATGAACGCCGCAATGTGTGAAACCAGAAAGGCCTCTTTGTAGGCAAACAGGTTATGCAGGAAGAAGAGGCCAAATCCGAAGGCGCAGATCAGTAGCCCGGTAATCTGGACGGGCGCGTCCTCCACCTCTCGATGCTCCCGCATCATGACGATAACCGTCGAACCCATAATCCAAATCAGGACAAAGATGAGGGCCCAGCGACTCTCGTCTACGATTTTAAATTCATTCCCGAGCACCGGGTTATTTGTCGCCCAAACCGCATAGGTAGCCATGGCCAACATGAAGCTCACGGGCACAAGCATCCGCCATCCGCATTTCAATTGCGCCCATCCCGCAACCCCCACCAACAGCGTTGTGAGGGAAAGTAAAAACAAGGTCGAGCCACTCACCACAGCCGTTCCAAACCCGGTAATCAGGGCAAGGATAAACAAATGAGGTGAACTACGCCTCCAGGCTAGAACAAGGTTGATTCCCAGCACCACTAGAAGAATGCCCCGGCCAGCCAGAGAACTCGTCTCCATGGCAGGTGGATTGCCGAAGAAAAATAAGCGCAAAGCTGAAAAAAAGAGGAGAAGCATCCCAGCCCCTCGCAAATACTTGCTGATCGTTTCAAACGATTTTCGGGCCACCCTTGCTAAACCGAACGTCAAAAGGCTCAGGGTTGCCCCAACCGCAGATGGCACTGCGGATGGCAAGCCCTCAAAGGGCAAAGAAAGCGCAAACCCAACGCCAATCGCCATGACCACAATTCCGATCACGGCAAACCAGTTCTGACCAACTTCAAATTCGAGGGATTCGCGTTTCTGAAGCATCTCTGCCGCAGGGTGGTCCGAGACCCGCTCCTCAGGAACACCGCTATGAGACCTTGCTTCCACTGGTTCCAACCCCAGTCGCTCCTCCACCCGCCTCATCCGTCGGCACAACTCCACCACTGCGGCCCTCAAGTCGCTTTCGGAGGAATAGTCTGATTCTTGGTAGGTCATCGGCGGGGTTGAGTCCGATGGGGGCAACTATAGTATGGAACACTTCACCTCGGGGCTGGGATATTAGAATCAATGCCAAAGCCTTAAGGCAGGCATTAGAATGTCGAATGCCTTGTCACTCTTCAAGCCCATAACCGCCCCTTGCACCCCCTCTACCGAAATCAAATCCCATATTACCATTTTGCAGGATTGCCTTGACCCCGACTCACTCATCCATTCAAGCTAAGAGTTCGTTTTAAGGCGGGCTGTGGCGCAGTCTGGTAGCGCACTTGCATGGGGTGCAAGGGGTCGCTGGTTCGAATCCAGTCAGCCCGACCATTGCCTCCGACCAATCCAACCGCCGTGGCTCAGGGAATAGGGACAAAAACCCAGCCCATTCCATCCATCGCAGTTATGCCTGGGACGTATAGCCAGGATGAAAGGGAGAATGACCAGATCCAGGGGGCAGTTCGTACATGGAGCAATCCCAGCCAGGAACCGCTGTCCACATACTCATCCAACAGGAGGGGGAAGCTTCCCCACATTGAGGCACCAGTATCCGAGCTGAGGTGGACTTGCATTGTCTTGCTGGAATCCAGATTAAAGCGGCTCACCGTCACTTCCTCGCCGTTGCGGACCGTAACTTCATATTCACCCTTGTTCCCGCGAAGCTCTATTCTTCCCGATGTATCTGTACTTTGGATACTCTCCGTATAATACCGTATCCTGTTGAGATAATACCAGACAAGACCGTTTAGTTTGACTGAGCCATCGTAGTCGCACAGGGCGGATGAATCATCGCTCATGTAGGTCCACGCGTTCAGACCAGTCACCATCGGGTGACTGTAAAAGGCGGTCATGATCTCTTCCGTCATCTGCGCCCGTAATTGCTCGTCAGGATAAAACCCTGCGCGGTCATTTTCCTTAATCTCAAACTCCGTCCCTGCCATCTCCAACCCATAGGCTTGGGAGAATTCTTCCAAACGATCGTAGATGATCCCTGGATCAATATGCTCCCATTTGAAACGTGATTGAAAACCAAGTCCACTGATCGGTCCACCGTCACTGATTATCCGGTCAACGCTGGCCTTGTAGATGTCGCGACGAGTCGTGTAATAGTCGAAATCCAGCGACTCTGATTTGGCTGAAATAATCTGGTTCTCGTTGAGAAAGAACTCACACCCTGGAAGCACTGCCTCAGTTTCGGCTATCTTGAACCACTCGGCCATCTCTCCATAGCCCAGCAAGTCTTGTACGCGGAAGTTTCCTCGCGGTTCATTAATGACATCCCATTCATATACGGGCCACTTTGAGGCCCAATCGGTGATCATTGCATCAATATTTGCCTTCAGGATCGCCTTGAGCGCATCGACAGTCCCGGGAGTTTCCCCATTGGCGATGGCCGCTTCGACATCCTCGACATCCGAGAGGATATCCGCCGGCAAATGATTGTTGCCTGTATTTCCCGGCCAGATCAGAAGATGCCCGCGCACAGGCAGGTCATTCGCCTGGGCCCATTCGAAAAAGCCGGGCAGCAAGTACTCATTCCCGTTCCTGAGCTTCGGCTTGAGTCCGTTGTTTAATCCGGCAGTATTAAACATCTTCAGGGCCAGGGATTGGTACCGTTCCGTCGTGATCCGTAGATTTCCTGTTTCGTTGAACATGTCCCGCAGGCCAAGGACTCCGCCAAAGTTAAAGCCATTACTCAATAACTTGACTTCAACCACTGCGCCGGAAACAGGCATCCCGTTGCGATCAAGGACTTCAATTGCCAAGTCAGCCCTGCGATGGGTTTCGATGCGTTGCTCCGCGTCGCGGCGCCACTGCGGCTTCTGGCCGTCAGGCTTGACGATGGATCCAAGCTCGAGAATTTCTTCGGCACTCAGCCTGATGCCCAGATCGCTCTCCATCTTCTCTATTTCCCAAGGACTTAAGGTTCCGCCCAAGAGCATTGATGGGGCGGATAAGCCGATTAGCAGGCTGACAAAGGGAATGAGTAAAGGGGTATTCAACATCGAAGGAACAAGCCTTTCAGAATTCCCTTTACGTGCAAATCCTTCCGTAATGCACACTGTTGCGGAGGCAATGTTGCCCCGCTTCAGTAACCCACCCAACCAGCATTCTCGCCAAGCTGGTAAAGGATATCCGGATGGCTGGTGGATGACCAAGCCCATGTGCCGGTGTATGGATTGAAGAAGTAAAGATCCCCGGATGCGCTGAGAGAATGAAAGCGGAAACCGGATTTGCTATTGTAGACCCAGCTCGATTCAGGCTGCGTGAACAAGCCAAACCAATCAAGGGAGTACCAGTCTTCCGTTTGGGGTACAGCGAGTGAAAAGGGGTCCACCACATCATCAACACCAATCACAAAATCCAATTTGACATTAGTTCCACCCGGCAAATCCACAGACTTGATTGTAGTCACTAATCCATTACCTGAAAATACCACTTCAAGGGTTTTGGGTCCAAGACCGACTGGGAAGGCATATCCACCTGAGGAACTCGTCACGGCAAACCATGAACCCGAATCGGGGACAATTTCAATTCCCCCGACACCTTCACCGGGTGTGTAGAATCCATTCCCATCAAGATCTTCATAGACCACGCCAGTTAGGAAATGACTATCCGGCACAGGGGATCCCCCGCTAAATCCGAAATTCTGTGTCATGAGGGAGCTGACCGGATACTCGGATCCGTCAAGGACATAGGCTCCAATAGCTTCGCCAATTCCAACCTCATCGAATTCTGGTCCAAGGATATTTTCGCGGTGATCGGCACTGAGGAACAAGCCCTCATGATGGAAATTTATCGTCGAAGTGCGTTGTCCTGATTTCCATCCAAGGAAGGCAGCGATATTCTCACCGGTGCCCCATGACCCCTCAAGCGGGTAGCCAAAGTCGATCATACGCTGTGTCGGTGACGTGTTGTCCTGCCCAAGGTGGGAAAAAGTATCATTATCGACCATCCACTGGCTATGTGCTCGTGATGAGACAATGAGAAATGGATTCAGGACTAGTGGTTGCTTCGGTGCCGAAGTGATCGCGCCTTCCGTCAGACCTTCATTTAAGTCGGCAAGCCCGTAACGGCTCGCTTCGGCGATCGGGTCGGCCCGGGCACGGTTGACCAATTCAAGCAGGTACTGCTCCCAATCAGTGGGGTCACCTTGATAATAAGCGCTTTGTACAGCGTCGGTTCTACTTCCGGAAAGGAAGAGCGCGAAGCAAACAAGCACTAAATGAAACTGTGGTCGAACGGACATAATGGGTTAACAACTCAATAACCATTATGAATTGGCCCAGCCAGTGATCAATGCATAACCGCTTGTCTCGCGCCAAATGAGGCATTTTGACAAGCCTTTGACAGGGTAGCGCACAACATGTCAAAAGAGTATAAAAAGATCTGTCTTCTTCGAAGACTTTTGAAAGACATGGAACCTTCTCAAGAATTGACTCCATAACGGGTCTTTGCTTCAACTCAACCGTTGGACCATTAACCCCTGTTTTCGTACCCGCTCATCACCCATTATGGAAAAGATCATTTCGAACCCGACACACAACTTAATCTTCAATCCGACACGGCACATGTTGCTCGCTGGTTTGTTAATGGCTTCATCGCTCTTTGCCGCAGACTTTGGTGATGCCCCGGATGGGACGGATGCCTTTTATCCCGTCTTTCCGGGCAACCCGGCCATTATTGGTCAGTTCCCCACCCTGCTGGCGAGTGACGGAGCACGCCACGCCGACCTGACTGACTGCTGGTTGGGCGGACCCGGTTCCGCCCCGAGCTCGGAGGCGGATGCCAACGATGGTTCGGATCCCGATGGACTTGCCAATTTGGTCAATAACGATGCCGGTGATGAGGGTCTCCCTGTTATCCCCTTCTACCTGGATTTGGATTCAGCGACCGCGACGGCAACGGTAACAGTCAGGGTCACTGTTCCTGAGGGAGCCCCGGATTTGCCACGCACACTCAACATGCTTGTCGATTGGGACCAAAGCGGTGACTGGAAAAACCCGGGCACTGGCGAACCTGAATGGGTCATTCAAAATTACAGTGTCAATGTCACTCCCGGATCAACCCAGCTCCTTTCCATTCCAATAACATGGGGAATGGGCGCAGACATATTCCCGCAGGTATTCTGGACTCGCTTGACCCTGACGCGATCCACGATCACCGCTACAATCCCGGCGGACGGGTGGGACGGCTCAGGCAGCTTCGCGTATGGCGAGACAGAGGATTTCCTCTTCCATCCAAACGCACGCCATGATGCCATAAACTCACCATGGAGCGCTCCCATGAGTCCGGCACCTGGAACAGTCCCGGACAATCCTCCCCCTTCTATTTCCCTGACTCCAAGCAATCAGAGTGTCCCACACGGGACGCTGGCGACGGTGCTGGTCAACCTGGATACAGGCGTTGCACCAGACTCCCTTGAATGGGCCATTGATCCCGCACAACGCGGTAGTTCAACTTTCGATCCCGGACTGTCGCAACAGGCTTTTGGCGGATCCTATTCGGTATCAGGGTCTACCGCCACCGCCACTTCCGGGGGAACCCTCCCGACCTTGGGGTCAATCACGGTCTCTTCAGTTGTTGATTCGAGCACTCCCGCTTACGAGGAATGGCCCATCCGTGTGCGCGCACGCTGGGATGGGTTCCACACGCAAACTGCGCGGACTCTTGTTCGCATCTGGCACGATGGCTGGAGCGGAACATGGGCAATCACAACGCACTTTGAATTTCTCCTGAATGACATTTCAGCTACCGTTCCTGCAGGCCAACAGGCAACAGCGCTGGGGCATCTCGCAGCTGCAAAAAGCGCATACGTGAATCTGGATTTGAGCACGAGTACAAGCAAACTCGGTGACTTGGATACCGAATTGGCTTCTCTCGCCACAGGCGGGCATATCACATCGGGAGAAGAAACACGCCTTAGAGGGACAACAACGGATCTGATTACGGCAATCAATGCCCTGGATCCGTTTGGCTTCATCATTCCTATCCTGGCAAGTCCTGTTGATGGTGAAGTGCTCACTGGTACCGTGCCAATTGCCTCCACGACAGATTCACCCGGGGCGTTCGGCGCGGTTTTCTCTTACTCAACCGACGGTAGCACCTGGGTCGAGATAGGAGATGGCGTATTTAATGGAGGCCAATATATTACAAATTTCGATACGACCGGAGTTCCCGATGGCATGGTGCGCCTCAAGGTCCTGATGTTCGACTTTGATATCGAGTTTTCCGGCGAATACGAAGCTATCGTCTGGGTCGACAACAGCGCACCGACACCCACGCTCTCCACCCCTGTTGCCGGCTCAACACATGTAGGGATAATCCCAGTGCAAGTGGATACGGATACGGGTGATGACTTGACGACACTGCTTGAGCTCTCGAGGAATGGAACGGATTGGTACGCCATCGGGACTGATTCGAATTCTGCCGACGGGCATACCACCCTGGTTGATTCAGGACAGTTGCCTGCAGGGTCGTACTCGCTCCGCGCAACAGCTACCGATGCCTTCGGTAACACTGCCCAGGATTCCTGGTCATTCAACGTTGCCCCCTCCTTCCATGCATGGAGGATCGGCCTCGGTCTGCCAACCGCAGAAACGGATGAGGACTTGGATCAGGATGGGCTGTCCCTTGGTGAGGAATATTACTTCGGACTGAGTGCAACCACGCCTGAAGTTGCTTCGGATTACCTGCTGTGGGAATCTCTTGGCGGATCAAATTTCCAATTCCGGTTCACACCGGGTTTACTGGTCGATGGTCTGCGCGCCGCTGTTGAAGGCAGTCCCGACCTGGCCACATGGGGTGACCTGCTTCTCGATCCAGACAACTCCGCAGAGGTGGTTGTCCCGGTTGACACTTCGCCCCGGCAGTTTGTCCGCCTCAATCTCTGGGAAGACCGCCCTTAACGACGATCAGCTATTCCCGAAACTGGGCAAGCCGGCAAGGGCCATGGCAATTTCATCTTCCGGATAGGCGTAGTCCTTGAGCTTTCCCGCATTGTAATCGATGTAGGCCTGCATATCAAAGTGCCCGTGCCCGCACAGATTGAACAGGATTGTCTCGGACTTGCCTTCCCGTTTGCAACGCTCTGCCTCGCGAATGGCGCCCACAACGGCATGGTTTGCCTCCGGCGCGGGAAGAATTCCCTCGGCCCGGGCAAACTGCACGCCAGCGGCAAAACATTCCAGCTGATTGTATGAAGTCGCTTCACACATTCCAAGCTGCAAGGCATGGCTGACCATCGGGGCCATCCCATGATAGCGCAGACCCCCGCTGTGGAATCCCGGTGGAACAAAGGTGCTCCCGAGGGTGTGCATCTTGACCAACGGGGTCAGGTGGGCGGTGTCACCAAAATCGTACGCGTGACGTCCCTTGGTCAAGCTTGGACAGGCGGATGGCTCGACAGCCACAATACGCACATCCTGTTGCCCCCTGAGTTTGCGCCCCATGAAGGGGAAGGCAATACCGGCAAAATTCGATCCACCACCCGTACAGGCGACAATGACATCCGGATAATCACCGGCCATGTCCATCTGCATGATCGCTTCCTCTCCAATGATGGTCTGGTGAAGCAACACGTGGTTCAAAACGCTTCCAAGGCAGTAAGACGTATCGGCATTCTGCGCAGCGACTTCCACCGCCTCGGAAATGGCAATCCCCAGTGAACCAGTGCAATCCGGATCCTTTTCCAAAATTGCGCGACCGGAGGCAGTTGTTTCACTTGGGCTCGCGATGCACTTGGCACCGAAGCTCTCCATGAAGGCCCGGCGGTACGGCTTCTGTCCGAAACTCACCTTGACCATGTAGACAAGACACTCCAACCCAAACATCTCACAGGCCAACGAGAGCGAGGAGCCCCACTGACCCGCACCGGTCTCCGTAGTAATCTTCTTGATGCCAGCTTCCTTGTTGTAGAAGGCCTGAGGTACGGATGTGTTCGGCTTGTGCGATCCGCTGGGACTCACACCCTCATACTTATAATAAATCTTAGCCGGCGTATCGAGCGCCTTCTCAAGACGCCGTGCACGGTAAAGCGGCGTGCAGCGCCATTGAAGAAGGATGTCCCGCACCGGCTGGGGAATCGGTACCCAGCGCTCAGAAGTCATCTCCTGCTCAATCAGGGCAGGTGGAAAAAGCGGGGCCAGATCATCCGGGCCGACCGGTTCGCCAGTTCCGGGATGAAGCACCGGTGCCAGCGGCTCGGGCAGGTCGGAAGCCAGATTATACCAGTTCTCCGGCAGTTGATTGTCGTTCAGGAGGTATTTTATCGAGTCCATAAATTTTTGGGGATTGACGGGTATACCTGAAATCAGCCCCGGATGTGAATGTCAATGCCCTTGACTCGGCCGGCCCCTAAAACCAAATCTTCCCGCAATGACTCCACGCGAACTCAAGGACCTGGCATGGATTGGAGATGCTGTTCTGGCGCTGTATGCACGCCAGTGGTTACTGGAACAACCGGATCATCCACACTTTACGCGGCAGGAGCTTTTCATTCGCTTCACAACGAACGATTTCCTGCAGTCGATCGGGGAGCCAACGAGCGTGGAGGCAGGGATTGGAAAAGTCTACAGGGCCGATGGTCTGGAGGCTGGCTTCAAGCATATTGAAGAAACCCTCCTTCCACTCTTCAAAAAACATCTCAACAATTCCGTCAAGGGGCGCCGGGGCAAGCGGCGCTAACGCGCCTTCCGCGGCTTGTCCCGGACTAGCGCACCCGCAATCAAGCCGGCAGGAAGCCCGCAAACAAATCCCATCAAATGCGCTGATGTATCGGTTCTGTCGCTACCCGTTCCAAACCATGCCAGAAAAACAAGTCCGGCGATGATTGGCAAAGCCCATGCGCGAATCAGCATGCGTGAGGAATGCCGGATGCCAAATCCCAGCGGAAGGGCGACCAACAGCCCGATTGCGCCGAAGACAGCCGTGGATGCCCCAATGGAATAATGGGACGTGCTGAAGTGTACGGTTGCATTCAGGTAATTCCCGCAGGCACCCGCCATGAGTACTCCGAGCCATGCACGAACAGTCCCGATGTGCCGCGCCACAAGATGCAGGAAAACCGCTCCAAAGAGGAGATTGCCGGCAAGGTGCCCGATGTCCCCATGGAGAAACAGGGCGGAAAATGTCCGGTAAAGCTCACCCGATTTAATTAAGTCGGAGGAGGCGGTCCCCCACTCGACCAGCATCGGCCAGCGCAATTGACACAACCAGGCAAGGACAAGGACAGCCACCCATGTCATGGCGGCGTAGGCTCCCGGATGCGGCTCCGGCATCTCCGGTTCCTGCGGAGGCCAGTTGACCGATTCAAGCTCGTATAATTCAAGCTGTTCCCTCAAGCGCCCGGCATAGCCTGCCTCGACAATGAGCAGTACTTCCCCGCTCTCTTCCGTGTGAATCCAATAACCGGCCCCCGCACTCAGGATGACCAAGCCGTAATCATGGGCAGTCGCTTCATCCGGGAAGCGGCCAATCTCCGCCAGATTATCCGGATACACAATTGCACCCAATCCTCTCAATTCCTGCGTCCATGAAAAACATCAACGGCATTCGTGCGATTCGTAGTCCCTCACCGCGGCTCCAGGACAAGATACCGCAGGCTGTGATTGCGCCAGACCTCAAACAGCACCTTCTCAGGATTTTCCTCGTAGGTGTCGTAAAAGGCTTTCATCGCATCAAGGGAATCCAGGTTTTCCCGGTTGATTGAGAGGACAATGTCCCCGCGGTTGAGTCCGGCCTGCTGCGCCGGAAAGGCCTGCTGGACGCCGGTCACAAGGACCCCTTCATCCGAATCAAGCTGGACTTCGCGGGCATAGGGCTTGCTCACATCCTCAGCGCTAATCCCCCACTTTTCAAAAGCCCAACGCTCACCAACCCGGCTCTCGAGAGCTTCCGTGATCACGTCCACGGAGATCTCACGACTGTTCCGCAACACCGTGAAAGTGAGCGTTTCTCCGATTGAATACTCCGCAATTTCATGAAGGACCGGGGGGATTTGCTCGGGGAAGCGGACATCGAGGGGATGCCCGTCAAGTGCGAGAACAATATCACCCGGACGCATTCCCGCCTCGGCAGCAGGAGAGCCAGGATCAATGCTGTCGACCAGCATCCCAACGTTGGCTTCAATTCCGTAAAAGGACTCAAGATCCTGCAACGCGCCCGGCTTGAGGCCAATGTAGGAACGTGTCACGCGGCCCTGCTCCTTGAGCTGGGGCAGGATTTCCATGGCAATGCTCGCTGGCACGGCGAAGGAGAGGTTATTCGAACCGAGATAGCTCCGGGTATTGATCCCGACAATGCGCCCGCGCTCATCGACAAGTGGACCCCCGCTATTTCCGGGATTGATGGCTGCGTCGGTCTGCAACCAGGTGTTGAAATACCCTGTCTCGTAGCCGCCAATCTGGTTGGAGGCCGCAAAGTACCGGTTGGGATTGGAAATAATACCACGTGTCACGGTGCGCGTGAGGCCGTTGGGCGTTCCCACGGCCAAGACCGGCTGACCGGGATAAAGCGCTTTTGACTCGCCAAACTCCCCGTGGGAAAAGCTCAGGCCTCGTTCCTTGATCGATTCCATGTCCATCTTGACCAGCGCCAGATCCGTCCAGTGGTCCCAGCCAATGAGCTCTGCCTCCACCCGCTCAAGATTTGGCAGGGTGATGATGATCTCCTCGGCATTGATCCCGACCACATGTGCATTGGTCAGGATATAGCCGTCATCATCAAGGATCACACCGCTTCCCACACCACGCACCATTTTGCGGGTTCCCTCGGTGTAGCTGGCCTCGCGCACGTCCAGCCGGACCACCGAATCAAGCAGGTTGCGAAAGCCGGCTGTGCTACTCGCCGTGGGACTTTGGCAACCGCCTCCAATGAACAGCAAAATAAAACCGGCGAAAACCAGTTTCACCAGCTGTGTCATTGACCTTCGGCCAGAGCTTGACCAATCTCCGCAGTTTTTACTCATCATTTCAGGGCGTTATCCATGGCGACATCCAATAAAGAATACCCATTCACCGAAATTGAACAGCGTTGGCAACAGTTTTGGGACAAGGAAGGCACTTTCACTGCCCCCAATCAGTCCGAAAAGCCAAAATACTACCTGCTGGACATGTTTCCCTACCCGAGCGGAGCAGGCCTCCACGCCGGGCACGTGGAAAACTTTGCCGGCAGTGATATCCTCGGGCGCTACAAGCTGGCCCGCGGGTTCAATGTCCTCCACCCGATGGGTTGGGACGCCTTCGGCCTTCCGGCTGAGCAGTATGCGGTCAAGACCGGCACCCATCCGGCCAAGACCACGCTCACGAACATCGATAATTTCCGCCGCCAGATCAAGGCCCTCGGACTGGCCATCGACTGGACGCGCGAGGTCAATACCACCGACCCGCATTACTTTCGCTGGACCCAGTGGATCTTCCTGAAGCTGTTCCAGAACAAGCTGGCCTATGTCGATGAGCGCCCGGTCAACTGGTGCCCCGAACTGGGCACCGTGCTTGCCAACGAGGAGGTCGTGGACGGCAAGTCAGAAGTCGGTGGACATCCCGTCGAACGCCGCAATCTTCGCCAATGGGTATTGCGCATCACCGCCTATGCTGACCGCCTGCTGGAGGGGCTCGACAAGCTTGAGTGGCCTGATTCGACGAAGGCCATGCAGCGAAACTGGATCGGCCGCAGCACAGGGGCCAATGTCACTTTCTCCCTGGAATCCGGGGACGACAGCATCACGGTCTACACAACGCGGCCGGATACGCTTTTTGGGGCGACTTACATGGTCTTGGCGCCCGAACATCCGCTGGTCGGCAAACTGGTCACTGGAGAAAACCTGAAGGCCGCCCAGAAGTACATCCAGGAAGCCGCGGGCAAGAGTGACCTTTTGCGCACTGAGCTGGCCAAGGAGAAAAGCGGGGTCTTCACGGGCAGCTACGCCATCAATCCGGTCAACGGTGAACGCATCCCGATCTGGATCGCGGACTATGTCCTCATGAGTTACGGAACAGGCGCCATCATGGCCGTCCCGGCACACGATGAGCGCGACCACGAATTCGCGACCAAGTTCAATCTCCCGATCATCGATGTGATCTCCCCGCCGGAAGGCGAGGAACCCGAGGAAGGCGAGGCCTTTACCGGTGTCGGGACAATGATCAACAGTGGCGAGTTCAACGGGCTCGACAGCGTCACTGGCAAGGAGCGCATTATCGCACAATTGCAGGCCGCTGGAAAGGGCGAGGCAGCGGTCAATTACAAGCTGCGCGACTGGCTCTTTTCACGTCAACGCTACTGGGGTGAGCCCTTCCCGATTGTCTGGGTGGATGATGAAACGTGGAATTCCATCAAGGACTTGAAGACAGCGGTCACCGCCCTTGTACCTGGGGAACCGGTCACCTACCATCAGGATGGTACGCTCTATCACGCCCTGCCGCTTCCAGAGTCAGCCCTTCCATTGGAGCTGCCCAAAACCGATAATTACGAACCGGCCGGCGATGGGGAAAGCCCGCTCGCGAACAACCATGACTGGGTCAATATCTGGTTTAATCTTGAGACCGGTGAAGGCGTCCCGCAATCGGGCGAAAAGCCTTCCTCCGGCACATGGATCCCCGCTCGCCGGGAGACCAATACAATGCCGCAATGGGCGGGCAGTTGCTGGTATTACCTGCGCTATCTGGATCCGGCTAATGCGGAGGCCATCCTCGATCCGGCAATCCGCGATTACTGGGGCGTTCCCGATTTCTACATGGGTGGGGCCGAGCATGCCGTCCTCCACTTGCTCTACGCGCGCTTCTGGCACTTGTTCCTGAAGGACATGGGGGTTGTCACGGATGATGAACCCTTCAAGAAGCTCTTCCACCAGGGAATCATCCTCGGTGAGGACGGTGAGAAAATGTCCAAAAGCCGTGGCAACGTGGTCAATCCGGACGACTTTATCGCCAGCCATGGGGCCGACAGCCTACGCGCCTACCTGATGTTCATGGGACCGCTGGAAGACATGAAGCCGTGGAATTCACAGGGCATTGAGGGCGTCCATCGCTTCCTTCGCCGAGTCTGCCGGGATCTGGTGGGTTCCGGGGACGGATTGCCACCGAAGATTGCCTCCGACAAGCCGGAGTCGACCGAAATGACCCGTGTCCTCCACGAGACAATCCGCAAAGTGACCGCTGATTACGACAACATCCGCTTCAATACGGCCTTGTCGCAGTTGATGATTTTCATGAACCAGCTCAACAAGGAGGAAAGCCTCAACGTTGAGTCAGCCAAGGATTTTGCACGCCTCCTGGCACCATTGGCCCCGCATCTGGCTGAAGAGCTATGGCACAAACTTGGCGGTGAAGGGTCGGTCGCCTTTGCCGGCTGGCCAACTTGGAATGAGGACCTGCTGAAGACCGATGAGGTTCAGATTGGCTTGCTCGTGAACGGGAAGCCTCGCGGAGAAGCGAAAGTCAGCAAGACAGCCAAACAGGATGAGGTTCTTGCCCTTGCGCAGGCCGATGAAAAGGTTTCAGCCCACTTGAGCGGAAAGGAAATCATCAAAGTGATTTACGTTCCCGGGAAAATTCTCAATGTCGTTGTTCGTGGCTGATTGCCCGACAAGCAGATTTCTTCCCGAAAGCTTTGACCCGTCCAAGCCGGTTGCGGTCATTGCCGGCCAGCGGGATTATCCGGTTCTCACGGTGGAGTCGATACGGGCCGCCGGGCTCCCGGTCCGCCTGATTGCCTTGAAAGGGGAAACCCAACCGGAATTGATTGATTCGTTCCCGGATGGTGAGCGCGAGGTTGTCAAGGTCGGCCAGATCGGCAAGATGCTGAAGGCCCTGCAGAAACTTGAAGCTGGTTACGCGCTCTTTGTGGGGCAGGTCTCCCCGGGAAAGCTCTTTCGTGACCTGTCGCCGGATATCAAGGCCCTCGCCATGCTGGCGAGTCTCAAGGAGCGCAACGCCCACACCATCTTCGGGTCCATCACTGCGGAAATTGAGCGCATCGGGGTCAACATGCTGGACGCCCGCGCTTTCCTCGACGGACACTTGAGTAGCCACGGTCTCATGACACCGGGCAAGCAGCAGGCCAAACAGCCGCATATCGATTTTGGCATCCGGATAGCACGCGAGGTTGCCGCACTCGATA
The DNA here is from genome assembly GCF_010500615.1 of Oceanipulchritudo coccoides. Taxonomy (NCBI): domain Bacteria; kingdom Pseudomonadati; phylum Verrucomicrobiota; class Opitutia; order Puniceicoccales; family Oceanipulchritudinaceae; genus Oceanipulchritudo; species Oceanipulchritudo coccoides. Next base: position 794,681 of record NZ_JAAGNX010000003.1, read on the forward strand.
TCGGGCAGGGAGTTGTCGTGCGCAAGGGAACGGTCCTTGCCGTGGAAGCTTTTGAAGGGACCGACGACATGCTCAGCCGGGCCAACAAATACAAGACCGATCAGCTTATTTTTGTGAAGTGTGCCAAGCCGGATCAAAACCCGCATTTTGATTGGCCGGTGTTCGGTGAGAAGACCCTTGAATCAATGCAAGCCAGCGGGATCAAGACCGCCGCTCTTGAGTCCGACAAGGTCGTCATGCTCAACAAGGTCACCCTTCTGCAAAAAGCTTCAGAGGCCGGAATCGAGCTGATCGGATACTAGGGAATTTTTCGACTGATAATTCAGGTCGTTTGTTCGGCCCTGAGCTCAATTGACCACGAGGCGCATGAATTGCTTTTCGCCTGGCGCAGGAAGAGTCAACATCCGGAGAACAACCGTTTCTGTCCCGTCAAGGTTATCGACCACGCTGAACTCCTCGGTATCTGAATCCGCCGGATCCCACTGGACGAGGTCACTCGAAACCATGGCGTTGATCTGCGTGCCACCCAGTTCCTTGAGCCGGACAAACTGGAGGGCGAGATATTTGCTGCCTTCATGATCCACCATCATGCTGGTCGGCCGGTGGGCACTGTTTGCTGACCAGGCATCCGAACCAAAGGCCTGCTCCTCGATATTGCTCAGGCCGTCTTTATCAGCGTCCCCGCCCGACTCGAGCACGGGCACATCGGTCGAGGCCATGAGCGTCGGCGGGCACTTGCCGTTGTCGTTCCAAAGGTCATACATCTTGTCACCGATGTTCCCTTCCGGTCCGTTATTTTCGTTCTTGAGGAATTCGATAAACTCCTTGCTGGTGCTCTGATAATAGAGATTTACCTCGGCCCGCACGGCCCCGGCAGGAACCGTGTAGCTGGAGTCGTCCCAATTCTGGCCGTCAGCGTAGGTATGGCCGACAGGCTGTCCGCCAAATTCAGCAAAGGCGGCATTTGTGAATCCCAAGGGCGGGATGCGGTTGTCCTCAAAGATCTTGTTGTTGAGGACAAAGTGCAGCGAGGGGCCTTCAGCGAGGCCAGTCGCTGTGGCGACGTTGGTATCGATGCCCGGATGGACTTCATAGATCTTCGCCTCGACATCATGGCCCAAGACACCCGTTGATGGATCATAAGCCGCCGACTCGGAAATCAACGTGTCCGAGCCATCAAAGAATTTCACGTTCACCCAGATCCTTCGCCCTTCCGGATAACCCGTTGGCAATTTGTGGCCGGTCTTATTGGTCACGCGGACGACGAGATCCCCGATTGTCTGCTCCGAGGTCAGCTCAGCCGCGTTCTCCAGCATGTATTCCGCCCGGGCAATGCCAGCTTGGACGGCAACCAGATCCACATGCGGATAATCGGCAGGATTGATCCAGTCGATGGAGCCGTTGGCGATCAGTTCCGGAATCCAGGTGCTGCCTCCCGTCATGTCGTGCAAAGGCAGGTTTGGTCGCTCGGGAACAGTATTGGTGAGTGGGTTTGCCCCATAGCCTAGAACGTCGCTCATATGGCAGTCCTGACAGGTCGAAACGGATCCACCGGGTTTGTTCCCGGCAAACTCAGGTGCGTAGACACCCAGCGGGGTGTTATACATGCTGGCTTTCCATTCACTATAGGTTCTCTCCACCGGGACAATACTGTGCGGTGAATAGGTCGTGTTGGGCTGGTCCAATGTTTGCGGTTGGAATACCCCAAACTCGTCCTCGATAAAGGCGGGGTTGCTCACGTCGTGGCAAGTGCCGCAGAATTCTCCCGTCCGGTGAAATGGAGATTCCAGGAAATCGTGCCCACCGGGGGCAGAGGAAAGATTGAAGGGGCCCCGCTTATGGGTGGCCAGCTCATCAACCACGTACATGCCATTGCCATATTCTGCCGGCACGTCAGGAGACGGAAAACTCAAGCCACCCAGGACTTCGAGGTCCCGCAACGGGCTGAGCCCGGCCTGGTAATTCGGATCGACCATCCGGTGGCACAGGTCACAGGAAACACCGATTTTGTCGTTCTGCAGCATCGCGCTGCCATCGGTGGGAACGGAGCGGCCTTGAATCCAACCTCGGGAGTCGTGGCAGCGCAGGCAAAGGTCACCCGAATCCGGCGCATCCTGGTTCGCAATGGCCAAATTGGCCTCAAACAGGGGATCGAGGGACGCCAGCGCCATCATGCTGCCTTTCCAGTTGTTGTAGGGCTCCACACCGGTTACCGCGTCATAATCACCATGACAGACGGCACAGTTCTCGGGAGTAGAAGTGAGTGAACCACCCTCAAATGGCTGGCTTCCCGGCATGTCGAAATCCCGCAGCGTCGTGGCAACCAATCCCCCGGGAGGCGATTCAACGGTGAAGGTGGCGTTGCTTTCGTCCGTCTCTTCGAGCCCGGCTCCATTAACCACTTCAATCCGGATCAGGGCATCCGTCCGCGGGCGGTTGGCCACAAACCATGTGTAGCTGCCTGTGTTACCCAAGCCTTTGACGATGTGTTTATAGTCACCGTCTACATATTCATAAATCTCCACTTCGACGATCCCGCTCTCCGGATCGTCCGCGGTCCACTGAATCGTTGTCGCTGAATTGCCAACAAGGGTCTCTCCCCCGTTGGGCGTCGTCACCGTGACCGTCGGCGGTGTTGTGTCCACCCCTACGCTGGGCGTCAAATAAGGGGAAACGTCTCCCGCCGATACGTTTTGGACCATGCCTGCGTTGGAGCCCGATAGACCCGGAAAGGTCGGCAGGTTCACATAACTTGTCCCATCGCTGATCGCCCCAATTTCAACGCCGTTGTCGAATCCGTCCGAATCCGAGTCGACCAACTCAAGGGCGAACAGACTGCTGTGAATTTCCGAGGTGCTGCCGTGAGGGGACGCTTCAAAGTCCAAGCCATAAGGATTACGGTCCCCTCCGCCGTCGAAATTATAGTGGCAGACGCCACAATGACCCGCATTGCTGGGAAGGTCGTCCAGTTGAGTGCCATTTACAAGGCCTCCATAAAAATTGAAGAATTCCTTCCGGTAAGGGTTCTTGGCCTCAAGCAAAGTGCTGCCAAAGGTGACTAGAAGGCCGAAGATCAGGGTTGTTGAGAAATGAGGGACAAGGCGGTTCAGGGGAGTGGCTGCTTTCATCGGGGACCTGGTTGCTGGAGGTGAATAAGGGGGTCTAATATAAGCTATTAGATATTTTTGTTGACATTCGATAAGTAATACTTATTGGCTATCCAAGGCTTTGCCAAGAAAAAAAAGCCCTTGATGAACCCGCCGGAAATATGCGGCTAACGCATGGAAGAAGCGGTCTGGAAGGCGGTGGCAGCCTACTTTGACAGACCCTCAACTTCGGCCATCGCCAAGCCGGCGATGTGCCCTGCGGTCCATGCCGCCTGGAAGTTGAAGCCACCGGTGAGGCCATCGATATCGAGGCATTCGCCAGCAAAGTGCAAGCCCGGCACGAGGCGGCTCTCCATCCGGCGAAAATCGATTTCCTTGAGGTGAACCCCGCCGCAGGTAACAAACTCCTCCTTGTTGGTGGTTTTTCCCCGGACTTCAAAGCGGGAATCGAGCAAGGCCCTGGCAAGCGCGGTCTCCTGATCCTTGGGCAACTGGGCCCAGCGGGTATCGGGAGCAACGCCTGCTGTCTCCATGAAGCGATCCCAGAGGCGTCGCGGAATCGCTCCGGGATGCTTGTTCTTCACAGTCGCCTTGCCGGAGGATTTTCGATAACGGTTAAAGGATTCCTGTAGTTGACTTTCCGATACATTTCCCAACCAGTTGATGGAGATCTCAAACTCGTAAAAGGCTTCCTGCAGGGCACGGGCCTCCCATGCGGACAGGCGCAGGATGGCCGGACCACTGAACCCGCGATGGGTGATGAGGAGCGGTCCAGATTGGGGAGCGCTCGAGGCAAGGACGCGCACACTGGCATCCTGAACCGAAAGCCCGGCCAACCCGATGATCCGTCGATCCGAAACATTGAAGGCAAAGAGCGACGGGGCCAACGGCTCAATGGTGTGTCCCAGTGATTGGATCATGCGGCTGAGCGGCGAGGCCTTCAGCGACCCGCATGCGATGCAGGCTTTGTCCGCCCGGGCTGTGCTCCCGTCACTGAAACCAAGAGTAAAGGATCCATCCGGAGCGGGGGCCAGCTTCTCAAGGGCGAGTCCCGTGCGAAGGACTACCCCGCCCTCCCGGGCGGATTGCATGAAGCAGTCGATGATTGTCTGCGAATCATCTGTGACCGGGAACATCCGCCCGTCCTCCTCTGTCTTGAGTTCGACACCGCGCTGCGAAAACCAGTCAATTGTGCCCTGTGGTTGCCAGCGATGAAACGCTCCACGCAGCTCGCGCGAACCGCGCGGATAGAAGGTGGCCAAGCTCGCCGGATCAAAACAGCTGTGCGTGACGTTGCAGCGTCCGCCACCGGAGACCTTCACCTTCTGCAGGAAATGCTTCCCCTTCTCGTAGATTGTCACCCGTGCATCCGGATTTGCCTCCGCCACCGTCAAGGCACAGAAAAACCCTGCGGCCCCACCGCCAATAATGGCAATTTGCGGGTGTTTCTGTGATGCCTGTTGTGGAGATCCCATTAGCTCGATTAAACTGGATGCGCTGGATTACACAGACAATCCCAAAAGGCCACACGGCGTTGCCGGTCGCCTGTCTGTTCCTTCGTGACAAGTATGCAAAACCTGCCAACAGTAACCCAATGACCCCCGAGGAAGCCATTAGCCACCTTGAACGAGCTGTCTCAAGGCTTGAAGACCACATCCGAAAGCAGGATGCCGAGATGTACAGCATGTCGAAGCAACTGGATGCCCTGAAAAAGGATTTAAAGCGCCTCGATGCACGCGTTGAGGGAAGCGGGGATGGAGCAACCCCCGGACCAGACCGCGATCCGGAGGCGGAAAAACCACCGCACTACTAACAATCCGGTTATTCTCAGGTTCGCTTGTCAGACCCACAATTCTTTATTTCCTACAATTATCATGGTTCGTTCTATTTGCCTCTTGGGGCTCGTCCTCTCTTCATTTCATGCCAATCGGCTCGAGGCTATCCTCGTGGATGGAGCTTCCGCAGATTGGCCTGTGGATGCGCCCAGCGTCAGCGATCCTGCCGGGGACGGCCAGTCTTCCAGCGCGGATTTCCGCAAGCTCTCGGTCACCAACGATGCCTACAACCTGTATTTGCTGGTTGAATTTGAGAATCCGGTGAATCTCCGCTTTGCCGACCTGCGCCTCTACATCGACGCGGACAATAACCCTTCAACGGGCACCACTTACAGCGGTCGAGGCATGGACTTCAGCTGGGACTTTGACCTAAACCGGGGCACGAGTACCCTTACCGACCGTGGCGATATTGGTCGCGGGAATTTTATCGAGCGGCTTGCTCCGGAGGGTTCCTCCACAATTCATGAAATTGCCGTCAGCCTGGAAGCCTTGCCGGCCGCGCGCTCAGGCGAGCCAGTTCACATAGCGCTTATTGAGGAAAATAGCCTGGACCGGATTCCAGACATCGGGTCATCCCTTGCCTACAATTTTTCAGGACCCCTCTCGGTCCAGCCAATGCCCATTGTCACGCAAAAGTCGCGGCGCTCTGTCCGCATTGTGAGTTGGAATGTTTTACGCGATGCACCGTTTGAAGGAAATAACTTGGAGCCGTTCCGCCGGGTCCTTTTCGCAATCAATCCCGACATCGCCATCCTTCAGGAAATTTACGATACCCCGACCAATACGGTCCTCGAGTTCTTCCAGAAGAACATGCAAATCCCGATTGGGGAAGAATGGTCAATCACCCGCAACAACGACTGTATCACCGTGAGCCGCTACCCCACTGAAGGAAGCTGGTCGGTCGATGGCAATCTTGTCAGCCGCCATGCAACAGAGGACGTACTGGGCTATCGTCTGCTCATCGCCAATGCCCATCTCCCGTGCTGCAATAGTGGTGAAGACGGCCGCATCGAGGAAAGCGCCAACATACTCAATTTGATTGAGGTCCGCTTGAACGACCCAACTCCTGCCCCACAGTCCATCATTATCGGTGGCGATCTTAACTCGGGCGGGCTTGCCCCCGAGCTGATCGACTTGACCACTACCATCGTGCCTCTTGAGATGGCCAGCCCGCGCCATGTGTATCAGTACGATCAATACAGCTGGGGTAGCGACGGCTTGTCCAGATTTGGCTCGAGCAAACTGGACTTTTTTCTCTTCGATCCAGCAACCGTCTTTCGCCAAAAGGCCTACACGCTCGACACCGACCTGCTCCCGCAGAGCGCATTGACCGCAATGGGCCTCCAGGCAAATGACACCTTTGTCTCCGATCACCTGCCGCTGGTCCTGGACTTGTCATCACGTCACCTGCCTTCTGCATTACAGGCCACGCCAATGCTTGCCAATGGCGATTGCCTTTCAAGTTGGTGGGGCAAATTGAATGGCTTTATTTATCCGGTCGTCCTTCACGAGCGCCTTGGGTGGCTGCGCCTCCACGAAACAGCGGAGGGCTTCTGGTACGCCGATGAAGATGGCTCCTGGTTCTGGACTGGCCCGGAAATCTACCCGTGGTTTTATTCCGTCACCGGAGAGGAATGGCAGTACGATCACCTGCACCGGAATAATTCAAAATAATCCAGGCAACGATTGAGGTAATATGCCACAGCCATTTCAGTCTTCCCCGGACATTGTCGTTATCGGTGCTGGCCTGAGCGGTTTGGCTTGCGCAAGGGCGCTTCGTGCGGCCGGGGAGAATGTCACCGTCCTGGAGGCCTCCGATCGCGTGGGCGGGCGCGTGGCAACCGATACCGTGAACGGATTCCGGCTTGACCGTGGATTTCAGGTCTTGCTCACGGCTTATCCTGAGGCACAGCGACAGCTGGACTACAAGAAACTGGACTTGAGGAAGATCTATCCAGGGGCCTTGGTTCGCCATGGGAATGCATGGCACCGCGTAGCCGACCCATTCCGGCATCCCTTGGATGGAGTCCGGGGCGCCTTCAACCCGATAGGATCCATCGCCGACAAGCTCCGCGTCGGGCGTCTGCGGTTAAGTGGGTTTAGCTTTGCAAAATACCCGGATTCGACAAGTGCCCTTCAAGCGCTCCAAGCAGAGGGTTTCTCCGCATCCATGATTGAGCGTTTTTTCCGCCCGTTCCTGGGCGGTGTCTTCCTTGAAACAAAGTTGGAGACAACGGTTCGCAAGATGGAGGATGTCCTGCAAAACTTTGCCCGGGGAGACACGGCAATCCCCGCACGGGGAATGGAGGAGATCCCGTTACAGCTTGCCGGTGACTTGCCTGCAGAATCAATCCAGTTCGGAAAACGGGCCACGGCACTCGAGGATGGTGCCGTCCATCTGGAAGATGGGACGAAGCTCGAGCCAAAAATCACGGTTATTGCCACGGATATTCGGGCCGCTCAGAAACTGCTTGGAGAGAATACCCCGCCCGCTCCGGTCAACAAGGTGGCATGCCTCTACTTCGATGCACCCGTCGCGCCGCCAACGGGACCCTTGCTGGTCCTCAATGGCGAAGGGCACGGCCCCATCAATAATCTCACCGTCATGACCAGCGTTTCGCCTGAATACGCGCCTGCAGGACGGCACCTGATTTCAGTCAGCGTTGTCGATCGGGTCGCAATCGCGTCAGATAAACTCGAATCACAGGTCCGCGAGCAGCTTGCCGCATGGTTTGGTCAAGGCGCCCAAAATTGGAATCACCTCCGCACCTACCAAATCCCGGAAGCCGTCCCGGCACAGGGCCAATTCAGGCCGCCAGCCATCCAGCTTGCCCCGGGTCTCTTCCGTTGCGGGGACTATACCGGTGTCGCGTCCCTCGATACCGCACTCGCCAGCGGTGCTCAAACCGCCAAGGCGATCCTCCAGATTGGTGCTCCCGGTTCCCGCTGAGGAACTGGCCGAAGCAGGCAATTCTCAGGAGGTTTGCTATTAATTTCTGTCATTCTGTGCGCTTATAGAATTAGTTTATCTAATTTTAATCTTTTAGCTTCCGCGGGGAATGCCATAAACTCGGGGCAACATTCAAAAAATTCCTCGAGTTTAACCCCATTCGAAAGCGAAGACAGATGCCTGTACAAGATGCTGCCCCGATCGAAGAACCTCTGATTACAAACGAACCCAGCGAGGAAAGCCTGCTTTGCGAACTGGATGAAATCATCGAGCAATACGCCGGCAAGCCGGGCTCGTTAATCCCGATCCTTCAAATGGCACAAAGTCTGTTCGGTTACCTCCCGGATAGTGTCATCCGCCGCGTAGCGGAGAAGCTCGAAAAACCCCTCAGCGAAGTGGCTGGGGTCATCGGCTTTTATTCCTTTTTCTCGCGAACGCCACAAGGACGGCACCAGATGCGGGTGTGCCTCGGAACAGCCTGCTATGTCCGCGGTGGCAAGGAGGTCCTGGGCGCGCTCAAGAAAGAGCTGGGAATCGACATTGGTGAATCAACCCCGGATCGCTGCTACTCACTTGAGGTAGGCCGCTGCTTCGGGGCCTGTGGCCTGGCACCGGTGCTGATGGCTGACGTGGATGTCCATCAGCGGGTCAAGCCATCCAAGATAGGGGAAATCCTGAAGAAATACGAAGACGACGAAAGAGAAACCGGAAAAGGAGCCTAAGTCATGATTCAGCAACTACAAAAAAATCCGATTCACAATTCCGCTGAACTGAAAGCCATCAAGGCGCGGGTACTTTCTTCACGCACACTCGAATCCGGAAAGGCTAAAAGACTGGTTCGTGTCTGCATGGGCGGAGGATGCCTTTCATCCGGATCGAGCTCAATCGTCAGTGCGCTCAAGACGGCCCTCTCCTCGCGTGGATTGTTGCTCGATGTGGAGGTCATGGAGTGCGGTTGCATGGGTCCCTGTTCGGGCGGTCCGCTTCTGGCGCTTGATGAGGACCAAACACTTTACAGGGGAATCAGCCCGAAGGACGTGGAGAAAATTGTCGAGCGCCACATCCTCGGGGGTGAGCCCGTCGAGGAATTTTTATGGAAAGGACAGGATGGATCGGCCCAAGCCACGGAGGCCTCCATCGATTTCTTCAAGGGGCAGGACAAGATTGTTCTGCGCAATTGTGGAAAAATCCCGCCAACATCGATTGAGGACTACATCAGTGTGGATGGCTTTTTCGGAATTGCCAAGGTGCTTTCCGGAATGAAACCGGAAGAGGTCATCGAGGTGGTCGAGGATGCCGGCTTGCGCGGGCGCGGCGGTGCGGGATTTCCGACTGCCATGAAATGGAAGCTGGCCTGCAGGGCTGTAGGAGAAACCAAATACATCCTGTGCAACGCGGATGAGGGTGATCCGGGCGCCTTCATGGATCGCAGTGTTTTGGAGGGAGATCCCTTTTCCGTAATTGAAGGCATGCTGATCGGCGCCTTCGTGATTGGGGCGAAGGAAGGCTTTGTCTACGTACGGGCGGAATATCCGCTTGCCGTTGAGCGCCTCCAGGCCGCGATTGATTCAGCGAAGGAGCGCGGGTTGCTGGGTGAGAACATCCTTGGAAGCGGCTTTGATTTTAACCTTGAGATCCGGATGGGTTCCGGGGCCTTTGTCTGCGGTGAGGAAACCGCCCTCATTGAATCCATCGAGGGTCGTCGCGGGGAGCCAAGACCTCGCCCGCCCTTCCCTGCACAAAAGGGTTTATGGGGCGCGCCGACTGTCCTCAACAACGTCGAGACCTACGCCAACATTCCGGCAATCCTTTTGCATGGAAGTGATTGGTACGCCTCCCGTGGAACGGAGGAGAGCAAAGGAACGAAAGTATTCGCCCTCGCCGGTTCCATTCAAAACGCCGGCCTTGTCGAAGTGCCGATCGGTACATCGCTCGGGGAGCTGGTCTATGACATCGGTGGCGGGACAAAGAATGACCGGCCTTTCAAGGCGGCCCAGATGGGCGGGCCATCCGGGGGATGCATTCCGCGTCAGCACCTCAACGTGCCATTGGATTACAAGAGCCTGCAAGAGCTCGGGGCCATCATGGGCTCTGGCGGCATGATCGTCATGGATGAGGATACCTGCATGGTCGATGTGGCGCGGTTCTTCCTTGAATTTGTGCAGGAAGAGTCCTGTGGCAAATGTGTCCCGTGCCGTGTCGGGACCAAGCGCATGCTGGAAATACTGGAGCGCATCTGCGCCGGAGAGGGCGAGCAAGGGGATATTGAAAAACTGATCGAGCTGGGCGAGCAGATCAAGGACACTTCCCTGTGTGGCCTTGGACAGACCGCGCCCAATCCCGTGCTCTCGACAATCCGGCATTTCCGCGAGGAATATGAGGAACACATTCATCAGAAATTCTGCCGCTCGGGAACCTGTGCCGCGCTTGTCCGGGCACCGTGCCAGTGCGCCTGTCCGGCCAATGTCGACATCCCGGGTTTTGTTTCCCTGACCGGGGAAAAGCGGTATGCCGAGGCACTGCAGCTTCATCGTGAGCGCAATCCGTTCGCCGCGATCTGTGCGCGCGTATGCTTTCATACGTGCGAGAGCATGTGCCGTCGCTCCAGCCTTGACGATGCGGTCTCCATCCGCGGTATCAAGCGCTTCATGGTTGATCAGGAGATCACCGTCCAAATGCCTGAGATCCACGAGAACCCGAACAATGCCAAACGCAAAGTGGCGATTGTCGGGGGCGGTCCAGCCGGCCTTTCCTGCGCCTACTTTCTCGCACGCCTTGGTTACAAGCCGGTTGTCTTTGAAGCAGAGGCCCGGCCGGGCGGAATGCTCGTGCAAGCCATCCCCGCCTATCGCCTGCCCAGGGAAACGGTGGCCCGCGAAATTCGCATGATCGAGCAAATGGGGGTTGATATCCGGACACAGCAACGCCTTGGCAAGGACTTCACACTTTCAAGCCTTCACGAGGACGGATTTGAATGTGTCTTCATGGGCATTGGTGTCCCGGGTGGCGTCCAGCTTGATTTACCGGGATGCGAAGGACCCGGTGTGATCGATGGTTTCAATTTCCTGAAGGAATACAACCAGCGCGGATCCGCGCCTGTCGGAATTAAAATAGTTATTGTCGGGGGCGGAAACTGCGCTACTGATGCGGCTCGCACAGCCATCCGCCTCGGTGCCGAAGTGGATCTGGTCTACCGGCGCTCCCAGGCCGAGATGCCGGCCTATGCGGAAGAGATTGATCAGGCCCTCCAGGAAGGCGTCAGGATTCACACGCTCACCAATCCCACGGAAATCATCCGGGAAGATGGAAAAATTGTCGCGGTGGAATGCCTGCAGATGAAACTGGGAGACTTCGACCGCTCAGGCCGCAGGCGTCCGATCGAATCCCAAAAGGAAATCAGGATTGAGGCGGATCAGGTCATATTTGCGATTGGACAAAGCTTTGATTTCTCGAGCGTTTGTGCAGAGGTCGGGCTCGAAACCGTAGCGAATAAACAAATACGGTCAGACAAGCAAACCGGCCAGACAAGCATCCCGTGGATTTTCTCCGGAGGGGATGCCGCGACCGGGCCACTCTCAGTTATCGACGCGATCGCTGGTGGTGAGCGGGCAGCAGTTGGAATGGATTGCTACCTCACGGGAAGCAACCACGCCTTCTGGCGGAATGAGCATGAGAACACAACTGCCTATGACCCGGATGCCGATCCAGTGCCCTACCCGCGTGAGGCCTTGAACACCCTTCCGGTCGATAGGAGACGGCACAATTTCGACGAAGTGGACTTGCCATGGACGGAAAGCGTGGCCATCCGGCAGGCCAAGCGCTGCCTGCGATGCGATTACGGCAAATAGGAGGATTCAACAATGATTACTGTAACGATAAACAATCAAAAGTGTGAAGTTGATGAGTCTCTCTCGGTTCTGGAGGCCACACGCAAGGCGGGCATAAATATCCCCACCCTCTGCAAGATGGAAGACCACCCGGCAACGGGTGCCTGCCGCTTGTGCGTTGTCGAAGTGGAAGGGGCCCGAAACCTGCAGGCGGCCTGCTCCACTCCGGTTTTCGAGGGAATGGAAATTCGCACGCGGACCCGGCGCGTGCGTGAGGCCCGCAAAACGCTGGTCGAGCTCCTCCTCTCGGAACACTGCGGTGAGTGCCAGACATGTGTCCGCAACGGGGACTGCGAATTGCAGGATGTCGCCCGTGAAATGGGCATCCGGGAAATCCGTTATCCCGGCGAGCGCTGTGCTGGTGGAATTGACGACAGCACACCCGCCCTCACCCGCGATAGCGGCAAGTGCATCAAATGCCGGCGCTGCGTGACAGTGTGCGGGGAAGTTCAAGGCGTTGGAGCCTTGTTTCCCCAAGGACGGGGATTTTCCACACGGATTGGGCCAGCCTTCACCATGGATCTTGATGATGTCCCGTGTGTTCAGTGCGGACAATGCGCCGCTGTGTGCCCGGTGGGAGCGATCAATGAACGCAGCCACCAGGAAGAGGTCTGGGCGGCCCTTCAGGATCCTGGCCAGCACGTTGTGGTCCAGACTGCTCCCGCGATCAGGGCAGCCCTTGGGGAATGCTTTAATTATGAACCGGGGACTCTTGTCACTGGAAAGATGACGACCGCCCTGCGGAAACTCGGTTTTGATTCGGTCTTCGATACAAACTTCACGGCGGATCTAACCATCATGGAAGAAGGGACGGAGCTCCTGACGCGCCTGAAGCGGCTTGTTGTGGAAAAGGACGAGGCGGTCAGCCTGCCCATGTTCACCAGTTGCTCCCCGGGATGGATCCGCTTCGCGGAATATTTCTATCCGGAATTTCTTCCAAATATATCCACCTGCAAATCCCCGCAGCAGATGTTTGGCTCCGTAGCGAAAACCTACTACGCCGGTAAGCTTGGTAAAAAAGCTGAGGAAATCACAGTTGTCTCCGTCATGCCTTGCACGGCCAAGAAATACGAGGCCCAGCGGCCGGAGATGAACGACAGTGGCGTACGGGATGTGGATTTTGTGCTCACAACACGTGAGCTCGCGGAAATGATCAAGTCTGCTGGCATTGACTTTCGCAATCTCGATGATGGTGAAATGGATGCCCCAATGGGACTTTCCTCGGGTGCTGCCGATATTTTTGCCAACACCGGTGGCGTCATGGAAGCAGCTATACGGACGGCCTACGAACTGGTCACTGGACGTGAGTTGCCACTGGAGAACCTGCACGTTGAGGCGGTTGCCGGCTTGGAGGGAATCAAGGAAGCTTCTCTGAAGCTGGAGAACTGCCAACCGGATTGGGCATTCCTCGAAGGTGTCGACCTCAAGGTGGCGGCGGCACATGGCCTGAGCAACGCACGCAAGCTACTCGAGGCGCTCCGCAGCGGCTTGAAGGAATATCACTTTGTGGAAGTCATGACCTGCCCGGGCGGATGTATTGGCGGTGGAGGACAACCACGCTACACGGATGACTCGGTCCGCTTGAAACGCATGCACGCCATTTTCCAGGAGGACGAGGGAAAGGTCTTACGGAAGTCGCATAACAACCCACAGATTGCCCAGATCTACAGCGAGTTTCTTGGGGCACCCCTCGGGGATCGCTCACATCATTTGCTGCACACGCACTATACAGCTCACAACCCGTAACAAAGGCATTAATCCCCTGTGCTCCCCGCATTCCTAACCGCGATCTTCTTTGCCTTTACTGCTATCAGTGCCCGCCAGTCCGCTTCACTGATTGGGCCTCTTCGGGCAAATGTCTATCGTCTGCTGGTCGCGATGGTCCTTCTGGGTCTGATCAGCTCAGTTTTCCGCCGGGAGATGCCGATTGGCCTGATCAGCCTGTTTGCGCTGGCTGGCGGGATCGGGTTCGGATTCGGGGGCGCCTGCATGATGCGTGCCCTGCAATACCTCGGGTCACCGCGGGCTTTGCTTTTTGTTGAAAGCGGGACGGCAATCCTCGCCGCCCTCTTTGCGTGGCTATTCCTTGAAGACAGCCTGACGCTCAAGCAAACACTTTCCTGCGGGATCATCCTTGCGGGAATTCTCTTTGCCGGTTCCAGCTGGATTAAGGAAGAGGCGGAGGCCCGGGGGAGTCCAATGATCGGATATTTAGCCGTTGCCGGGGCAGCTTTCTTTCAAGCAACAAGCCTTGTCCTGAGCAGGCACGCATTTCTCGCTGCCATGGAAATGTCCCTACAGGTGGACAAATTCAGCGCGGCCTTCATCCGGTTGAGCGGCGGTCTGCTTGTCGCTGGCATGCTGCTCGCAGCTTTTAAGTTGCGCCCGGCAAAAAAGGACAGCTCACCGGTCATTACGGTTAACCGGCTTTTCTTGAAGGGACGACCTGTCTCTGGCCAACCCGGTTTCTGGATCTTGCTAAACGCCCTCTTTGGTCCCGTTCTCGGGGTGACCTGCTGGCTCTGGGCAGTGAGCCTCCTCAATCCCGGACTTGTGCAGTCCATCGCGGCGACGGCTCCCCTAATCAGCATTCCAATTGCCCGTCTGCTGGAACGGCATTCGCTCGGCACACGCTTCTACCTGGGTGCTCCAGTCGCCATTCTGGGAATTACATCACTGATGCTATGGTAATATCGACAAATCAACTCAAGCACGCCCTTGGGCTGTTCCTTGCCTCCGCTGCCACGGTGCTTTGCCAGGCCAACGCTTCCGGCACAGGATCTGATGCGGATAGAATTATCGACCTTGCCCCGTTGGTCATCGAGGGGACTTGGAATTCGTCACAACCCGGGGTCACGGGCACGTCCGGAGTACCGGTCGACTTGGCAGGTTCGCTCACGCAATCGCTGTCCAGCCTTCCGGGAGTCAGCTTTGCCTCGCGGGGAACTTATTCCACCGAACCCATTGTGCGCGGGCTTAGCTATGACCGGGTGTCAACCACCCTGAACGGACTGCGCCTGCCCAATGGATCACCCACGCGCACGAGCGCCCCAATCAACCAGTTTTCAGGAGCCGGTTACCGGAGCATTCAAATTGCCAAGGCCCTACCGTCACTGGCCAGTGGTCCACCCGTATCCGGGGGATTGATCGCTATCGAAAACAACTGGTCCACGGAGGCTATTGGGAGGGAACCCACAATGCCTTCGGCTGTTCTCCGCTTTCAGGGAATTCCTGAACGCAACAGCATCCACTGGTCTGCCAATTTGGCGGGTGTTGCCACTCCCATCGGTTACAGGGTCTCGGGCTTTACGTCGCGATCAGGTAACTACACGAGCGGTGACGGGCGGAAGGTACCGTCACACTTTGAGGAAACCGGCGGATCGCTTTCTTTGGGCTATGCCACAACAAACCAATGGATGCATGCTGTCGATGTAGCCTTTCGCGAACAGGGCTTCACAGAAAACGCCGCCCTTCCACTGGATGTCATGGATGGGGAATTCCTGGCCGTGACGGCCAATCATGAAAGGCAGGGGCAGCCAGACGGTAGCTGGAACTTTCGCCTGCGTTACGGATTCTCAGAATCCAGCTCGACCCTCAGCAACCGTGAGCGCCCAACGAAACCCGTCAACGTCGACACGGACACCCTGACCCGATCATTCCATGCCGATGTGGCAGCCATTACCAGCCTATCCAATGGAGGTGAGGTCCAGTTCGGGCTGGATTTCAACCGCGAGGAGCGGCTGGCCATTCGCAAACGGGGGCCGGTGGCCAGGGATTATATCTGGCCCGATACGCTGTATAAGCAATCAGGCGCCTATGCGGAGTCCCGTTGGCAATTAAACGACAAGGCACAGATCCGCGTTGGTGGTCGCGCGGACTATGCTGTCAGCAAGGCGCGAGAAGCGGGTAAAAGCGCCTTCGGAAAACCGATAGTGTCATTGTATTCCAAATACAATGGGGCTGAGGCGGAAAAGGTCTCCGTTGAGGATATTGTCCTGAGCGGCAATTTGCTCCTCAGTTACCAACCACAGTCATCAGCCACATGGTATGCCGGCTTTGGCAGCAGCGGGCAGATCCCGCCGCCTACCGAGCGCTACCGGGCCTTCCTGAATGCCCTTGGTGGAGGATTTGAACTCGGTAACCCCACGCTCGAACCGGAACGCAAATGGGAACTTGTCCTCGGGGCTCAATGGGAACGGAAGCGCTTCCGCCTGCAGGCGGATGTCTATCATTTCCAGATTGATGACTTTATTTGGCGGCAGGCGATTGGCACGACGGAAGGCGTTCTCCCCTTCAATCCGCCGCAGACCGTTTTCGGTTATCGTAATGTGAATGCGGCATTCACCGGTCTGGAAATCCAAGGTGAATGGCAGGCCACAGAGCACATCCGTTTCCCGTTCTCGGTCGAATGGGTGGACGCTGAATTGCGCGAGTCCGGGACTGGCTTTTCCAACGGGGATTCCCTCCCGGAATTGCCACCCGCTGAAGCGCGCCTCTCGGCTGTCTTGGAGGGCAATGTGTTCTCCATGAAGGCCTGGTTCCAATGGACGGCCATCCTTGTCGCGTCCAAGGACAATGATTTGCCGGCCCTGAATCCGCTCTACGCCGACTCCAAGTCCTTCGCCCTCCACGAGCTCTCGCTACAGCTCATAAGTTCCAAGGGCTTCAGTGCCTCAATCAGGGTGAGAAACCTCTTTGACAAGGCCTTCACCCCGTACCTCAGCCTGCCGGTTTCCTCGATCCGCCCGGCCAGTGGCGATCTTGAGTCCGGTGATCGCATCCCCGGTGCCGGCCGGGAATTCCTGATCTCCTGTCGCCTCGCTTTCTGATACCAGAGAGTCGGGCCTCGGACGTCACAGAGTCGGGCCTTCAGGCGCCACAGAGTCGGGCCTTCAGGCCCGGTTCATCCAACGGATGCTTCAGGAACCGGCGCTGAAGCGCCGACTCATTGTAAGCTTGCTCTCGGCATGCTGTCCGGGTTGAATGACACCCGTTCCGGCATGACCCAACCCAAGTTTTCGCTACAATTCCAGATCCCCTCGCCTTCCGAGATGAGTCGCTCCCTCGGTGGTTATTTGAAGTCGGATTTGCGGCACGATGCGATGGCCGGCGCGACGGTGGCTGTCATGGGTGTTCCCCAGGCAATGGCCTATGCCCTGATTGCCGGACTACCGCCGGTCTATGGGCTGTATACATCGATTGTCACGTGTATTATCGCCGCCCTCTTCGGCAGCTCAAATCACTTGGTGACCGGGCCGACAAACGCCCTTTGCATGGTCATTCTGAGCCTGACCGCTCACCTTCCGGCCAAGTACGGGATCAGCCTGGTCGAGATTGTCTTCCTGCTGACCTTCATGACCGGCCTAATCCAGCTCGCATTTGGCCTGCTCAAGATGGGCGGGATCGTGCGCTACGTTTCCAACTCCGTTGTCGTGGGCTTCACCGCGGGTGCAGGTATCCTGATCGCCGTCAACCAGCTGAAAAACATCATGGGCGTAAGCCTCGAGGCACACGCGGAACGCTTCCATGAAGTGCTCCTGGCGACCCTCTCCCTGATCCCGGATGCAAACCCACGGGCGCTCTTTGTCGGTTTGTTCACGATGGTGGTTGTCGTGCTCCTGAAAAAGTATTATCCAAAACTGCCGGGCGCGTTGATCGGAGTCGTCGGGGCAGGATTGATTGCCTATTTCCTTGGCTGGCACAAAGTTGATCTTGGTGCAGGTCGCATTGATATCGTGCGCGACATCCAGCCAATCACCAGCCAGCTGAACAAGTTCCACCTGCCCGACCTGATCCGGCATCCGAACTACGAACTGACGCGCGAGCTGGGGACAGGCGCCCTTGCGCTGGCCATCCTTGGACTCATCGAGGCCGCCTCCATCGCACGGGCCGTAGCCTCCGCCTCTGGGCAGCGCCTGAACTTCACCCGTGAATTCATCGGCCAAGGCACATCCAACATCGTCGGGTCCTTTTTCTCCGGCTTCGCCGCCTCGGGATCCTTCACCCGGACCGCAGTCTGTTACCAGTCGGGCGGACGCACTCGCATGGCCGCCATCTTTTCCGCAATCTGGACTGCGGTTACCTTGCTCCTTTTCGCCGGGTTCGCCAACTACATCCCAAAGGCCAGTCTCGCCGGGCTACTGGTCGTCATCGCCTATTCCATGATCGACAAGGATCGCTTGAAACTGACCTGGCGATCGGGCGCGAATTCCCGGCTTGTCCTCGGGGGAACACTGGCCTCGACCCTGATCCTGCCCCTTGAGTACGCGATTTTTGTCGGGGTCTTCCTTGCCATTGTCCTGCTCCTGCGAGTGACCAGCACGACCGATCTCACCCAGCTTGTACAGCATCCCGATTCCGGCTTTGAGGAAGTCCCGTTCAACCGCGCTGGCCCTTCGGAAGTCGTGACGGTCAACATGGAAGGCGATCTCTATTTTGCCGCCGTGGAGGATCTCGACTACGAACTTGCCCGCTGTCTCACTCCGCAAACGCGCGTGGTTGTCCTGCGTATGAAGCGTCTCCGGGCAGTTGGCAGCACGGCCATGGCGATTCTTGCGCACTACTACGAATTGCTCACAGAACGCGGTATCCATCTGGTCGCATGTGGCATCGAGGACGACTTGAAGCGGGTGATGACGGGTTCCGGTCTGCGCAACAAGATCGGCGAGCAGAATATTTTCTACGCGGACAACAAGCTGTTCCAGTCGACCGAGCTGGCGCTGGCACGGGCATGGAGCATTGTGGAAATGGAACGGCGGCGGCGGGCCAAGGCGGGTGAAGAGCGTGTCCCGGAGAGTTCAGGGGTCACGGCAAGCAACCTTGTAAGCCGCAAGTGCATCCGATTCGGCAACCAGCACCAGTTACGCGAGGCAATATGGCTCATGTCAGAAATGTATCGACGTTCCACTACATACGCCGCTCCCCCACTCTTTCTGCAAGACAACGAGGGTCGCCTCGCCGGCAAGTTGCACGCGGGGGTTATCCTGCATGAGATGTCCGGCAACCTCGGTGATGATCCGGATTCAATCAAGGATGACGAGGAACTTGGAAGACGGCTTGCCAGATCATTCAGCCGCCCGATTTCCGAGCTGGCCGAAACGGATGTCCCGCTGGCCCAACCGGGAGATTCCCTGGTCGAATTGCTCAACAAGGCTTCGAAAAGCCGTACAACTGTCTTGCCCGTCTGCGATCCGGAACGGCGCATCCTCGGTCTCATTGACGAAGCCGAGCTGATGCGCGCCCTCGCCAAGGTACTGAATCTGCAAGACGGCTCCTCAAGAAGCTCGGAGGATATCAAGGAGGTGGAAACATGAACTCCGGAAAAACCAGTGATCGGCTGCAGCTACGCGATATCATGTTGAGGCGCTACCTGCGGCTTGGCGAATCCCACACGATCGCCGAGGTGATGGGCTTCCTCAGTGATGAACGCTTTGCCAAGGACGGGATGCCGTACCTCGTGGTAATCAGCGAGGAGGGCACGCTCGCCGGCATGCTCACCGCAAAGGACATTTTCCGGGCGCTCATGGGCAATACACATGGGAATGATCTTGGTGAGGCGGAATTCCTCAAGCAGGCCCCGGATCAATTGGAAATCCCAGTGGGCCAGATCATGGAACGGGGTATTCCCACATTGTCCGCGGAAGCATTTCTTCCCGAGGCCTTTGCCTGTTTCCGGGAATCCTCCGTCGATGTCATCGCCCTCCTGGAAGAGGGACGCGTCGTCGGGCTGGTCACCAGCCGTATCCTCTTTGAGACCGCCTCCCACCTGACCGTCCACGCCCTCAGTGGCGGGGTCATACCAGAGAAGCCTTGAACAAGTAGAGGGCGCATCCCGCTTTTTGGCTGACTCGCCATCGCCTGCGCTCTTGTCAGCCCAAGCTTTGCATTGGCTTGCCATCCAGAGCTCCGCTGAACGCAGTGAGGCGGAGGAAGCATGGTGGGCGCTGAGGGACTCGAACCCCCGACCTCCTCGGTGTAAACGAGGAGCTCTAACCAACTGAGCTAAGCGCCCCCAATAGTTTGAGCCGTCAGGCCCAAGTTGTCAGTCCCAGGACGAACAACCAAAGAGGAGGACGGAAATGAAGGAGAGGGCTGGTGACAAGCCAAATAATCAGCAAAATGGACGGTAGAAAAATTGGCTTGTCTTATTATCGTTATGCGCTAAATTTATGCGTTATGATAAAGGTATCGATCATGGAGGCCCAGCACAACCTCTCGAAGGTGCTTCAGCGAGTTGAGGAGGGATCGAGTGTCTATATCACGCGACGCAAGAAGGTAGTGGCGCGACTTGTCCGCGCTGAGACGGGGGAAAAGGTTATTTTCCCGGACTTTGGCAAGCGGGCACGTACGACATGGGGGAAGAAATGGACCGGCAGTTCATCGGATGAATTGTTGGATGCGGACCGGGGAGAAAGATGAACTGTTATTATGATTCCGGGATCATCCTAAAGCTGTACACTCTCGAAGAAACATCAGCCGCTGTTCGCCGCTTCGTGACCCAGCGTAAGGAACCTCTTTATCTGAATTCACTGCACCGGACTGAATGCGTTTCCGCCTTCCGCTTGAAATACTTTCGGAATGAGTGTGATGAAGCGGCCGCTACCAGCGCCATCGCTGACATTGAAGATGACATTGTATCGGGGGTGATCCGGATTGTTGAAATCGACTGGGATGTTGTCTGGAAGCTCTGCCGGACTTTTTCAAATTCCTACGCCGGAGTCACGGGTTGCCGCACGCTTGATGCCCTGCATGTCGCCTGCGCACGAAGCTTGGGAATTCGTGAACTCATCACAACTGACAAGCGTCAAATGGAACTGGCCACACATGTCGGTATGAAAACTACCTCCCCTTTTTAACATTGAATACATTTTCTATTCCGGGGAATCGGTAGCTGCCATCGAAAGGAGCGAGTTTAACGATCGCCTCTGGGTGGAATCTGTTCGGGGGTGCTTTTGAGCGACTCCGCTAAGCGGACCAGGCCGGTGAACTCGGAGCGGTGGCCACCGGGATCATTCCCAATGGCGCCTGCTGCGAGGGATTCAATCTGGTTGAAGCTGAAGTCACCGATGAATTCGGACCCGCTGAGGCGCATGCCGAAGGCGGCCACAGCCGCGCTGAAACGGAAATCTGCGGATGCCTGGTCGATGAACAGAAGGTCATCGCGCTTCACTGTCCGGGAGATGAGCTTGCTCACGTCCCCGTCCGGCTGCTTGTAACGGAGCTTCACGGTGGCGACTTCCGAGCCCTTTGATTTGGCACCCGGGCTATCCTGGTAGCGCAGGGGATCGACTGTCGGAAGATCAATGTCCGTCCCGGCCGGAATGATTTCGTAAAGGGCGACCACGGAATGTCCGGGACCGATGTCACCGGCTTTCTTTTTGTCGTTATTGAAATCCTCCGCCTTGAGGCGCCGGTTTTCGTATCCGATTAATCGATACGCACCGACCTGTGCCGGATTGAACTCGACCTGGATCTTCACGTCCTTGGCAATCTTGAAGAGGTTGCTGGTCAGGTCCTCGAGGAAGACCTTCCGGGCCTCGGCGCTGGAATCGACGTAGGCATAGCTCCCCTTCCCCTTGTTGGAAAGTTCCTCCAGCATGTCATCCTTGTAGTTCCCCATGCCAAAGCCGAGGATGGTCAGGGACACGCCCTGTTCCGCCTGCTTGTCGGCGATTTCCGCGAGCTCGCCACGGTTGGTTGTCCCGACATTGAAGTCGCCATCGGTGCAGAGAATAACGCGGTTATTGCCGTCCTGAATAAAGTGGTCACGCGCCACCTTGTAGGCCAGTTGGATGCCCGCACCGGCATTCGTCGAGCCGCCTGCAGAGAGGTTTTGCAGCGCATGGGCAATTGTCTCGCGGTTGTTGGCCGTAGTCGAGGGAAGGACCAGACCGGAGGCACCGGCATAGACGACAATCGCCACGCGGTCACGACCGTCGAGACGCCGCACCAGCAGGTCCATTGCCTCCTTGACCAGCGGGAGCTTGTTGGCGTTGTTCATCGAGCCGGAGACATCCAGAAGGAAAACAAGATTTGAGGCCGGGCGTTCTTCCCATGGCAATTCGTATCCCTTCAAGGCAATACGCAAAAGGCGGTGCTCATCATTCCAAGGCGCCGGCATCTGGGCCATGTGCACTGCAAATGGATCGCCTCCCTCCTCGAGGGATTTGCCCGGAGCCATATCCGCATATGGGAAGTAGTTGATCAGTTCCTCTATGCGTACCGCGTCGGCAGGAGGCAACTGGCCTTGGTTCAGGAAGCGGCGCACGTTGGCATAGCTGGCCGTGTCGACATCGATCGAGAAGGTGGACAGCGGAGCCACCAGTGGTGAACGGAATCCCGTTTCCTCAATGGTGTCGTAGCTTTCGGTATTCCATTGCTCAGTCCGTTGCCGGATATCGACGATGCCCGGGGGCGGCATCCTGCTGGCAGCCAAGGTGCTCTTCGAGGCATAGCCAATATCTTCAGCGACTGACACTTCAAAGGGGGAAAGTTCGAAGAGCTGATCGGCCATGACTGCAGGACTATTTGCGGAATCGACATCAGCCTTCTTTTCCAGAGTAACCACAGCCTGGGCAAGCCGCTCGTTCTTCTCCTTATCCCTTTCGGCATCCTGACGCTCCTCTGGCGGAGAAGGAAGGATATCCACTGGGACAAGGCCAAATTCATCCACAAATGGCTCAGGCAACGGTTGCATCGTCTCATACGGCGGTACAAGGACGAAGACAAAGAGGGCCACCGCTGCCGCTGCGGCAACCGCGGACAACGCTGGCCATGAAAGGATCCGTGCGAGCACCGGGCGACCTCCATGTGTTGCAGGCATCCCAGCCTGCTTCTTCCCGGCCTGCTCCATCCGTGCCATGTCGAGCTCGCTGAGCTCCGGCGCGGCTTCGGTCCCGAGGCCGGCACTCAAAAGCGCTCCCATGTCGCGGATTTCGGCAACAGCCTGGCGGAGCTCATCCGACTCAGCAACAGCCTTTTCAATGGCTGCGCGCTCTTCTTCATTTTCTATCTCACCCAGTGCGTAGGCGGTGAGCTTTGGGTCATTTACTGAAAGTTTCATTTTAATAATTCTCCTGATTCTAATTATTCCCCAATGGCGCCGACACGGGCGCGAAGGGTCTGGATTGCGGTATGCAGAAGGAAACCGACATTGGTCACCGACAGCTCGGTGACAGTGGCGATTTCCTTGTAGCTCATTCCATTCTGGAACTTGAGCCGGACCACTTCCTGTTGGTTGTCCGGGAGATGACGTATCAAATGCAGGAGCTGATGATGACGGTCATTCTGTTCGGCCATCGCAGCCGGCCCGGGACCTTCAGCCACGGCCTGGGCGGTGTGGGATTCGTCGAGCGGTTTCATACGCCCTCCCTTCCGCCGGATATCCAGGGCACGGTTCCGGCAAGCACGGAAGAGCCACGGCCGGACGTGATCTGCGATACGTTCCCGCGGTTCCTTCCATAGACGGAGAAAGACGTCCTGCACGACGTCCTTCGCCGCATCGGTGTCAAAAAGGATGGACGCTGCATAGCGTGTGAGATCGGCAGCATGCGCCTCGACAATTGAGTGCATCCACTCGGAATCAGGGTTTTGTGGTTCATGTTTCATTGTGGTTTAAGGTTTGTCCCGGCAGCGCTACCGGGTCTCTTCAATGAAACAACGTCTGTGCATGATGGTTTATTAGGAAAAATTTAAACCGCTTGTGCCCAATATGGCTAGACTAACCGCCAACCGGGTAAACGCCGGTCAATCTCATCACAACCTCCTGTTTCTCCCGGCTGGCCGGGATATCCACGCGGAAAACTGCTTCCCAGTCATTGAGGCCCCCGGGATCGACAAGCACCTGCGAGACAGCAAGGGCTCCGGGTTCTTTATCCGAATCAAAGTAAGTGTGCTTCTTGTTGCGGGCTTCCGGATCGAGCAGGAAGCATTCACGGGATTCAAAAAAGGCAAGGAATTGATCGGAAATCTCCGGCTCGGCATGGTTGCTGAGGATGGTTTTCAGAAGGCCAAAGATCTGTGTCCGGATCTCGCGCTGAAAGGCCTTTGTGTCGCGGGTCAGGTCGTATGACTCCGCCCGTTCGGGCTTATCACTCCCCTCCCTTGCCTGATAATTTGGATCCCTGAGGCGTTCCCATTCATCCAGCAAACTGGAATCGGTCCCAAGAATAATGTCGGCCAGATAATCCTCAGCGTCCCAGACATCCTCGGTCTTTTTGGCCTCTGGAACGGTCTGCGTAAGGACCTTGTACACCTGAGACAAATGCCTGAGCAACACACCCTCGGAGCGCTGCAACTTGTAGCGGTTCACATACTCGCTAAATCCAAGATAATCCTCGAACAGCTCCCGGGCGATGCTCTTGGGCTTCACGTTCTCCTCATCGACCCACGGATGCCCGGCCTTGAACTCGTTGAACGAATCGTAGAGAAATTCCCGCATTGGCTTGGGATGCTCGATTTCCTGCAGCCGTTCCATCCGTTCCTCGTAAGGAATCCCCTCCTCTTTCATTTCCCGGATACGGATCTCTTTCAACTTATCAATCTGCCGGTAGAGAATGACATCGGGATCCTCAACGATGGATTCGCACAGGCTGAGGACCTGCAGGACATATTCTGAATCCTCCGGATCCAACTGCTCAAGGGTGTCGATCAGGTAAAGCGAGAGGGCCTGATGCAATGAAAAGTCTTCCTGCAACTCGATATTCACCTCCAGCTTGCGGCCGCTCGGCCGGGGATCGATCAGTGAGATGATTTCCCGGTCATGCAATGCCCGGAACAGTTCCCATGCGCGTTTGCGCAGCTCGCGCTTGCGATAGTCGGTGACATGCGAATCACGGATTAACTGCCGGAGGACACGACAGCCGTCCTCGTCACGACTAAGGACAAGCAGGAGCATGCCGTGGTCGACATTGAATACCGGGGCGAGGTTCTCGTGCGGCGCAGTCTGCAACTTGGCAAAGGTTTTCTCATCCCAGCCAGGAACGCCTTCTGGTGCTGACTTTTTCGATACTTTTTTCTTTCCGCCTTTGGCTGCGGCTTTTTCCTCGGCCTTCTTGTTCTCAATCACATGCTCCGGGGCCTGCGCAATCACGTAGCCACAATCATCAAAGCCCCGCCGACCGGCTCGTCCGGCAATCTGTCGAAAGTCCCGAACGGAAAGAATGGCCGACTTGCGCCCGTCGTATTTCCACAACTGCGTGAAGACCACTGTCCGGATCGGCACATTAATCCCCACACCGAGGGTATCCGTGCCACAGATGATCTTGAGCAAGCCTTGCTGCGCAAGGCTCTCGACCAGGATGCGGTAACGCGGCAGCAAACCTGCATGGTGCACCCCGATGCCATGCCGCAACCAGCGTTTCAGGTCCTTGCCAAAGGGGCTTTTGAAAGATTGTTTGGAAAGAATCTCTCCGATGGTCTCGCGCTCCTCGCGCGTGCAGAGATTGACGCTGATGAATCCCTGCGCGGCTTCTGTCGCCGCACGCTGGCTGAAGTAGACCAGATAGGCCGGCACCTTGCCCTCCTGCGCGAGGGCCTCCACTCTCTGCACAATCGCCTCCTCGGAATATGAAAACTCGAGGGGAACCGGGCGTGTGTCACTCGATACGGTCACCACTTTGCGATTGGTTCGCTGGGTGAGGTCATCCTCGATGTCTGTCATGTCACCAAGTGTGGCTGACATGAGAAGAAACTGGGTCTGCGGCATCAGGAGCAGCGGCACCTGCCAGGCCGCACCGCGCTCGTTGTCGCCGTAGTAATGGAACTCGTCCATGACAACCGCTTCGATTTTGGCGCGCTCACCACCACACAAGGCCATGTTGGAGAGAATCTCAGCTGTGCAGCAAAGGATCGGGGCATGCGGGTTTACAGTGGCGTCCCCGGTCATGAGGCCCACGTTGTCGGGCCCATGAGCGCGACACAGGGAAAGGAACTTTTCATTCACAAGTGCCTTGATCGGGCAGGTGTAGACCGCCCGCTGACCCCTGCAGAGCGCAAGGAACAGGAGCGCACCGGCAACCAGTGACTTGCCAGACCCCGTGGGCGTACGCAAGATGACGTGCCGTCCCTCATACAGTTCAAGGATTGCTTCCTCCTGCTCCGCATAGAGCTCAAACCCACTCTCCTCCATTGCCGTCAGGAAGGCTTCGAGGATAGTTTCCGTTTCAGCACCCTTTTCCAGAGGAGCCAATGGTGCTAATTGTTGATCCATCGTGTCGCTATTCTTTCGCTACAGGGGAGTCGGGAATATCCGCGGCGCAGCGAAACCCGCAATTACCGGTTGAAGAATCGGGCGTGTTGGCCGTACGTGCGCCAACGCGATATCGATTGCAATAGGAATCGTGGCACAAGTATGAACCGCCGCGCATGACGCGCCCGGGACCACCGGTCTTGCCGAAATCCTGGCCGGTTTCCGGGCCCTTGGGATTGATCCGTGTCTCCGGCTTGTCCGGCACATGCCAGGTCGGGCTGAACCAGTCGGCACACCATTCCCAGACATTGCCCGCCATGTTATAGAATCCGTAACCATTCTTCGGAAAGCTCCTTGCCGGGGCGGTCCCGACATAGCCATCCTCGGCAGTGTTGGATTTGGGAAAGTCCCCCTGCCAGATGTTGCACATGTGCTTGCCCTTGGGGGTCAGCTCATTGCCCCAGCAATAACGCTCTTGGACGAGCCCGCCCCGCGCGGCATATTCCCATTCTGCTTCAGTCGGGAGGCGCTTGCCGGCCCAGTCTGCAAAGTGCTTGGCGTCATGCCAGGAGACATGCACGACCGGATAGTTCATGCGCTTCTTGATGTTGCTCCCCGGTCCTTCCGGTTTTTTCCAGCTCGCGCCCTCAACGCCCACCCACCAGTTCAGGCCATCCACCTTGCGTGAGCCCTGCAGCTTGCGCAGGATATTTCCGGGAACCAGCAGTTGAAAGACGTAGGACCATCCAAAACGTTCCGCTTCGGTCTTGTAGCCGGTTGATTCGACAAACTCCGCAAACTGAGCGTTCGTCACGGTCGTCATGTCCAGATAAAAGGGCCGGAGCTCCACTTCCCGGACCGGACCCTCACCATCCGCGGGCCAGCCGTCCTCGTCCGTGCAGCCCATCAGGAAAGTCCCGCCTTCGAGGCGGATCATGCCGGACAGATCAGGCGCACGTGAGGCGTGCTTCTCATCCGAAGGCTCCTCCGCGCTTCCAAATCCCTTTTCCGGCTTGCAACAATCCATGCCCTTAGATTCCCAGCGGAGGGGCCGGGCAGTCAAGGCATATGCTTAGGCTCTCCCAAGACAGAGCTCCACTCCCGAGGTACGGGCCGCTCGGACCAACCCCTTGTCGAGTGTCGCCAGCGGGAAACCCTGGCGAAGAGCAAGCTCCAGATATGCGGCATCGTATGTCGTTAGCTTGTATTGAATTCCAAGATCTATCGTCTTAACCCATGCGTGTTTCATCGTTTCAGGATCAATGCGGATATCCAGTTCTCCCAAATTGGAGAGAAATATCTCAATCCCGGCCTGATCAATGCGTTTGTGCTTCATCGCCCCCAGTAACACATTGCCCAGCTCCAAATGCCACAATGCGGGAACCCAAGCTGCGGCGCCTTTTCCAAGTTCCCTCAACAATCCATCACAGTCTTTTCTCGCCTCGTCAGCAAAGATCCACGGAAGAGTGGCTGAGCAATCCAGGACAAAGGATCGGCTCATTTCCTACCCTCCTCGCGCAACGCTTTCCCATCCAGTCCGCCAAGTTTGTAGTGACCCCGTTCCTCCAGAATCCTGTCTGCCGAGTGTTTTCGCTTTTCCCGGGAATCCGCTGAATAGGAAGTGAGCGAAGCCACAGGGCGGTCATGTTTGGTGATGGTAAATGATTCACCCCGCTGGACTCGCTCAAGGAGTTCGCTCAACTTGGTCTTCGCTTCAAAGGCGCCAATCGAATGGGTTGCTTTCATCCAATTAAACTAGTCTATCCGACCAGTTTGTCAATTGGATAAAGCGCCACCCAGCGGAGGGGCCGGGCAGTCAAGGCTGAGGCTCAACATGCGGAGAGATTCTGCTTCCTCGGGAAGCAATTTGCCATCTGCCTTGATGCAATGGACAACAGCCCGGAGGCACTGGGCGCGGATAGCAAAGGCGGATGAGCGCAGGATATCCAGGGAATGATCTAATTGGCCCATATCGCCTTCCCCGGCCTCGTGATAGCTAACCTTGCCATTCAGGAGGTAAAGTGGAGTGACCGCTTCCGAGACAAGCGCAGCCGGCTGACCGGCTCCAGCCGCTTCACGGGCCACAATGGAGAGCAGATTCCCAACCGCTTTGGCGACTTCCGGTTTTAACTGCATGTATTGGACTGATGAATCCGAGCTGGCCGAGCCACTGCCACGGGCAAGGCGTTCGCGTAGGATTCGCCGCACACAAAATTCATAGAGGCTCAGGTGCTCATCCACCTGGATCAGGCTGTTGAGCAGGGTCAGAAAATCTTCCCTGCCGGGCAGCGGGGACTGCGTAAGCGTCGTAGTCGACAACTCCAGCGCGGCCAATCGGGTCTCCCTTGGCAGGGCAAGGACCTGATCATATGCCTCGCGGATTGAGGTAATCTCATCCGGCGAGAATGCCGCCTCGACGACTTTCCACTGGGCGTCGTCATCCAAGGTGTTATCAGCCATGACAAGGGCCAGAATCACCTTTCGGGCGCCCTCGCTTTCGCGCATGCGGCTGTCAAGGGATTCGGGAATCGCCCCGGTGATCTGCTGCGCTGTAGCGAGATTTCCGGTACTCATGGTCCCGATCGCCCCGAGAATGGCCATTCCCTCGATCATCTGGCGACCGCTTGGGCGGGCCGCCTTGGCAGCTTCTTCGGAGGGAGCCTTTTCGGGTTTTCTTTTGACCGGGCGATGGCGATCGTACTTACCGTCCCACTGTGGATCAATGAGCCGGATGCGTTCATCAAGAGGCGGGTGCGTGGCCAGCGCGCTGCTGAAGCCACGGGCCAGCCCGTCGGCAAAGAACATGTGTGCCGCCTCGCTGGCGCTGGGATGCTCAAGAACGGCATGGGTCGAGTGACTGCCGATCTTCTTGAGCGCACCGGCGATGCCATCGGGATTCCGTGTGAATTGTACCGCTGCAGCATCAGCCAGATACTCGCGCTGACGGGAGATAGCCGCCTGGATCAGGCGGGCAAAAAAGCTGCCAATGTAGCCAATTATGGTGACAAGAATGACCACGACAATCACGGCAATGATCAGCGCGCCGCCGTTACCCTTGCCGCCCCCGCTGCTTCTGCGGCGTCCACCACTGGCATAAATTCCACCACGGAAGATCGATCCCAGGAGGCGACCGAAAATGGTCAGCATGACGATCCCGAAGAGCACGCCCATCAGGCGGATATTGAGCCGGCAATCACCGTGCAGGACGTGGCTGTATTCGTGAGCCACTACACCCTGCAGCTCGTCGCGGCTCAAAGTGGCAAGGGCACCCGCCGAAACGGCAATGACCGCGTCATCCCGTCCCCACCCCGCGGCAAAGGCATTGATGGAAGCTTCCCGGTTGAGGATATACACTTCCGGAACCGGAACACCTGAAGCAATGGCCATTTCCTCGACAACATTGAGTAACTGCTTGCGTTTGTGGTCGTTGGTACTGCGGTCGACACGTTCCCCGCCAAGGGAGGTAGCGACACTCGCTCCACCGCCGCGCAGGGACAGGGTCTTGTAGAGCGATCCCATGCCGACGAGCAGGACAACCCCAATGGCTGTCCATACGATGCGTCCCGTGTCCACCACATCCATACGATCCATGGGCGAATAGGTCGCACCTTCGGGGCGTGAGAGTTGGTGGTAGGTGAATTCCCCGACGGTGACTGCCAGGTAGACACAAACCACGATGCAAACCACCGCGACCGCGTAGAAGAATACCAGCCGTTTCGTCTTCCGGATGGCGTTGTCTTGAGCTTCAAAGAAATCCATTCAGGCAATTGAGCAGAGTGACCCTCAGGAATTGAAGCTGACCTTGGGGGCCGCCTTTTCCGCTTCGTCCTCAATCTCAAAGAGCTGGGCTTCGCCGAAGTTGAACATGCCTGCAAAAATCACGGCCGGGAATTGCTCACGCCGCGTGTTGTAGGTCATGACTGAGTCATTGTAGGACTGGCGGGCGAAGGAGATCTTGTTCTCCGTCGAGGTCAGTTCCTCAGTGAGCTGCATCATGTTCTGGTTGGCTTTCAGGTCGGGATAGGCTTCCGCGAGGGCAAAAAAGCGGCCCATTGCCCCGCCGAGGGCGGTTTCCGCGCCCATGAGGCCCTTGATGGCGCTTGGATCGCCCGGATTTCCAGCCGCTTTGGCTCCAGCGGATGCCGCCGCATTACGCGCCTGAATGACCGCTTCCAGCGTCTCGCGCTCGTGTTTGAGATAGCCTTTGGCCGTCTCGACGAGGTTCGGAATCAAGTCATAGCGCCGCTTGAGCTGCACATCAATCTGCGCGAAGGCATTCTTGAATCGGTTACGCAGGGTAACCAGGCTGTTGTAGATGCCTACCGCGTAGAGCGCCAACATCACCACGATTACCAATAGAACTCCTAATATTATCCATGCTGTCATTCTGACAAATTGTAAAATTGGCGGAATTCTGGCGAGAGAATTATTGAACTCGCTATCCGCGCAGATTGCTTAAACTACCCCATGCTTTCATTGGTCAACTTGTCCCTTGCCTATGGGGGGCCACCACTTTTCGACAAGACGTCGATGGAAATCCAGCCAGGTGACCGGCTGGCCCTGATTGGCCGGAACGGGTCCGGAAAGTCTTCCCTGTTGAAGGTGATTTCAGGCGAAGTGCCGCCGGATGCCGGGGAACGCATCCTTCAGGGCAAGCCGCTGGTCGCGACGATGCCGCAGGAGATTCCCGAGTTGCCGGGAAAGTCCGTCGAAGAGGCCTTGCGAGACCAGCTCAGCGACCAGCACCTTGACGATTGGGAAGTGGAGGCGCGCCTGCACAAGTGCCTCTCCGATCTTGAGATGTCGGAGGAGACGCCCTACCCGACCCTGAGCTCGGGCCAGAAGCGCCGGGTCCTGCTGATGGCCTGTCTGGTGCGCGAACCGGATATTCTCCTCCTGGATGAGCCTACCAATCACCTGGATGTGGAGGCGATCCAGTGGATGGAGTCGGTCCTGATGAATTTCAAAGGTGCCCTCCTGTTCATTTCGCACGACCGGTCGTTCATCCGCGCCTTGGCGAAGTCGATCCTCGATCTTGACCGGGGTAAGCTGACCCGTTGGAACTGCGATTATGATACCTACCTGATCCGCAAGGAGGAAGCATTGGAAGCGGAGAGCAAGCAGAACGCGGTCTTCGACAAGAAGCTGGCTCAGGAGGAGGCATGGATCCGTCAAGGCATCAAGGCCCGGCGCACGCGCAACGAGGGACGCGTACGGCATTTGCTCAAGATGCGCGAAGAGCACCGGCAACGGCGCTCCAAGACGGGCAATGTCGCTCTCAATGTCACCGCCAGCCAGCAGGCATCCGGTCACAAGGTGATCAACGCGGAAGAGATCTCCGCGGAATACGAGGGGCAGTTGGTCTTCAAACCCTTCTCCTGCGAAATCCTCCGTGGTGACCGGGTTGGCATCCTCGGTCCAAATGGCTGCGGAAAAACAACTTTGATCAAGATCCTGCTGGGCAAACTAACCCCGCCAAGCGGCACAGTCACCCACGGGACCAACCTGCAGGTGGCCTACTTCGACCAGAACCGGGAAGTGCTCAATGACGCGGCTTCAATCGTCGAAAACATTTCCGACGGAAATGAATTCGTCGAGGTCGGTGGCCAGCGCAAGCACATCGTCAGCCACCTGAAGGACTTTCTGTTCACCTCCGAACAGGCGCAAGCGCCCATCCACAATCTCTCCGGTGGGGAGCGCAATCGTCTCCTCCTCGCGAAGCTCTTCACCCGCCCGTTCAATGTCCTCGTGATGGACGAGCCCACCAATGATCTTGATCTGGAAACACTGGAATTGCTCGAGGAACAACTCGACCAGTTTGATGGAACCCTGCTCCTCGTTTCCCACGACAGGACCTTCATTGATAATGTGGTCACCGAGCTGCTGGTCTTTGAGCCCGACAAGACCATCCGCCCGATTGTCGGGGGATACGGCGACTACCTCACCTTCAAAAAGCGATCACAGGCACCCACAAAACCTGCCGGACAAACTGACAAATCCACTACAAAAAAGGGCAAGCCGCAGAAAGCCCGGCGCTTCCTCAATCGCGAACAACGCGAACTCGACGAACTCCCCGCCTTGATTGAGGCCCTTGAAGCTGAGCAGGAACAAATCGCCGCAGATCTGGCCAACCCGGAAAAACTCAAGTCAGATCCGGAGTTTGGCGCGACGGCCAAGATCCGTCTTGATGAAATCGATACAATCCTTCACGAAAAATACGCGCGCTGGGAAGAGTTGGAAGCGTTGAAGAAGGAGTTGACCTAAGCGCCACAATGAGTCGGCGCTTCAGCGCCGGTCACGCCTCAACCGGGCCTGAAGGCCCGACTCTTGGATACGAGAATTATCCCGAAGAACCGCCACACGGAGTCGGCGCTTCAGCGCCGGTCACGCCACAACCGGGCCGGAAGGCCCGACTCATGGATACGAAAATTATCCCGAGAAGCCGCCACACGGAGTCGGCGCTTTAGCGCCGGTCACGCCACAACCGAGCCTGAAGGCCCGACTCTTGGATACGAGAATTATCCCGAAGAACCGCCACACGGAGTCGGCGCTTTAGCGCCGGTCACGCCACAACCGGGCCTGAAGGCCCGACTCATAGGCTCCGTTACGCCGGCTTGGGGAGGCGCTTTTCCTTGATCAGTTGCATTACCGCGGCTGGGGGCTGGCCGTTGCGGTAGAGCTCTGCCATGGCCTTCATGTAGGGGTCCATCTTGCCGAAGATAAAACGGTATCCCGAGCAGAGGTAATTGAGGCCGGGATCGTCCTCGGGGGTGAGCAGGAAGCGGTGTTTCGGGCAGCCACCATTGCAGGTGAAGCGAAAGTCACACTCGATGCAGAACTTGGGAAGGGTCTCGCGCTTGGCCTTTCCAAATGCCTTCTGCTGGGGGCTGTCGGCCATCTCGGCCATCGATTGCTCATTGATGTTGCCGATTTTGAATTCCGGATAAACGTAGTGATCACACGAATACAGGCTTCCATCGTGCTCGAGCGCCATGGCCCGTCCACATTCCTCGCTGTAGACACAGAGCCCACCAGGGACACCCGCCCATTTACCAAGCGCGACATCGAACAATTGAACATAGATTTTTCCGACATCGTGCTGGACCCAGCGCTTGAACATGCTCCACATGAAGCGCCCGTAAGCCTTTGGCTGAACACTCCAGTCGGTGACGGGTGCATCAAGGTTCTCGTCCTCCTCGGCAAATTTCGGAGGAGTGGCATGGCTCAAACCCAGCTTCTTTGCCTCTGCGTCGGGCAGGCGCTCGATAATCGGGATAAACTGCATGTAGCGCGACCCGATGCCTTTCAGGAAGGCGTACACCTCAGCGCCCTTGTCCTGGTTGGCTCGGTTGACGCAAGTCAGCGTGTTGAAATCCACGCGGTGTTTCTTGAGGAACTCAAGCCCCTTCATTACCTCGGCATGGCTACCCGCCCCGCTTCGTTTGACCCGTAGTGCATCATGCACCTCGGCGGGTCCATCAATACTGAGCCCGACAAGGAAATTCTCACGCTTAAGGAAGGCTCCCCACTCGTCATCGAGGAGCGTTCCATTTGTCTGGAAGGCATTATCGATCTGCCGGCCCTTGCCATACTGCTTCTGCCACTTGACGACCTTCTCGAAGAAATCCACACCGCAAAGGGTTGGCTCGCCACCTTGCCAGGCGAAGGTCACCGGATCGGCCGGCTGTGCCTCGATGTAGCGCCTCACATAGGACTCCAGCGTGGCATCATCCATTTTCCAGCGCTCCCCGTCTCCGAACAAAACCTCCTTCTCGAGATAAAAACAATAGGTACAATCGAGATTACACTTCGGCCCGATTGGTTTTACCATGATGTGAAAGGGTGCGCTGGCACGGGATTCCTCGATTTCCTTGGGGGCTGACATGGGAACACAAATGGTGCCAAGCGCCTACCCGATGACAATTGAAAATTTCCGTTGACCAGCAGGTGTCTTAAGTAACGCTTTAAAGATTAGCTAATTTCTATGACTTCCTTGAATACCATTCCATTGGGCGAACGGCCGCAGGAGCGCTTGCAAATGAAAGGGCCCAATGCCCTTTCGGACGCTGAGTTGCTGGCGATTGTCCTGCGAAGCGGGACGCGCGGATGCGATGTCCTGAGCCTTTCCCATAAGATCCTCCACGGTAGCGGATCCCTGCGCGGGCTCCTGCGGCTCACGGTGGAGGACATGCAGGCGTACCCCGGCATTGGCGGAGTGAAGGCCTTGCAGTTGCAGGCGATGATTGAGATAGCGCGCCGGGTCCTCTCCACCGGCGAGGCGGCGCCGTTAATGGATAGCCCGGAACGTATCTACAACTGGTTGCGCCCGATTGCCGACGGGGAACCGGTGGAAAAGTTCTGGGTCTTGTCGCTGAGCCGGAAGAACCGGTTGCTCCGTTGCCAGGCGGTGACAAGCGGGACAGCCACGGCGAGCTTGGTACATCCGCGGGAGGTGTTCCGCGAAGCCATCCGCAACAGCGCATCGGCACTGGTCTGTGCGCACAACCATCCGAGTGGCGACCCCTCGCCCAGTCAGGCGGACATCCGGGCAACGCGCCAATTGCGCGAAGCTTCGAAAGTCGTACAACTCGATTTACTGGACCATGTCATCATCGGCCAGCGCGAGCACGACCCGGCCGGCAGCGGCTACTACTCATTCGCCGAGTCCGGTATACTTTGAGGGTTAACTACAAATTTCGCGAATCCAACGAATGCCACTGATTTACAAAGAAGAATCATTCAAAATCGTCGGTGCCTGCTTTGAGGTATACAACCTTCAAGGACATGGATTCCTTGAAGCGGTTTACCAAGAATGTCTTGAGATTGAATTTCGCAAGCGAGGTATTCCATTCGAAAGCCAGATTTCATTAAGGCTTCAATACAAGGATTGTCACCTACGGCACAGATACATTGCAGATTTCTTATGCTTTGAATCTGTGATTGTGGAAATCAAAGCCCATAAGGAATTGGCTAAGGAGCATCGAGCTCAGACAATTAATTACCTCAAATCAACAGGGTTCCAGCTGGGGATATTAATCAATTTTGGAAATCCAAGAAAACTGGAGTACGAACGATTCCTTAACCTGAAAAACGATAAGAAAAATTCGTGCAATTCGTAGTTAAATAACCAGCGTGCAGATGGCGGTGAGCTCGGCCTCGTCGATTTCATCAAACGCCGCCGGCAGGTCCGAGTCGACATCCAGCACCGCGCGCACGCAACCGGACTTGTCCATCACCGGAACGACAATCTCCGACTTGGTCGTGCTGGAGCAGGCGATGTGTCCCGGGAAGGATTCCACATCATCGATGCGCAGCGTTTTTGCCTCCCTTGCCGCGGCCCCACAGACCCCGCGCTCAAAAGGGATCACCAGGCAACCATGCCCGCCCTGGTAGGGTCCGATCTTCAGCAAACCTGACTTAACCACGCGATAGAAGCCGGTCCAATGGAAATATTCGAAACTGTTGTGCAGCTCACAGGCAATGGTGGCCATGACCGCAATTTCATCTGATTCGCCCTCAATCAATGCTTGGATGCGGTGTCGTACCTGCCGGTAGCGTTCTTGTTTTACAGACTGGTCCATTTCCAGAAAACTAACACGGAAAGCCTGTCGCACAACTGACAAAATGAGATTCGGGAAGGGCCGAGGGGAACTAATCCCTTGCATTTCCCAAAGCCCTGCGGCTAGCCTCCCCAGAATGCAGATATCATCAAACAGCGTTGTCTCAATGCATTACACCCTGACCGACCCTGCTGGCGAAGTCCTCGACTCCAGCCAAGGCAAGGATCCCCTCGCCTACCTGCACGGCCACGGAAACATCATTCCCGGGCTTGAAAAGCAGCTCGAGGGCAAAGTCGTCGGCGACAAGCTGATTGCTGAAGTCCCTGCCGCCGAAGCCTACGGCGAGCCCAACGACGACCTGGTTGTCGAGGCCTCCCGCGACCAATTCCCGGGAGATGTCGACCTCCAGCCGGGCATGCGCTTTCAGGCCCAGACCCCGCAAGGCCCCCGGATTGCCCAGATCAAGGCAGTCGATGGCGACAAGGTCACCGTCGACACCAACCACCCGCTGGCCGGTGTTGATCTCAAGTTTGACGTGGAAATTATCGAAGTTCGTGAAGCCTCCAAGGAGGAAATTGATCACGGACATGTCCACACGGGCAAGGACGGCCATTAATTTTGAGGCTTCTTCCAGAGGCCACAGGAATGGCTTGATTCCGTTCAGGAATTACGCCTAATTCCAAACTCGTCGGGCAAGCTCCCCTTGGCCGGCATAATCTAATTCAACACGGTGGGATGGCAGAGTGGCCGAACGCGGCGGTCTTGAAAACCGTTAGGCCGGAAACGGTCTCGGGGGTTCGAATCCCTCTCCCACCGCCATTTTTGCCTGCGACAACGCTCCTCCCTTACGGCCCGTATTCAAGCTCGTAGGGATAGTAATTCATCGGATACTGGGGCATGACCACGGTGTACTGGTTCTGCAGGTAGGTCACGAGGTCAATCATCTGCCGTGTGGTCATCTGGGCCGTCAAGTCCGGCATGATGGAATTGCCATCGGCGTTCATCAGGATCTTGTGGACTTCCGGGCGAATACTTTCCGAGGGATGAATGACCGCTGTCACCAGTTCCCCGTAGGTCTTCACGACATGGATCTCCCCGCCAAGGACAACATGCCATTCCTGTGGGCGGTCCGGCATTGGAAAATCCTTCGATCCTTTCACGGAATGGCAATCCATGCACCGAAGATCCCTGAAAGTGACCTTGCCTGCTTCAACATCTCCGGGCGGCAATCGAAACCCGACTGACTGGTCACTTCGCAACACCTTCATGGCGGTGCTGTAGCCAAACCAGAAGACGAGGAAGGCCATCGCGGCGATGAGGATGATAATAGCTGATTTGTTCGACTGCTTTTTCATGCAAACCTCCTATATGACTTATAGCCAATCAGGAGGATTGAGACAAGTTCAAACCAGCAGGGAGAGCGGCACCGGTACGGCCACAATCCCCGGATATCAATCCCGGATTATCAAAGGGGAATCCGAAGGCTTAAAAGAAGGCTCTACCGTACAGGTTGACCCAGCCGGAGCCTGCCTCAAGACCACCCGGACGGACATACATCCAACGCTCGAGGACATGGCTGTAGCCAAAATCCGTTCCGTCGACCATGACCAGCCCGAGGCTTTGCGTCCCTTCCGCCAGATCAGGGACATAGACCCAGCCACTGTCGGTCGCTACCACCTCTTCAACAGCAAAGAGCCAGTCGCCCGTCTTGAATGACCAGACCCACGGCGCCAGCGGAACATACACGCCGCCACCAATCCAGAATTGGGCAAAGACAAAGCCGCTCGGCTGAACCTCATAACCCGCCCAGAAACTGCCGTTCATATTGAACTCCATTTCATAGCCGGTGAGCGTCGCCACCAAAGCCTCCGGCACAGTGACCGCATCGGATGCTGTATCAATTCGCTGAAAATATAAGTTCACGATGTACACGGTATTGTTGTTAAAAGTATTTGCCGGGAATGTGAACGATGTGCGGGTGGGCAGGAAGCCGAAGGCGCCTTCCGGATGGAAGTCATCAGAGCTCCAGGAAAAGCTGAGTCCAAACTGATCATACCCGTCGATCCGGAGTTGGACAAACCCGGCATAACCGGCACTGATGCCGGGGCCCTGCCCCTCCGTGAATTCCTCCCACTCGATTGTCACCGGCTGAGTGACATCCAATGACATCAGGTCGTTAAAGTTGGTCACTTTTAACGGGGTCAAGGGATTGTAGCTGCCGATGGTGATGGTTTCACTGAACGCGCCCACTGAATTTCCCGTTCCGCTGAATGTGTATGTGCCGGGCGAAATGACGCCGGCCACTTGCTCCGGATTCTGGACCTCCGCCTCGATCCCGTATCCCGGATCCTCCGGCCAGAACTCAAGAGGCTCTCCTCCGGGAAAGGAGGGACCCGTAAACGTGCCATTCGTGATCGTTTCCCCGGAGGTGAAAATACCCGCCTCCACACTGATGTTATTCCCAAACCGGTAATTATAGCGAAAGCCGAAAGGAACCAGCTTGTCGGATGAGGTCTGGACCATGAATTGATCGTATCCAGCGATAATAAAGTCGATTTGGGCCTGCGCGCCAAGCGGCAGGAAGCTCATGAGCAAGAGGAAGAATGGGAATCGTGTATCCATGGAAAATGCTTATCAAAACAAAGGCCCCGCAGGCAAGGCCATATTAGTGTAGCTATGTGTTTCTAGTAGAAATACTAATTTTTGGCCTCGCCAAACTTACGGGCAAATGGAATCTGGAAAACCGGTCCAGCAACAACCGGAACATCCCGCCAGCGCGCAGAACATAACCCTTGCTAATAAGATGTATTAGTTGCTTAATGGGAGACCCCTTGCGATCGACCCAATAACAAAAGCGACTAAACCTATGAAGAAGCGAAATTTCCCATTTCTGACTACATTCAAAAGCGCGATTGCCCTGCTGATGCTGGCGACCCCGTTCTCTGTAGAGGCTGGCGAGGGCCGGCTTTATCCGGGCTTTGGCAATTACCATCGGACGATGACAACCGAGTCCGAGGAGGCCCAGGCGCTATTCGACCAAGGGATGCAACTCTTGTATGGGTTTAACCATGACGAAGCGATCCGGACCTTTGAGGCAGCCGCGGTGAAGGACCCGGCGGCAGCGATGCCTTGGTGGGGAATTGCCTACGCCCACGGAGTCAACATCAACGATCCTGAAATGACGGAGGAGCGATCCGAGGCAGCGCGCGAAGCGGCTGACAAGGCGCTCGCCCTTGCCGGATCGGCGACACCGGTCGAGAAGGCCCTGATCCATGCGGTATCGGCCCGTTACGAGTGGCCCGCGCCGGAGGACCGCAAGCCATTGGATCGCGCCTATGCGGATGCGATGCAAAAAGCCTATGAGCAGTTTCCCGACGATGCGGATATCGGGGCCATCTACGCGGACTCACTGATGAACCTGCAACCGTGGGATTACTGGACTGTTGATGGCAGCCCAAAGGGACGGGTTGAGGAAATTGTGGCGGTCCTGGAGAAGGTGTTGGCCACCCGCGCGGACCATCCCGGGGCAAACCATTTCT
Source organism: Oceanipulchritudo coccoides (assembly GCF_010500615.1). NCBI lineage: Bacteria > Pseudomonadati > Verrucomicrobiota > Opitutia > Puniceicoccales > Oceanipulchritudinaceae > Oceanipulchritudo > Oceanipulchritudo coccoides. The sequence continues at coordinate 833,747 of NZ_JAAGNX010000003.1, forward strand.
ATATTCATACAGTCGAAGCCTCGAAGAATCCCGACCGCGCCATACCGGCCGCGGACCGGCTGCGCACCTTGGTCCCGGGCTCGGGACATCTGGTGCACATGCCCTCGCACATCTACATCCGGGTCGGTCGCTACGCCGATGCGGTGGACGACAACAAGAGGGCCGTGGAAGTGGATCGCGCCTATTTCAAGGAAGCTCCGGCGCCGGCCATCTATGCGATTTATTACGCGCACAATCTGCACTTCCTCTGCTATGCGGCCATGATGTCCGGTCGGTTTGAGGAAGCCATGACGGCAGCGCGGGATCTCGAGCGGGAAATGCCAGAGGAACCCTTGATGGCGTTTGCCGGTTTGATTGATGGTATCATGCCAGCCAATTTCCATACCTTGATCCGCTTTGGAAAATGGGAACAGATTCTGGAGGAGCCAGCCTACAAGGATTACCGTCTGGTCAGTAATGCTGTCCGGCTCTATGCCCGTTCCATTGCGTGTTCATCCCTTGGGCGGACCGAGCAGGCGCGGGAGGAAATGGCGGCCTTCCAGAAAGCCATGGCAGCCGTTCCTGAGGATTGGCATATTTTCAACAACCGGGTCGACAAAGTCCTCCCAATCGCCAATGCGATGATCGAGGGAGAGCTTTTGTGGCGCGAAGGAAAGGCCGACGAAGCCTTTGCCTGCCTGCGCGCCGGAATCGAAGCCGAGGATGCGCTTGTCTACGATGAGCCGCCCGGGTGGATGCTTCCCGTGCGGCACGCATTGGGTGCCTTGTTGATGGCGGATGGCCGCGCCGCTGAAGCGGAAGCAGTCTACCGTGAAGATCTTCTTCGCAACCGCAAAAACGGTTGGGCCCTCACCGGACTGAAGCTGGCTTTGTTGGCGCAGGATAAAACTGACGAGGCCAATTCCCTCGAACCGCAACTCAAGGAAGCCTGGGCCAAGGCCGATTTCATCCCTGCTTCCTCGTGCTATTGCGAGCCGGGCCTGTCGATGAAATAGAGGACTTCCTCCAACATCACAGAGGCCCAGGAAGGGCAAGCAGGCCCTCGGGCTGGGCAATTCTTGCCACCGGTGAAATTCTGGGCCAAGTTCTCGTCCATGGCTCACAAGAAACCCAACCTGCCTACCAAGATCTGCCCGGTCTGCGAGCGCCCCTTTGCCTGGCGCAAGAAATGGGCGCGCTGCTGGGACTCGATCATCTACTGCTCGGGGCGTTGCCGTCGCAACAAACATCAAGACAATGGCTAACCGGAAATCCCTTATCCTCCTGCTTGGCGTCCTCGCCATACTCATCATAATCGGCTATCAAATGAATTCCAAATCCCCTGATTATCCCGCCTCCAATTTGCACACGGATGACTACGAGCCGGACAAGGAATGGAAGCTGGTCTGGGCAGACGAATTTGAGGGCGATACCCTCAACCCGGACAACTGGAACCGGCAAGTCGTGAAGGCGGGCCGGTTCAACAAGGAATGGCAGGCCTATACGGACAGCGTGGACAATGCCTACGTCGAGGAGGGCTGCCTCGTCATCAAGGCGATCCATCACGGCGATTGGCACGGGCGCGACCAGTACAGCTCCGCGCGGTTAAACACCGCTGGCAAGCAGGCATGGAAGTATGGCAAGGTGGCGGCCCGCATCCAACTCCCCCACGGCAAGGGGATGTGGCCGGCCTTCTGGATGCTCGGGACAAACTGCGATGAGAATGGTGGCGATACGCCATGGCCGTTCTGCGGGGAAATCGACATCATGGAGATGTATGGAAGCAAGAACGATGCTGTGGTTGAGGCGAACATCCACTTTGCCGACATGGAAGATAAGCACGAAATGCTGGAGGCCATCCCTTTCGAATTAGAAAAGGGCATCTTCGCTGACCGGTTCCATGTCTTCGAGGTTGAGTGGGATCAGGAAGCAATCACCTGGAAGATGGATGGTGAAACTTACGCCACCGTCGACATTTCAACAGAGGACAAAAGAGAGTTTCATCAGGAGTATTTTATCCTCCTGAACATTGCCGTTGGCGGTGCATGGGCCGGGCGCCCCGACGCCACGACCCCGTTCCCCCAGTTCATGTATGTCGACTGGGTCCGCGTGTACCAGAAGGATTAGGGCGTCATTGATTCAGGGAGGCGACAGTGCGCCTCAGCTCCGTGCGCGGCTGAGCATGATCTGGTTGCCGTCGGTATCCTCACACATGGCCAGATGCGGCGGTTCGCCATTCTCGGGTTGAGGCTCGCGCGCGCACTTGCCGCCGGCCGCAATGACCTCGGCCGCACCTGCAACCACATCCGCCACTTGGAAGGTCAGGCCGGTCCAGGTTTGCTTGCCTTCCCCGCCCCCATGGATCGCGATCAGGCCGCCCGCGACCGACAATTCCGTGATGTGCGGATTCTGCCTACTGATCGACGCGCCAAAAACCGTCTGATAAAAATTTGCCGCCCGGGCCGCATCCGCCGCCCAGATCGTGACCTTCAATTTTTCAACCTGCATGGAGAACAGTCTCCATGATTCAAGTAGCGAAGCGACCACATTCGCTCCCTACCCCGGCCTGTTAAAGCATCCGGCCCTGCCCAAAGCCGATCACCTTCCGGCAGTGGGGGCAGAAGTAGACCACGTTTGTCCCGTGTGCGATGGGAAAGCCTTTCGATCGCGTGTGGACCTCCGTCAGCTCCTTCTCGCAGTGTGGACAGATGGGAAGCAGGTCGTCTCGTTTGATGAATGTAAGCGGTTTCTCAGACATGTTTAATTTCCTCCAGCGATAGGTGATTCATACAACTCGTCCAAGGGAGCAGACCCAGCCTGACAGGTCTGCCGCTAAAAACAACCGTTTCCGCACCGGGACAGGGATTCTATTACCCTTGCCTAACCATGGTGAATGTCTTGGATTCTTCGAAGGTTGGCCATCTGGCGGCCCTTCTTTTGATCAGCATCAAGCAACTTGTGGAATCACCTGAAACAGAGCAAACCCCGGAAAAGCAAACCACCTTTCTCGGCGAACTGAAGCGCCGGAAGGTCTTCCGTGTGGCGGCGACCTACGCGGTCGTGAGCTGGTTGATCATCCAAGTGGCCTCTGCCACCTTCTCGGATTTCGGGATTCCCACCTGGGCCTTCCGGTTTGTTGTCTTGATGGTCCTTCTTGGATTCCCGGTTGCAGTCATCCTGGCATGGGCCTTCGAGCTCACACCGGGAGGGGTCAAGAAGAGTGCCGATGTGGACCGGGATAAATCCGACGAGGCGGAGCCCGGCCTGAACCGCAGGCGCAACTGGTATGCCATTGGAATGGCGGCAGCCCTGCCCACCCTCATCTTCGGAACGCTCTCCATCTTTTTCTACCTCAGCAAATCAGATCCCGCGCCCGAGGCGACGACCAGCGCAGCCGTCTCCACGGAGCGGCCCTATGTCATCGGTACCCTGGCGGTCCTTCCCTTCACAATCATCTCCGATGAGCCCGGTATCAAGGTGACGGCAGAAGGCCTTCATGACGAGATGCTGACGGTCCTCAGCGGGATGGATCCGCTCGACGTGGTGTCCCGGACCTCCACCCTTCGCTTCGGTGATTTCACCGCGAGCATCCCAGAGATTGGTCAGTCCCTGAATGCCAACTTCATCGTCGAGGGAAGCATCCAGAGCATTGGCCAGAAGCTCCGCCTCACCCTTCAATTGATCGAGGCCGCCACGGACAATCATATCTGGGCAAAATCCTTTGACCGTGATCCAGCCGATGCCGAGGACCTGATCCAATTCAACAAGGAGATTGCTTTCGAGCTGTCCATCCGGGTTTACCAAGCGCTGGAAGCGGCTTACCCCCCCAGCGACAAGGCAAGGGAGATTCGGGACGCCCGGCTGGCTGAGCTCGACGAGCAACTGCAGGCCCGGTATGTCGAATTTTGGGATTTCACAGCCCCGGATTCGCAGGAAAGGTCACTGGCCATCAAGGGAATCATCGCCGAAATTGTGCGCCTCGACCCGGATAATCCGGAGGCCTACGACAAGCTGACAGGCATCTCATATTCTGATCAAATATTTGGATTGCGGAACCGGTTCGATCCCGACTGGCGCAAGGAGTTCTACCTTATCCTCAAGCACGCCTATGCGGTCAATCCGGATGGCTTCGATGTGAACAAGCATTTGGGCATCTACTATATCCATTACGAGAACCGCCCCAACCAAGCCATCCCCTACAGCAAGAAGGCGATCCAGCTTGAAAAGGAAAGTCGCGGGGTCGTCGATGTCTACACCTACTATGCCTTGTTGGAATCGCTTTATGCCACCGGCCAGCACGCTGCCGCCCTCGAAATAGTCGAACAGGCCAAGGAGGAGGGGTTGACCGTTTTCTCCGGCGTGACCTGGTTCTGGGCGCAAGCCTACACGCTCAATGGGCGCTACCAGGAGGCCGTCGATTTCCTTGACGCGAAGATCGCGGAGGTGCGATCAGGCAATACAGCCCTCCAGGATGATCCGGAGACCATCCTTTTAAATTACGGATTCATGAAGGCCCAGATCCAGGCCCTCTGGAGCGGCAACCGGTCTTACTTCGATTCCTTTTTCCAGGACAACGAGGACAACAAGGCAATGACTGACCTGCCGCGGGCCTATTACGCGTTCTACTCGGGGAATTACGCCGAGGCTCTCGGATACATGTCCGGTCTCGATCAGGAGCAGTTGTCGCTCTGGCGACTGTCTGAAATGAGGGCGTGGATCTACCTCAAGAGCGGCAACGAGGCCCTTGCCCAATCCTACTTCCGCGGGTTCTTCAAGGAGATGGAGGAGTCCCTCGAGGGCCGATGGACGGCCCGGTACCGGCCCGACGTACATGCTGCCCAGCGCTCCTATGCCCATGCCTGCCTCGGCGAAAAGCAGGCAGCCCTCGAATGGGCGGACAAGGCCCTCGAGCGAACCGATCCGTCCCGCAACTTCTCGGACTATTTCGAAAGCATGTTGAAGCTCGCCATCTCCTTCACCGTTATCGGTGAGTCCGACCGCGCATGCCAGCTGGTCGACCAGATCCTTTCCAGTCCCTCCGGGATCACTACCGGAAACCTTCTCGTTGATTTCGGGCTCCAGCCATTGCGGGACAACCCCGCCTTCCAGGAGGTCATCCGCAAGCATGGCGACCAGCTCAAGGATCCCGCTATCCTTGAAAAGTTCTTCGGGGAACCATAGGCAATCCGGACCCACCCATGCTCCGTCTATCTGAACGCGTAACCATTCCCGATGAGGAAATCCTCATGCAGGCGGTACGTGCCCAGGGGGCCGGAGGACAAAACGTGAACAAGGTTTCCTCCGCGATTCACTTGTTCTTCAATATCCACGCATCCTCCCTGCCCGACTTCTACAAGCGGCGGCTCTTTGCCCATGCCGCCCACCGGATCAGCGAGGGCGGGGTCATTGTCATCAAGGCACAGGAATTCCGCACACAGGCAAAAAACCGCGAGGCCGCCTTGGAGCGCCTCAAGGAAATTATCCTCGCCGCCGCGGCCCCACGGAAAACCCGCAAGCCCACGCGCCCGACCCGCGGCTCAAAGGAACGCCGCATCACCAACAAGAAACAGCTCTCCGAAAAGAAACAGCGGCGGGGGAAACCGGACTACCCTTAAAATGGTGGGTGCTTGGGTTAAAATTGATCGATTTGGAAATTTGAATCGTTCAACCGACAACCGTGACATTCATCCATGCCACAATCGCTCGCTAAAATCCAAATCCACCTTGTTTATTCCACGAAGAATCGCGAACGAGTTATTGATGACGGAATTCGAACCGAGCTTCACGCGTACATGGGTGGGATTTTAAAACACATGAACTGTTATCCCGTTGAGCTAAATACGGAGCCGGATCATGCACATATATTATTTGTGCTCGGCCGAACCATTACAATTGCAGACACTGTAGCACACCTGAAGAGAAGCTCCACAAACTGGTTGCGGAGGAAGGATGATGCCCTAAGGAACTTTTATTGGCAGAGCGGATATGGAGCATTCTCGGTTAGTGAGTCAAATGGGTCGGCCGTCCAAGCCTACATTCGGAATCAGAAGCAGCACCATCGGAATTCCAATTTCAAGAATGAATTCCGTGCGCTTTTAAGGCAGCACGAAATTGAATTTGATGAACGATATGTTTGGGATTGATGATGTCCCGCGGCCCTTCCGATTACCCAGGCATCCCAAATGGCCCAACGGGCCGCAATATCTAGCCCAGGTTGAGGGTTCCGCAACGCCGAACCCGATGCCTGGGTATGAATGTGAATGGGGACGTATGTGCCCGGATATGAATATGAATGGATATGAAAATTGAATTTGATGAACGATATGTTTGGGATTGATGAAGATTGCCCAGGTTTGGGATCGACGATGTCCCGCGGCCCTTCCGATTACCCAGGCAT
>NZ_JAAGNX010000004.1 GCF_010500615.1 Oceanipulchritudo coccoides
CCCTGGCTCAGATGGTCCGCCCGGATCATGTTGCCGTAGTTGTCCTCGTGGCAGTTCGCGCAGGACAGCTCAAGCTGGCCCGTGCGGGTGTAATAGAGCGCCTTGCCCTGCTCCCACGTCGATTGTGCCGGACCGTCGATGGCCACATTCACCGGCATGCCCCGCGACACCGACGAGATCAGCGCGGTCATATTCACCATGTCGCCGCCGGTGTACTTCCACTTCTCCGCGCCCATCTGGTTCTCGCGGCAATCGTTGATCTGCATCTCAAGCGTGCGCACCTCGCCCGCGGCCGCATTCCACTTCGGATAGACAGGACGCACACCGGCCATGCTCTCGGGACCCTCATGGCAGCTCGCACAGGACTTGCCTTCCGTGCCATCCGCCGTGTTCCAGACCTCTTCGGCCTGCTCCACAAAGATCATGCCGGGGTTGTCAAAGTCATCCGCCTGCATCGCCCGGGTTTCCACCCCGCGGAACAGCCAGCCCGACATCACCTCGTCCACCGCGCCGTCCAGATGCGCCGGCGCCGACGTCCGCGTCACCATCTGCGTCTCTTCATTCAGCACCAGCGTATCATCCGCCGGCTCCGCAAAGGCTGTGCCCGTACTCAGGCCAAAGGCCGCGGCCACCCCAAGTGCTTGCTTCAATCGTATCATGCTGTCCCTCCCTGCGCCGGATTTACCCGATCGCGATCTTCTTCGCCGTCTCGTAAACCGAGCCGTCGTCGTCATACCACGTGAACTTGAACTCACCCGCCTCGGGCACCGTCGCCTCAAACTCAAAAAACGGGTTCGTCGAGATCGCCGGCTCCAGCGTCACATCGATCACGTTCTCGCCGTTAAAGTCGCAGGTAAACCGGTTGATGATCGACCGCGGGATCGGATTGCCATCGTCATCCTTGCGCTGGCCGCTCTCCATCTTGTGACTGATAAGCGTCTTCAGCGTCACCGCATCGCCAGCCGCCGCCGTCTTGGGCACCTTCACGCGGGGTTTTACACCTTTTGCCATTGTCTGTTCTCCTTATCCCTTAGCCGCCGCAGCCGCCGATTGTCACTTTCACCGTGCTGGTTGCCTTCGCAAAACTGCCATCCGCCATCCGCGCAATCGCAACAACATCCTGCGTTCCCGCCAGACGGATCCGCGTCGACGCCGCCTGAGACGCCGCCAGAGGACCAAAGTTGAACGTCGCAACATTCGGGGTCGGATTGCCAAGCGCAAGCACCATGACCGCCGCAGCACCCGGCGCCGAGACCTCAATCGGTACCGTGTTGCCATTCTCCGCAATCTCGGGCGCCGTCAGCGTCACACCGCTGTCCGCCATCTCCGCACCCCCCGTAAAGGCCGTGATCGCCTCAATGTCTTCCGTCGTCGCCCGCAGCGGCAGACCAAAGACCGCCAAGGCCCCCGCCCCCATGAACATTGCATTCCGTCTTGTGACTTCCATCTGTCAAATCTCCTTGCGCCAGCACCCGCATCCTTCGGGCAGCGTGCTTGTGTGATTAGTCTTTCAGCGTGGACAGGTACGCGACCACATCCTCAATCTGCTGCGCCGTCAGCAAAGGGCCAAAGGTCTCAGGATCCTTCGCCTTGCCCGTGTAGGCATTGCCCGGACGGATAAATCCCTCCGTCTTGTAAAACGACGGCATCATGCTGTCCTCGAACATGATCTTCGCATTCGCCACAATCCCCCGAAGCTCCGCCTCAGACCACCGGTCGCCCGCGCCATCCAGCATCGGCCCGATCTCGCCGTGAAACGGCACATCCTCAAGATCCGTCACCGCGTGGCACGCCACGCAATTGCCAAGGCTCTTGTTGGCCACAATCTCGCGGCCCGCAACAGGATCACCCGCAACACCAGACAAAGACTGCGCAATCGCACCGTCCTCAAACGAAACCTCCGTCGGAGAAACCTCTCCACCATGCGCCCCAAAAACAGACGCAAACACAAACGATCCCGCAATCACAAAATGACGCATGACGCCTCCCAACACTCCATGTTCCCTAACGCATA
>NZ_JAAGNX010000005.1 GCF_010500615.1 Oceanipulchritudo coccoides
TTTGATGCAAGGCTTCGGCAAGTTAACCGGACGCAATGACCCGTTTCTTCATTTCTATGAGACGTTCCTAGCAGCTTACGATCCTAAGAAACGCAAGGCCCGAGGCGTTTGGTACACACCAGAGCCGGTCGTCAACTTTATTGTGCGAGCGGTAGATGAAGTCCTTCAAACTGAGTTTGGCCTTCCGCTCGGATTAGCAGATACGTCGAAGGTGACAGTGGACTGGGACACTGGTCAAACCGACAAAAAGGGTAAGCCGATCACCATCAAGAAAGACGTGCATCGAGTACAGGTTCTCGATCCTGCGACTGGCACAGGGACTTTCTTGGCAGAGGTTATCAAGCAGATTGCACCACGTATCCAAGGCATAGCACCGGGACAGTGGAACGGCTATGTCGAACAGGAACTTATCCCACGTCTGCACGGCTTCGAGTTGCTGATGGCATCCTACGCAATGTGCCATATGAAGTTGGATATGATGCTCGCTGAGATGGGTTATACACCGACCAAAACACCGCCTCGGTTGTCTGTATACTTGACCAATTCTTTGGAAGAAGGCGAGCCAGCCAACCAGTCACTTCCGTTTGCTCAATGGTTGTCAAACGAGGTCAAAGAAGCCAATACGATAAAGCGCGATATGCCAATAATGTGCGTCATTGGCAATCCACCGTATTCAGGTATCTCTCAAAACATGGGCGTGTGGATAAGCGGTCTGATCGAAGACTACAAGTATGTTGACGGAGAGCATTTTGGCGAACGAAAACATTCGCTGCACGATGATTATGTTAAGTTTATTAGAATGTCAGAAAACTTGATTGCGCAGAATGGCGAGGGGATTTTGGGTTTTATAACTAGGGGTTGTTGACGTTCAGGATTCCCAAATCACCTGACTTCTGATTCAAGGTTGCAAACAGAGGAGAGCAGCCTTGACGCGAAGAGTCCTAACCAATGCGCAGTGGGCAATTATCGAACCGTACTGCCTCGGCAAAACCACCGATCCAGGGCAAACTGGGCGTGACCCCCGGCTGTTCGTGGAGGCAGTTCTTTGGATTGTGCGCACCGGGGCGCAATGGCGAGAGTTGCCGGGGGAATTCGGCAAATGGAACAGCGTATTCAAGCGGTTCCGCAGGTGGGTCAAAGCGGATACTTTCTACCATATGTTCAAAGCACTAGCCTCAGACGCCGACCTGGAATACGCCATGGTCGACGGAACTATCGTCAAGGTCCACCGCTCGGGTCAGGGCGCAAAAGGGGGACTCTATGCCAGGCCATTGGTCGCTCGCGCGGGGGTATAACGACGAAGATACTGGCTCTGACTGACGCGCTCGGTAATCTCGTCGATTTTTGTCTGATGCCCGGGCAAGCCCACGATCTGCACGAGACAGATACGCTAATCCGCGGTCTGTCCGCCGGGCATCTGCTGGCAGACAGGGCCTTCGACGCGGATTGGCTGCGCAATGACCTGAAGGATCGCGGCATCATCCCTGTCATACCGCCGAAATCCAACCGGAAGTTTCCGGCGGAGTTCGACAAGGAATCCTATAAATGGCGGCACCTGATCGAAAACTACTTCGGCAAATTGAAGGAAAACAGAGGGATAGCCATGCGTTCCTGCAAGTCAGACCAGAGCTTCAAAGCTTTCATCTCAATCGCGGCAACCATCATTCACACAAGATGAACGTCAACAGCCCCTA
>NZ_JAAGNX010000006.1 GCF_010500615.1 Oceanipulchritudo coccoides
GGGGTCCATCCCTGTCAAATGACACGACGTGAGGCAAGTCTTTGCCCCACGTCGTGTCCCTTTGGTCGCGGTTTGTGGCCGCTTACAACCCGAAGAGGAAGTCGTCCGCGCCCAGATCGCCGAGTGCCGCGTTCTTGATGGTGATCACGTCGCCGTTCAGGGCGTCGATCTCCACGTCGTTGGCATTGGACAGCGACGTGTCCATGTGGTTGGCCACGAGATCGGCAAAGTCGACAATCGACGACACTGAAGTCAGGTCGATCTTTTCGGCGCTGTCGAACTCGTTGAAGTCAAAGATCGTGTCCTGACCGAACCCGTCTTCGAAGACAAAGGTGTCGCTGCCCGCCTCGCCACGCAATTCGTCATTGCCCGTGCCACCGTTCAGCGTATCCGCAAAGGCGCCGTTGCCACCAAAGAGCAGGTCATCGCCGACCCCGCCTTCCAGCGTGTCCTCGCCGAGGTTCCCCTCGATCCGGTCATTGCCGTTGCCGCCGCGCATCAGGTCATTGCCCGCGCCGCCGTTCATCAGGTCAAAACCGTCGCCGGCGTCCATCACATCGTTCCCGTCTTCGCCGAAGAGGAAGTCCGACCCCTGATTGCCGTTCATGATATCAGCACCCTGACCCCCGAACAGGTTGTCGTCCCCCTGACCGCCGTTCAGCGTGTCAACGTCCAGACCACCCACCAGATCGTCGTTGCCGTTGCCGCCGTTCAGCAGGTCGGTCCCGCTGCCGCCGTTCATGATGTCACGCCCGGCTTCACCAAAGAGCTCGTCGTTGCCCTCGCCGCCGTTCAGCACGTCATTGCCTGACGGACCGCCGAACAAACGGTCATTGCCAACGCCACCGTTCAGCGTGTCAAAGCCTTCGCCCCCCGTCATGAAGTCGTTGCCATTGCCGCCGTCGACACTGTCCGCGCCGCCACCGGCGTAGATCGCGTCAAAGCCGTCGCCTGCATCGATGGTGTCGTTGTCGCCCTCCGAGCGGATTTCATCGGTGCCGCGACCGCCCATGATCATATCAGCACCCGAGCCGCCGAAGATCGTGTCGTTGTCGTTGCCGCCGTCGATGGTATCCGCCTCGGTGCCGCCTTCCAGCCGGTCCGTCCCNNNNCCACCACCACGCAGGGTGTCGGCCTCCGTGCCGCCCTCCATGCTGTCATTGCCGGCCTCACCGATCAGCGTGTCAGACCCCGCGCCGCCCAGCAGCGTGTCATTGCCGACACCGCCCCCAAAGAGCAAATCGTCGCCATTGCCGCCATCCAGATGGTCACTGTCCGCGCCGCCCTCAAGACGGTCCGCATCCTCACCCCCCACAAGGCTGTCAGACCCCGCACCACCACGCAACGTGTCATCACCAGAACCACCCGTGAGC
>NZ_JAAGNX010000007.1 GCF_010500615.1 Oceanipulchritudo coccoides
CGATCGACGCTGTGGTGCAATTTTCATTCCTATGTCTCTCTCTTTAAATCACCGAAATACTAAGCCACATGGGAAGATCCGCAGAACAGCTCAGACGTGGGACGAAGAACGCTTCCACAGATGAACTGTGCGCTTCCGGAGTCGGATTCCGCAAATGGAATGAAGTACACTTCTTCCTATTTTGAAGTCAATTCTTCCCGGCGCACTGGATGCGGTGAAAGTTTCGGTTATCTTCAGTTTCATGGCTTGGCTGAAAAACCGCATACATGGTCGCTTTCTGAACCGGATGCCGGTGAAAGAAGCCGACGTTGTTCAGCTTGCACCGGGTCAAATGAACTTTCGCACAATCGAGATCTGGGGCCGCGACGCTTTTGTCCTCAAGATTGCAAGCGACGCCTACGCGTCCTTTACCGCACGGCCGCATCCCGGCTGGATCGGATTTCTTTTACCTGTTTCGTGGACTGGTGTATTTCGGATGAACGGGTATCGGCACCAACCCAACCAAGCCTCCTATCTGGACGGCACCCATGACTACACCGTGGCCTGTCAGGAGTCATTCAGGCTTCTGGTCGGTGTCAGACGAAACGTGATGAACGCCGTCATTACGGAAATCTCGGGAACCGTAGATATGGATTTTCTGTCGGGGAGTCGCGTTTTCGGCGATTGCGCGGAGTGCGCGATGGAACTGGAAGAGATGATTGCTTCCCTGCAAGCGGATACCCAGAAAAATGCCGAAACCTTTGAAGGCATGAACCTGTCAGAAGACCAGGAGCGCGCCGTCGTTGCACAGATGGCAAATTGGCTTTTGGAAAAGATGGAGAAACCTACGCCTGCCTGGCTTGGGCAAATCGAAGACTATCACATCACAACAACGGTCAGAGATGCGATTAGAACCCGCCCCATCAGTGAACATGTGCAGCTGGACGATCTCTACAAGATCGCGGGCGTCGGTAAGAACCGGCTGCATCAGAGCTTTGTTAACGTTTACGGCGCGCCTCCGGTGCGTTACCTGAACATGCGGCGTGTGTGGCGCGCGCGGCAATTCTTGTTGGACCCCACAAACACAGATTGCAAAATCGGAGATGTCGCATCCCAATTCGGCTATCCGTCAAGCGGACGGTTTGCGAAAAACTATCAAGACGTCTTCGACGAGTTGCCAAGCAATACAGTCAAACGAGCAAAAAGCATGGCGCGACGC
>NZ_JAAGNX010000008.1 GCF_010500615.1 Oceanipulchritudo coccoides
GCGCAGCCCGGATTATTCGGTGATCTTGGACACAACGCCCGCGCCAACGGTGCGGCCGCCTTCGCGGATCGCAAAGCGCAGACCGTTTTCCATCGCGATCGGGGCAATCAGCTCAACGCCGAAAGACACGTTGTCGCCCGGCATCACCATCTCGGTGCCTTCAGCCAGCTGAACCGTGCCCGTCACATCCGTCGTCCGGAAGTAGAACTGCGGGCGGTAGTTCGCAAAAAACGGCGTGTGACGACCACCTTCCTCTTTGGTGAGGATGTAGGCTTCGGCCTCGAACTTGGTGTGTGGCGTCACCGAACCCGGCTTGCACAGAACCTGACCACGCTCAACGCCGTCACGGTCAATACCGCGCAGCAGCGCGCCGATGTTGTCACCCGCTTCACCGCGGTCCAGCAGCTTGCGGAACATCTCAACACCCGTGCAGGTCGTTTTCTGCGTGTCGCGGATGCCCACGATTTCAATCTCGTCGCCCACGTTGATAACGCCACGCTCAACACGACCCGTCACAACCGTACCACGGCCCGAGATCGAGAACACGTCTTCCACAGGCATCAGGAACGGCTGGTCAATCGCGCGCTCAGGCGTCGGGATCCACTCATCCACAGCCGCCATCAGCTTGCGGATCGCTTCTTCGCCAATCTCTGGGTTGTTGCCTTCCATCGCCGCCAGCGCAGAACCGGGGATCACAGGAATGTCGTCGCCAGGATAGTCGTAGGACGACAGCAGCTCGCGGATTTCCATCTCGACAAGCTCAAGAAGCTCTTCGTCGTCAACCTGATCCACCTTGTTCATGAAAACAACCATCGTCGGGATGCCAACCTGACGGCCCAGCAGAATGTGCTCGCGCGTCTGGGGCATCGGGCCGTCGGCCGCGTTCACAACCAGAATGGCGCCGTCCATCTGTGCCGCACCCGTGATCATGTTCTTCACGTAGTCCGCGTGACCCGGGCAGTCCACATGCGCGTAGTGACG
>NZ_JAAGNX010000009.1 GCF_010500615.1 Oceanipulchritudo coccoides
GAGCCCAAAGCCGCCGGTTCAGGTATCGGATTTTCTGAATTCATCAACGTATTCGACACAAGCAATCGCTGTTCAAGTGTTCGCAATAGTACACCTTTCGAGGTGCGCCCCGCGGCGGCATGGGTGGCATTGCTTACCCTAAGAACGGCTGGGCCGCGAACGCTTAGTCTGGGACCCGTACGAAGTGTGGTGAGGGGTGGTCGAGTGGCGGTGGCGACATAGCCGGTTCGTCCAGAACAACATCCTTATGCGTGTTCCCATGTGGGCGTTTTTTCGACCATGCCCGGCCATTCACATATTCCGGGTCCTTAACCAGATACATGACCTCGCGCACCTTTTCTTTCCAAACCTTACAACGAAAATGAAGGCCGTTAATGTCCTCGAAGTTCGCCTTGCCGTAGACATAAGGAACATCGTCATGGCGCCGGACATGCACAACTTCGGTTTCCGTGGCCGATTGACCCGCAGTCAACTCTGCAACGCATAATTTCTTGGCCTCATCATTGCTCGTGCTGGTCGCAGCGAAGACTTGAGAGCTCAAAAGCACAAGCCAAACCGAGGTGGCGCTCGCAATAATCGACCTTACCCCGAAGCTGGAAAATATGATTTTCATAAATAATTCTCCATGCGTCCTCTTTAAACAATCATTCCGCTGTGTCTTAGGCGCCTAATCGATTTTCTCAGAGTAATAGAGCCCGTTCCAAGTGGCGCTGTCAACGCCGCCGCTGTTTGCCGACGTGCACGGGATGCGGCGAATGGTAGGTCTGTCCGCAGAACGCTCATTTAAAAAGCCTAAATAAGCGGCTATACGGCAAACGGTAGGTTAGTCCCGCA
>NZ_JAAGNX010000010.1 GCF_010500615.1 Oceanipulchritudo coccoides
TTGTCCGAGCGACGGGTGTGCCGGGTTCTGGGTCAACACCGATCTACTCAGAGACGGTTGCCAGCGGGGCGTGCGGATGAGGCGCGCCTGGTGGCTGACATGATCGAGTTGACCCGCCAGTATGGGCGCTATGGCTATCGTCGGATTGCCGCTCTGCTGAGGGATGCAGGTTGGCAGGTGAACGACAAGCGCGTCGAACGGCTATGGCGGCGCGAGGGGCTTAAAGTGCCAACGAAACAACCGAAGAAAGCGCGGCTCTGGCTCAATGACGGGTCATGTGTTCGGCTCCGGCCAGAGTATCGCAACCAGGTCTGGTCCTATGATTTTGTGCATCATCGAACGGATGACGGGAAAGCGTTCCGAACCCTGAACATCCTCGACGAACACAGCCGGGAATGTCTGGCAATCCGCGTGAAGCGGAAACTGAACTCGACCGAGGTTATCGACGCGCTGACGGATCTGTTCATCCTGCGTGGTGTGCCTTGCTACATTAGGTCCGACAATGGCCCGGAGTTCATTGCCGAGGCTGTCAGAAACTGGATTGCAGCCGTCGGGGCAAAGACCGCTTACATCGAGCCGGGATCGCCTTGGGAGAACGGATACTGCGAAAGCTTCAATGCCCGGCTCCGCGATGAACTGCTCAACGGCGAGGTCTTTTACTCGCTACGCGAAGCACAGATCATCATCGAAAAATGGAGAAAACACTACAATACCAAACGACCCCACAGTGCATTGGGCTACCGCCCACCGGCTCCAGAAACCATCGTGCCGATGGCATCCAGGCCGATCATGCACTAACATTCAAACTGGACCACTCAGGTGGGGCTGATCAG
>NZ_JAAGNX010000011.1 GCF_010500615.1 Oceanipulchritudo coccoides
TGGACAAGATGGATGCGATATTGCTTGCAGGTGCGCCAATGGCCCCGGCAATGTTCGAAGCAGGTGCGCCCAGCATGCCTGCGATGGTAGCGATAAGCTCCTCGCGCGATGGCATCTTGGACACGGCTTCGACACCGGAAGCGTCCAACGCATTCTCACCCATAGCGCCGCCAAGAATGACAAAATTGTCGTTCCCTTTGGCGAAATCCTGAGCAACCTTGGCCGCGGCCACAGGGTCCTCAGAATAGGTCAGAACGGTCATACCCGTCAGAAGGTCAGCGATGCTTGCGCATGGCTTGCCCTCAAGGGCGATCTTGGCGAGCCTGTTTTTGGCAACACGCACAGACCCGCCCGCTTCGCGTGCACGCGCGCGCAGGTCCTGCATTTCAGCAACTGTCAGACCGGCGTAGTGGCTAACCACAACGACGCCAGAGCTTTCAAAGATCTGGCCGAGTTCGTCGACCAACTGTTCTTTTTGTGCTCTATCCACAGTTTCACTCCAAATTTGGGCAGGTTTCCCCACCCGGCTCAGTTAAGAGGCGCTATGGTCTGCGCCCCGTTTCGGGTCCAATTCAGGGTCCCGAGTCCAAAACCGCCCGAAGGCTGGAATTTTCTCGTTTCCCATCTCAGGAAGGAATTATTCAGAGTTGCCCCTGAACCCTCCGTCTCGGACAGAAGCAAGGCCGATTGCGCGGCCCTGCCTATCTGGCGGGTTGCCCCGCCAAA
>NZ_JAAGNX010000012.1 GCF_010500615.1 Oceanipulchritudo coccoides
ACCCTGAATATCAGGAAAACATGAAGATCCGTCAGGCTGCGTCCGAGGGAACGATCATCGTCGTGGAGGGCGTATAATGACCGATAGCGCAATGACACCGGACGAACACCGCCGCGCGGATGAGGCCGCGACAGGCCCGATGCTGGCAGCGGATGGCCGTCCGCTCAAGGCCAGCCTGAACCGCGCGCTGCGGCGTCAGAAATTACGCGCGATGATGCTGATCGCGCCTTTGCTGATCTTTGTGCTAGTCACCTTCATCGCGCCGATCGCGGACATGCTTTTCCGCTCGATCGAGAACCAGATCGTGTCTGACACGCTGCCGCGGACCACGACAGAACTGGCAGAATGGGACGCCAACTCAGGCGATATCCCCCCGCCAGAAGTGTTTCATGCCTTGTTCAAGGACATGTTCATTGCGACAGAACGCAAAGCCCACACACGGCTGGGATCAAGGTTGAACTACGAACTGACCGGTGTGTCTTCTTTGTTTCGCAAGTCCGGCCGCCGTGTCGACGATATGGGCGAGGTCTATCAGGACCAGTTCGAGGATTTGAACGGCTTCTGGAAAGATGGTGAAAACTGGAGCGCGATGATGGGCTCCGGTTCATGGCTGTCGGCGATGGGCGACTGGAACGGCAACAAGGACGCGGCCCAGCCCATCTTTGAAGCGCGTGGCGATATCGCTTCCATTCTGCCCGAG
>NZ_JAAGNX010000013.1 GCF_010500615.1 Oceanipulchritudo coccoides
CTTGCCAAAAAGGCGGGCGACAGCTTTGTCCCGGTCGAGCGGGTGCTGATGGCGCTTTGCATGGTCAAATCCGGTGCCAAGGCGGCGTTGGATGCGGGTAAGGTTACTGCACAGGGCCTGAATGCCGCCATCAATGACGTGCGCAAGGGTCGTACGGCGGACACCGCCACGGCTGAAGACGGATATGACGCTCTCAAGAAATACGCGATGGACCTTACGGAACGCGCCGAAGCGGGCAAGATCGATCCGATTATCGGACGCGATGAGGAAATTCGCCGCGCGATGCAGGTTCTGAGTCGCCGGACAAAGAACAACCCCGTTCTGATCGGTGAACCCGGTGTTGGTAAGACCGCGATTGCCGAAGGGCTGGCGTTGCGGATCGTGAACGGCGATGTGCCGGAATCCTTGCGCAACAAAAGGCTGCTTGCTCTGGATATGGGCGCGTTGATTGCCGGCGCGAAGTATCGCGGTGAGTTCGAAGAGCGTCTCAAGGCCGTTTTGACCGAGGTAACCGAAGCCGCCGGTGAAGTGATCCTCTTTATTGACGAGATGCACACGCTTGTCGGTGCCGGAAAGACGGATGGCGCGATGGATGCCGCC
>NZ_JAAGNX010000014.1 GCF_010500615.1 Oceanipulchritudo coccoides
GGCCAACGCGGCATCTGCACCCTGCCGGACGGCACTGGCATGGACGCATGGGAATTCTTTCGCGACAATCACAGTCAGGCCGGCACCGCAGCCGGCGCACCCGCTGTTGCGGACAAAATCTGGTTTGGCGGCCCTATCCTGACAATGCGGGACGACGCGATGCGGGCCGAAGCCATCGCCGAGAAAGCCGGAGAGATCATCGCCGTCGGACCGGCAGACACCGTCCTGCGTCACCGTGGTGCCGACACGCAAATGATCGATCTTGCCGGTGGGACATTGCTGCCCGGCTTTGTCGATGCGCATGGCCATGTCTTCATGATCGGCGTGCAGGCTCTCTCGGCCAACCTGCTCCCCGCGCCCGACGGCGAAGTCAACTCGATCCCTGACCTGCAACGCATCATGCGCACCTACGCCGAGACTTTCGGCGACCGTGTGCAACGTGCCGGCCTGATACTCGGCTTTGGCTACGACGATTCGCAACTAGTCGAACAGCGCCACCCGACCCGGGACGAGCTTGATGCCATCGCATCGGATATACCGGTCTTCGTGCTGCACCAGTC
>NZ_JAAGNX010000015.1 GCF_010500615.1 Oceanipulchritudo coccoides
CAGCCATAAATGATTGCCCTAGGCGGCACGTGTTGTCCGCTGTTCGATACGCTTTTCATGTTCGCCTTGAATCAATCGATGCACGTAGATACCGGGCAGATGGATGCTGTCCGGATCAAGGCTGCCGGTCGGCACGATCTCTTCCACTTCCACGACGCAGATTTTGCCGCACATTGCAGCTGGCGGGTTGAAGTTGCGCGCAGTCTTGCGGAACACCAGATTGCCTGTCGCATCCGCTTTCCACGCTTTGACAATGGACAAATCTGCTACAATCCCGCGCTCGAGAATATAGGTCTCACCGTCAAAGTCTTTGTGTTCCTTACCATCGGCGATCACCGTGCCGACGCCGGTTTTGGTGTAAAAACCCGGGATGCCACAGCCACCTGCGCGCATCCGCTCGGCCAATGTGCCTTGCGGGTTGAACTCCAGTTCCAACTCACCTGACAGATACTGGCGCATAAACTCGGCGTTCTCGCCAACGTAGGAAGAGATCATCTTTTTGACCTGCCGGGTCTGCAGCAGAATGCCGATGCCA
>NZ_JAAGNX010000016.1 GCF_010500615.1 Oceanipulchritudo coccoides
GACCCCTCCCCGACCGCAGAAGCCACCCGCTTGACCGATCCCGCACGCACGTCGCCGACGGCAAAAACCCCCGCGCAAGAGGTCTCATAAGCGCTGCGCCCGCCGACTGTACCACCGGTCAGTACAAACCCCTTGTCATCCAGCGCAATCAAGCCTGACAGCCAGCTGGTGTTGGGCGCAGCCCCTGCCATCACGAAAAGCGCCTGCGTCTTCAACCGCCACGCCTGGCCGGCCATGCGGTCGCTGATCGTAACCGCCTCAAGATGCCCATCACCATGCAGCGCCGTCACTTCCGTGCGGCTGTGCACCGTGATCCGCGGATGCGACCGCAAACGCTGCAACAGGTAATCCGACATCGTGTCGGCCAGGCTGTCGCGGCGCACCAGCACATGCACATGCCGCGCGGTGCGGGCCAGAAACATCGCCGCCTGCCCCGCCGAGTTACCACCGCCAATCACTGCCACATCGGCATCCTTGCACCAGCGCGCCTCGAA
>NZ_JAAGNX010000017.1 GCF_010500615.1 Oceanipulchritudo coccoides
GCCACCAGGCGCGCCTCATCCGCACGCCCCGCTGGCAACCGTCTCTGAGTAGATCGGTGTTGACCCAGAACCCGGCACACCCGTCGCTCGGACAACTGCATTGAGCTGCGGATGTGATCGATACAGGCCCTGCGGCGAGAGGGGCTCAGAAGTTTCCCCGTGCGGCTTCCGACAGGATCAACTTGTCCAGGGTCAAATCCGAAACCGCTCTGCGCAACCGGTCATTCTCCTTCTGAAGACGTTTGAGTTCCTTCAGTTGGTCGGTTCCCATACCGCCATATTGCTTACGCCAGCGATAGAACGTCTGCTCAGTTATCTGCACGTGACGGATTGCATCGATACGCGGCATTCCCTGACCGCACAGCACCTCAACCTGCCGCAGCTTCGTGACAATCTCTTCCGGCTTATGTCGTTTGATTCCCATTTTTGATCCTCCGTTTCCTAACTATAGGGGCGGACCGATTCAAAGGGGGAGGATCA
>NZ_JAAGNX010000018.1 GCF_010500615.1 Oceanipulchritudo coccoides
TCATCCAGCAACGGAATGCGCCCCTCCTCCAGCTTGGGAAACCGGCTCTCTTCCACAGCATTCAGCGCGGCCATCTCCCACAAATGGCTCGATTGGTCATGCGCCTCCGCCTTCTTTGGCTGATCGGCAAGCAACATTTCGATCACCATCTTGCGCGCGCCCTCCGCACGCGCCGATGCGGTCGTGACAACCATCCCTTCCGCTGGTTCGCGAATACAAGAGGCCGCCAGCGTGCGTTCTCCTTCGATCTCTACCATACATGCGCGGCAATTCCCGTCCGGGCGATACCCCGGCGCGGGCTTGTGGCACAAATGCGGGATCACAAGGCCACGTCCATGTGCCACTTCCCAGATCGTCATGCCGCGCTCGGCCTCAACTTCCTGCCCGTCCAACATGAATGTGACTGTTTCGCCCATCGCAACGCACTCCCTGATCTCCAACCAGACTATAAAGTC
>NZ_JAAGNX010000019.1 GCF_010500615.1 Oceanipulchritudo coccoides
AGCTTCAGCCATTCTTTCCAAGGCCATACTCTGGATTTCTTGGTCGCCTACGCATTGCTAGTATTTCCTTGTGGTTGCAGGGTTGTCGGAAAAGGAAATGAAGCGCTCAACAGCGCATCGATGAGTAGTAGCATTATTTGCTTGGTAAAGAGCTGTTACATGCTAGTCTAAGGAAAAAATACGTCGGGCGGGCCACATTGCATAGAACTTCAAAATCTTCTTGTGCCGCCCTCACAGCGTGTCTAACGATTTATGCAACCGCATCCCTGTCCGACACACAATTTCTCTCTTTGACCCCAACCTACCTGCCCAGTTATTTCGGCCTAGGCTTTGGAAGTTACCCTGACTATTTGGGGTCAGATAACTCATCATTTGGCCTTGCGCCTTTTGGCCGCTACTCCTTTGGTGAGCAGCGCTATATCGCGCTCGAAGCAAACTTTGCGAGGATCAACC
>NZ_JAAGNX010000020.1 GCF_010500615.1 Oceanipulchritudo coccoides
ACCCTCTGATCTCTTACCGGAACTTCAGGGCCGTCTGCCAATCCGGGTCGAGTTGCGCGCCCTGACAGAAGAAGACTTTGTGCGCATCCTGACGGAAACCGACAACGCACTGACCCTACAATACACCGCGCTGATGGGAACCGAACAGGTCAAGGTTTCGTTTACGCAAGAGGGGATCGCGGCACTTGCAAAGATCGCCGCGGATGTGAACCAATCCGTTGAAAACATCGGCGCGCGGCGTCTTTACACCGTGATGGAGCGGGTGTTCGAGGAACTCAGCTTCACCGCCCCCGACCGCGCAGGCGAAGAGATCGTGGTGAACGCCGAATTTGTCGACAAGAACCTTCGTGAGCTGACGAAATCCACCGATGTCAGCCGCTACGTGCTTTAAGCCTTTTCAAACCGCCCAGCGCCTGCAACAGCTTGGCACATGGGCTACTTGCGC
>NZ_JAAGNX010000021.1 GCF_010500615.1 Oceanipulchritudo coccoides
TGACCCCGGCTTTACGTCAACCGCGAGCTGTGACAGCACAATAACTTTTATCGACGGTGGCAAGGGCGAGCTTTTGCATCGCGGCTATCCAATCGACCAGCTGGCCGAGAAATCGCACTATCTCGAAGTGTGCTACCTGCTCCTTTACGGAGAGCTGCCCTCTCCCGCACAGCTTGAAGACTTTGAAAGCCGCGTGACCAACCATACGATGCTGCACGAGCAGATGATGAACTTCTTCCGCGGGTTCCGCCGTGATGCGCATCCGATGGCTGTTATGGTCGGTGTCGTGGGGGCCATGTCCGCGTTCTATCATGACAGCACCGACATCCACGATCCATGGCAGCGCGAAGTCGCTTCAATCCGCCTGATTGCGAAGATGCCAACGATTGCGGCGATGGCCTATAAATATACAATCGGCCAGCCATTCATCTACCCGCGCA
>NZ_JAAGNX010000022.1 GCF_010500615.1 Oceanipulchritudo coccoides
TATCTTTCTGAACGAAGTCGTGCTGCGGTGCGATTGCGGGATCGACCTGCATTCAGCGGCGATCCACCGCACGAACCTGCCTCAGATCCGCATTTCGCCCAAAGATCCGGTAACAGCGCATATGGCCATGTCCTTTGGCGCGCCTGTCGTTCTGACCTCGCCCTTGCGCGAGGGATCCCTGCGCGCCGAGGCGGCAGAGCGCGGCACACCTGTCTTGCTCTATGAGGCCGGCGAGGGATTGAGGTTTGACGAGATCGCCGTGCGCGCGGGCGTTGCGGGCATTCTTCGGGTACTGCGCGGTCTGAACATGTTGCCCGCCAAGGGCATCGCACGGGCAAAGGCGCAGCCCTATTTGTGCCGGTCCTCCTCCTGGGTACGGGCCCCTGCGGGTGGGTTGCTGCGCACATTCCGGGCCGAGGGTGAACTGGTGGA
>NZ_JAAGNX010000023.1 GCF_010500615.1 Oceanipulchritudo coccoides
TATGCGGCTCAGGCCGCGGCGTAGGTCCGCCGCGCCTCGGCAAAGCTGAGCAGGCGACGCTGCTTTTCGTCCCAAAGGTGGAGCCGCGCGCAGGCGATGCTTTCAGCAATGCTCAACCGCTGCGCCTCCGCCAGCACCTTGTGATCGCGCAACACTTCGGTAAGCCTGTAAAACGGAATACGGCTGTACAGATGATGCACGTGGTGAATGCCAATGTTGGCCGTAAACCATTGCAGCCAGCCCGGCATCACATAATGCGAAGACCCGTGCAGTGCGGCATCATGCACATCCCATGCCTCGGGCTGGTCCCAATGGGTCACCTCGAACTGATGCTGCACATAAAACAACCAAACCCCAAGGGTCGCCGCCACAAGCGTCGTCGGGA
>NZ_JAAGNX010000024.1 GCF_010500615.1 Oceanipulchritudo coccoides
TCATCAGCCACGGCATCGGTCACCACATGCGCCACGCCGTCACTTTGCAAAGCGTCGAGTGCTGCGCGTACAGCGTCTGCGCCTTTGGCGACGGTCAGCCTGTCAACAAGCCCCACCGCGCCACGGACCTGCGGCGCAAGCAGGCGCATCAGGTTGCTGTCACGCATGGGCGTCAGCGGATGATCCTTCATGGGGCTTTCAGCCAGAGGCTGTTGCCCAACAAACAGGTTACCCATGAAAATCGCGCGGCCGTTTTCGGGAAAAGCGGGACAGTAGATGGTCTGGGACGCGCCCAGATCAGCCATCAGCGCTTCGGAAACCGGCCCGATATTGCCTTCGGCTGTGCTGTCGAAGGTCGAGCAGTACTTCCAGAAGAACC
>NZ_JAAGNX010000025.1 GCF_010500615.1 Oceanipulchritudo coccoides
AGACGCGACTC
Source organism: Oceanipulchritudo coccoides (assembly GCF_010500615.1). Taxonomy (NCBI): domain Bacteria; kingdom Pseudomonadati; phylum Verrucomicrobiota; class Opitutia; order Puniceicoccales; family Oceanipulchritudinaceae; genus Oceanipulchritudo; species Oceanipulchritudo coccoides. The sequence continues at coordinate 12 of NZ_JAAGNX010000025.1, forward strand.
CGCTTTGGATACCGCAATCCGTGATGGTCATCGGTGGGGGTATTCTTGCAATCGCTCTTACTGACCATCTGATCCACGTTATTTTCAAGGGCGACCATCGCATCACGCGCGACCTTGTCGACCAAAGCCACGCGGAGTAGGGCCATGGAAGAATTTTATGCGATTAGCCTTTTTCTGTTCGTCCTTTTCCTGCTGTTAGGATCGGGCGTATGGGTCGGCCTTGCGCTTATGGGTGTGGCCTGGGTCGGAATGGAGTTGTTCACGTCTCGTCCAGTCGGCGACACGATGATCACGACGATCTGGGCGTCATCCTCAAGCTGGACGCTGACGGCGTTGCCGCTCTTTATCTGGATG
>NZ_JAAGNX010000026.1 GCF_010500615.1 Oceanipulchritudo coccoides
ACGCTTTTATTATGTCCGAATACTTTGTCTATGTCTTGGAGAATCAAAAAGGCCGACTCTACATCGGTCAGACTGACAACCTCGAACGCCGGCTGCGCCAGCATAATTCTCCAGAGGGTAAAAACCATCTGGGAAAGTATACCCACAAGAACGGGCCATGGCACCTCCTGGGATCTGAAGAGTTCCCGAGCCGATCAATGGCGATGATCCGTGAGGGCGAACTCAAATCTTGGAAATCGCCAACAAAACTGCGTGCAGTGTTTGGCAACTCAGCGGTAGAGTCCCGACAGGGTCGGGATTAACCACTTGGTCGCAGGTTCAAATCCTGCCCGAGCAGCCAATTTTAGTCATTTAAATCATTTG
>NZ_JAAGNX010000027.1 GCF_010500615.1 Oceanipulchritudo coccoides
CAAATGATTTAAATGACTAAAATTGGCTGCTCGGGCAGGATTTGAACCTGCGACCAAGTGGTTAATCCCGACCCTGTCGGGACTCTACCGCTGAGGTGCCAAACACTGCACGCAGTTTTGTTGGCGATTTCCAAGATTTGAGTTCGCCCTCACGGATCATCGCCATTGATCGGCTCGGGAACTCTTCAAATCCCAGGAGGTGCCATGGCCCGTTCTTGTGGGTATACTTTCCCAGATGGTTTTTGCCCTCTGGAGAATTATGCTGGCTCAGCCGGCGTTCGAGGTTGTCAGTCTGACCGATGTAGAGTCGGCCTTTTTGATTCTCCAAGACATAGACAAAGTATTCGGACATAATAAAAGCGT
>NZ_JAAGNX010000028.1 GCF_010500615.1 Oceanipulchritudo coccoides
GGCAAACATTCCACGTCCAAAGGTCCGGCGTGTGATAGGTTTCATAGGAAACCTCCCTTGTTTATTTTCGTGATTTGACCTTCGCCAGCGGCACGGGTGGTTTGATTTGCAGCCTCGGGTGCGCTGACAGTGGTCAGGGTTGCGGTCGTCAAGAGGATCAGAGAAACAAGTGCGGCTTCCATTCGAATGCTTCTACGCAGACGCGAACCAGCACCCGACTCTTGACGAAGCAATGCAGGCGTCAGGCGCAGCTTATTCCATGCGGCAAAGGCCATAATCGCAAGGAAAACACCAAGCTTGATCGCAAAAAACTGCCCGTAAGGCGTGAAGAGCGCGTTCAGCACATTGCCCGTCAGCAGCC
>NZ_JAAGNX010000029.1 GCF_010500615.1 Oceanipulchritudo coccoides
TGTGCGATCTGCCCGAGACACCGCCCCAACGGCCAGTCCCGCCTAAACAGCCGAAGAGCGACGCCGCCCGAAATCTACGCAAAACGGCCAAGTTGCACGAACGGATCATTGCCCGGTTGAGCCCTGCACCCTTGGCAGAGGATCAGTTGATCCGTGATCTGGCCGTCTGCGCCTCCGAGGCGGCTCCCGCCCTGCTGGATCTGGAAATGGACGGCAAGATCACCCGGCAGTCCGGCGGCATGCTGTCGCGCAGGTGACGCGCTTTACCGCGCAGCAACAGCGTCTCACGGCAGCGCAACACGCGACTCAAATCGAGATTTAACATCATATTTTCAGCAACTTACGCCACAATTTAACG
>NZ_JAAGNX010000030.1 GCF_010500615.1 Oceanipulchritudo coccoides
CGGCACATTCGCGTGGAATTCACTTATGATCCTGCGCAAGGTGCCGTTGACGGATGCCTTTGTGATCGTTCTGGTGACGGTCGTCACCGTGATGGAGGATTTGGCGGTTGCTGTGGTGGTCGGCGTGATAGTCAGCGCGCTGGCCTATGCCTGGAACAACGCTCGGCGGATACACGCCAAGACCTACAGAACGCCCGAAGGTGCGAAAGTCTATCAGGTGCAGGGGCCATTGTTTTTTGGATCCTCCGACGGTTTTGCGGAACTCTTCGATGTCGCGGGCGATCCGTCTGAAGTGATTGTGGATTTTGCCGACAGCCGCGTTGTCGATCAATCCGCCCTGCAGGCCATCGAAGCGA
>NZ_JAAGNX010000031.1 GCF_010500615.1 Oceanipulchritudo coccoides
ACCATGCAACCGCGACGGCGGCGCGATCCACGCCCTGTGCCTGGGCCACGGTGTCCAGTTTCCCCGCAACGGCAGAGGGTTCGGTCATCAGGCTACCGCCGCCCAGCGGAGACCATGCCATGGGCCTGATGTGATGCTGCTGGGCATGCGCCAGATCGCCGTTTGTATAGCTTTGCCGCGCCGAAAGGCTTAGCTCGATTTGGTTTGTCGCCAGCGGATTAGTCATGTTGGCCTGCAACAGGTCCCAGTCCCAGGGGCGAAAGTTCGACACCCCGGCGGCTCGGATTTTGCCGCTTGCCACCAAAGCATCAAGGGCCGCCCCGGTTTCCGCCGCG
>NZ_JAAGNX010000032.1 GCF_010500615.1 Oceanipulchritudo coccoides
GCCCGGTTGAAAAGATCCCGCTCGAGGTTTTTGCGCAGGCGGGGTACGGATATGCGGTGGCGCGCGGTCAGAAGGGTTACAATGGTGTGGCGATCCTGTCGAAGCTTCCGATGGAGGAGGCCGGATCACAGGATTTTGCCGATTTGGGCCATGCGCGGCATGTGGCGGGACGGTTGGAAAACGGCGTTACGGTTCACAACTTTTATGTGCCTGCCGGAGGGGATGTGGCGGATCGGGCGGTCAATGAGAAATTTGGTCAGAAGCTCGACTATCTTACGGATATGCGGGACTGGTTTCATCGAGAGCGTCCGGAGAAGTCGATCCTGGT
>NZ_JAAGNX010000033.1 GCF_010500615.1 Oceanipulchritudo coccoides
CCGGCGGTTTTTTCGGTGTCGGCGTGGGCGAGGGACAGGTCAAGTGGTCGCTGCCCGACGCGCATACGGATTTCATTATCGCGGTTGCGGCAGAGGAATACGGGCTGATCCTTGTACTTGTGGTGATCGCTCTTTACGCCACTGTGGTTGTGCGCTCCCTGATGCGGCTGGTACGAGAGCGTGATCCGTTTATCCGTCTCGCGGGGACCGGACTTGCCTGTATGTTGGGTGTGCAGGCCATGATCAACATGGGTGTCGCGGTGCGGCTGTTGCCGGCCAAGGGTATGACGCTTCCGTTTGTAAGCTATGGTG
>NZ_JAAGNX010000034.1 GCF_010500615.1 Oceanipulchritudo coccoides
CCCGCCTGCGCCGACCAGACCGAGGATGGCACTTTCGCGGAAATTGATGTCGATCCGGTACATGGACAGCCCCACCAGACGCGGCATGACCTGCGGCTGCACGCCGTAGTTGATCCATTGCATCCAGCGGGCACCGGAGGCTTTGATGGCTTCAGCCTGCACCTTGTCCATGGATTCAATGTCTTCTGCCAACAGCTTGGACAAAAAGCCGATTGTGGCGAAGGAAAGGGTCAGGAACCCTGCCAGCGGTCCAAATCCGAAGATGGCGACCAGCAGGATGGCGACGATGATTTCCTGCAATGCC
>NZ_JAAGNX010000035.1 GCF_010500615.1 Oceanipulchritudo coccoides
CGCGGCATCGACCGGCAAGGCCGGTTCGGTGCGCGTTGCTGATGGGCGTGACGGTGCCATGTCGAGCAGCATGCGGCGGCGCGTGCGTCTTGTGCAGGGCAAGCGAACGCGTCGCGCAAAGCGGCCTGTCACAGCGTGCAAATCGGATGGGGAGCCTCCCGAACGCGGCTCAAATCGAAGCACCGAAGTGGGCATCTTGGCGGTCGCGCCCGGCCCCCGACTCATGCATCTGGGAGCGTCGCCCGAGTCTGCATGTTTGGTGCTTTGAACGCGCGCCAAGAGCAGGTTTCGGAGGGCTG
>NZ_JAAGNX010000036.1 GCF_010500615.1 Oceanipulchritudo coccoides
GCGTGACGTCACTGCCGGCGGCGATTGCGGTCTGGGCGCTGGTGCGACCGCATGTCTTTGCGCTTTACATCGCCATCTCGCTTGGGGGCGCTTTTCTGGCGGGGCTGCTATTCCAACTTTGGGTCACGCTTTGATAACGGCGCACACTTAGATCATTTCAGTGGGCGGACCGAAACGTTCAATCAACCGCTCTTTGATCTGATCGCGCGCCTGGCGGTAGCTGGCCAGTTTCGCGTCGCGGTTTTCGCCCAGCCCTGTCGGGTCGAGGATTGGCCAGTACTCCACTTCAAGACTGTA
>NZ_JAAGNX010000037.1 GCF_010500615.1 Oceanipulchritudo coccoides
TCATCCCGGGCTTTGGTCAGTGTGATATCCGGTAAGGGACTATCAAGATACGTTACCGAAATCCGCGGTGTTTGCGTGCACCCCGTGATCACGCCCTGCCAGACGCCTGACTGCATTCGTGTCTTGGTCAACGTCAGCTCGGACATGGGGCGCCTTTCGTCATAACTGTGCGCGTGGACGACGGCTGAATGTCAGATCCCGCAGCGTGATCTGGTTCATCTCCGGATTTTCGAAAATGATGTCGATCCATGCTTTTTCGACGCGCTTCTCGTTCATGTTGGAATAGGCGAGGTCGA
>NZ_JAAGNX010000038.1 GCF_010500615.1 Oceanipulchritudo coccoides
AAGAAGGATGCAGCGCTGAAGCACTACCAGGCAGCCGAGAAGGCGAACACGGCGAAGAACGACGCCGAGACCAACAAGGAACTCGATGCCGCGAAGCATGCGCTTGCGTGACAACCAGCGTCTGACGTGATCAACGGGGCCGCCTGCCGAATAGGGAGGGCGGTCCTCTCACTTCAGGAGCGGTCCGGTCTGGTCCAGATATGCCGGATCGAACTCGGCAAGGTCCACCAAGCCACCATAGTCGTGAAACGTCACGCGACCGTCCCGAAAGGTCACCAGTCCA
>NZ_JAAGNX010000039.1 GCF_010500615.1 Oceanipulchritudo coccoides
GGACAAGCTGACCGTTGCACGCGCGCGGAAAATCCAGCGTTTCCTGAGCCAGCCGTTTGACGTGGCGAAAGTCTTTACCGGCTCTGACGGTGTGCAGGTGCCTTTGACCGAAACCATTGAATCCTTCAAAGCAGTTGTGGCCGGTGAATATGACCACCTGCCCGAAGGCGCCTTCTACATGGTTGGTGGCATCGAAGAAGTGAAAGCGAAAGCTGAAAAAATGGCGGCCGACGCCGCTTAAGGAGCCTGACCTATGGCAGATACAGTCCAATTCGACCTCG
>NZ_JAAGNX010000040.1 GCF_010500615.1 Oceanipulchritudo coccoides
GACGATGTCCCGCGGCCCTTCCGATTACCCAGGCATCCGGCCCCGCGATGCGGGCCCGTCAACCTGGGCTAGATAGAACAACCCTTCGGGTTGAGATTGTGAAAACCGTGACGACAACCCTTCATGCTATGCCGATGGGTTGGGTTCTGGGTATCCCAATTGATGTTCTGATATACACCACCGCATCCCAAATGGCCCAACGGGCCGCAATATCTAGCCCAGGTTGAGGGTTCCGCAACGCCGAACCCGATGCCTGGGTATGAATGTGAATGGGGAC
>NZ_JAAGNX010000041.1 GCF_010500615.1 Oceanipulchritudo coccoides
CAATTTGATTGCGTGCGACCACGGCCGGCGGCCCGATGTCATCGAAAAGAATGGGACGCCCTGCATACAGCGTGACCCGCGCCTCCTGCCCGATAACATCTGCCAAACGGGTGTAAGCGCTAGGATTTGAAACCTCTTTTAGCGTTACATCTTTTGCACCAATTTCCGCATCAGCCCTGATCGTCCGCGTCGGCACGACGCTTTCCGCAAAAGCCACCGAGCCCAAAAAAAGAGCCCAAAAAATCATACTCAACTTAATCATCGGATCTGCGTC
>NZ_JAAGNX010000042.1 GCF_010500615.1 Oceanipulchritudo coccoides
TGACACAAAGCCTTGCTCAAGCTTCTCTACTGGCTCCGGGCACGCTGTTTTCGACGAAGTACCGGCTGGATCTGCCCCCAGATACTCAGCTCGCCAGCATAGCGCAGGAAGCCGCGCGCGTCTTCGCCGAGAAAGGCGTGCGCTGGACGGATGCACGCAACGGCGCACCCGGCGTCTCCGAATTTGTCGACCGCCTTGGCGCGTTTCTGGTACTGGTCGGCCTGTCCGGACTTGCCGTGGGCGGCGTCGGGGTCTCCTCTGCCGTTCGGGC
>NZ_JAAGNX010000043.1 GCF_010500615.1 Oceanipulchritudo coccoides
TCATTGAGCCAGAGCCGCGCTTTCTTCGGCTGTTTCGTTGGTACTTTAAGCCCCTCGCGCCGCCATAGCCGTTCGACGCGCTTGTCGTTCACCTGCCAACCTGCATCCCTCAGCAGAGCGGCAATCCGGCGATAGCCATAGCGTCCATACTGGCGGGTCAACTCGATCATGTCGGCCACCAGGCGCGCCTCATCCGCACGCCCCGCTGGCAACCGTCTCTGAGTAGATCGGTGTTGACCCAGAACCCGGCACACCCGTCGCTCGGACAA
>NZ_JAAGNX010000044.1 GCF_010500615.1 Oceanipulchritudo coccoides
GCTATCGAGCAGGTCTTCGATCTGCGCGCGTTCTTCCATCAGGGCGGATTGTTCGCGCAACAACTCCATCTCTTCGAGGCGGCGCAGCGAGCGCAGGCGCATGTTCAGAATAGCTTCGGCCTGGACCTCGGTCAGGGACGGATCATCGGACGCTGCAGGGGGTACATAATCCGCCTCGTCCACCGCGCGCGGGTGATCCTTGCTCCAGTCTTCGGCCATGAGCGCGGATTTTGGGTCTTCGTCGTAGCGGATGATATCGATG
>NZ_JAAGNX010000045.1 GCF_010500615.1 Oceanipulchritudo coccoides
TTCCGCGTTGCGGAACCCTCAACCTAGGCTAGATATTGCGGCCCGTTGGGCCATTTGGGATGCCTGGGTAATCGGAAGGGCCGCGGGACATCGTCAATCCCAAACCTGGGCAATCTTCATCAATCCCAAACATATCGTTCATCAAATTCAATTTTCATATCCATTCATATTCATATCCATTCATATACGTCCCCATTCACATTCATACCCAGGCATCGGGTTCCGCGTTGCGGAACCCTCAACCTAGGCTAGATA
>NZ_JAAGNX010000046.1 GCF_010500615.1 Oceanipulchritudo coccoides
CTCAACCCGAAGGGTTGTTCTATCTAGCCCAGGTTGACGGGCCCGCATCGCGGGGCCGGATGCCTGGGTAATCGGAAGGGCCGCGGGACATCGTCAATCCCCAACCTGGGTAATCTTCATCAATCCCAAACATATCGTTCATCAAATTCAATTTTCATATCCATTCATATACATCCCCATTCACATACGTCCCCATTCACATTCATACCCAGGCATCGGGTTCGGCGTTGCGGAACCCTCAACCTGGGCT
>NZ_JAAGNX010000047.1 GCF_010500615.1 Oceanipulchritudo coccoides
ATTGCTCGGTAGCTCAGCGGTAGAGTCCCGCATAGCGGGATTAACCACTTGGTCACCGGACGTTCTTTTAACTTTTATTGCTCGGTAGCTCAGCGGTAGAGTCCCGCGTAGCGGGATTAACCACAAGGTCACCGGACGTTCTTTTAACTTTTATTGCTCGGTAGCTCAGCGGTAGAGTCCCGCGTAGCGGGATTAACCACTTGGTTGCCGGACGTTCTTTAACTTTTATTGCTCGGT
>NZ_JAAGNX010000048.1 GCF_010500615.1 Oceanipulchritudo coccoides
CCTCCTTTGTCTCGACCGACAATGTCGAGATCACACAGGCGGACGCGCCGCTGGCCCCCAGCCTGAAGACGCCCCAGATGCCGACCTATCACCTCAAGCGGGCGGACGGATCGGGGATCACTCTGGTGAACATCGGTGTGGGACCCTCAAACGCAAAAACCGCCACCGACCATATCGCCGTCCTGCGCCCGCACGCGTGGCTGATGGTCGGACACTGCGCGGGCCTGCGCAAC
>NZ_JAAGNX010000049.1 GCF_010500615.1 Oceanipulchritudo coccoides
CCTCATCGCAGACCAGCGTTCCCGCCGTGTCAGATTGTTCCTCAAAACTGCTGAGCACTCTCAGCTTTACCTTATAGCGCATCGCAAGTTCGACAGATCTGGTTTGCAGGACCTTGGCCCCCAGAGAGGCAAGTTCAAGCATTTCTTCAAAGGCGATCTTGTCAAGCTTGCGCGCTTTCTCACTGACCCGGGGATCGGTGGTATAGACCC
>NZ_JAAGNX010000050.1 GCF_010500615.1 Oceanipulchritudo coccoides
AAACGGTCCAGGTCAAACCAACGCGGGCGTTGCGGCTGCGCTGCGTCAGGATTTGTGGCAATTGCCTCCAGATATAGTCCGTCTTCCAAACCCAAAAGAGCATTGTGGGTGGCAAACACGTCATGCGTCCCTCCCGGCTGCAGTGCCACACCAAGGTTTTGCTCCACATGCTTTTGTGCCTCCGCCAGTGTCTCACCGGCAATGGCA
>NZ_JAAGNX010000051.1 GCF_010500615.1 Oceanipulchritudo coccoides
TATCCTGATCGCCGTGGGTATCCCGATCCTTGGGTTTGTCACCTGGCAGCACGGGCCGTGGTTCGGCATGCTGGTACTGGCGGCGGGTATGTCCGTGCTGCGCTGGCCTGTGATCTATCTGGGGCGCTGGATCAAAAGCAAAGCCTCGCGGTAACCGCCGGATATGCAACAAATGCCACAGGTCCGGGGCCAATTGACGCCGCAG
>NZ_JAAGNX010000052.1 GCF_010500615.1 Oceanipulchritudo coccoides
TCGGTAGCTCAGCGGTAGAGTCCCGCGTAGCGGGATTAACCACTTGGTTGCCGGACGTTCTTTAACTTTTATTGCTCGGTAGCTCAGCGGTAGAGCAGGTGGCTGTTAACCACTTGGTCGCAGGTTCAAATCCTGCCCGAGCAGCCAATTTTAGTCATTTAAATCATTTGTAAGCGTCATTTCACCCGATGACGCTTTTA